>JANYHW010000059.1 GCA_025358885.1 Cytophagales bacterium | reverse complement strand
ACGGGTCGTTTTGCTTACCAATTTTATCCAACCGAAACTGCTCGTCAAATAATCCTCTCGATTTGTTGTTCATCTATTTTCTCCTTTTTCTCAAGAAACAAAATTTATAGATAAATTGATAGGGTTTTTAGAGATACCCTTGATGTAATCCATGCCCATGATTGGTTAACGTACCCGGCCGGGATGGAAGCAAAACGGGTTTCTGGAAAGACGCTGGTCGTTCATGTTCATGCTACAGAATTTGATAGGGGTGGTGATCATATCAATTCGGAAATATTCGATATCGAACGCAAGGGGATGGATGCGGCTGATCGGGTTATTGCCGTAAGCCGCTTGACAAGAGACATTATTGTTTCCAGGTACCAAATTGAGGAATCCAAGGTAGAAGTGGTTCACAATGGAGTAATGGTAAAGCAGGTCAGGGCGAAGGACATGCTTCCATCTGTAGGCGGACCTGTGGTGACTTTCCTCGGACGGATCACGCACCAGAAAGGCCCCGTGTATTTTATTGATGCGGCTCAGAAAGTACTGCAGAAATTTCCTCAGGTGCACTTCGTGATGGCCGGATCCGGAGATCTGCTCCCGGCCATGATTGAGCACGCCGCTGAGCTAAAATTATCTTCTCACATTCACTTTACCGGATTTCTGAACAGCGCCAAGGTGGACCAGGTCTGGGCGATCAGCAACGTGTATGTTATGCCATCTGTATCAGAGCCATTTGGACTAACGCCTTTGGAGGCCATGATGGCGGGAGTGCCCGTAATAATTTCCAAACAGTCCGGTGTTTCTGAAGTCGTTAACCATGCCATTAAAGTTGACTTTTGGGACACGGAAGCGTTGGCCAGTGCCATCTGTGACCTGCTGACATACAACAGTCTTAAGAATACCATTAAAAAGGAGAGCGGGGAAGAGTGCAAGAGAATTACCTGGGACAGGGCAGCTAAGAAAATAAATACCATTTATCATGAACTCACGAACAGTGACTGACATACGTTACCTGAATATCTATTTTCAGGTACATCAACCAAGAAGACTCGGTCAATTCAGCTTCTTTGATATTGGAACCCACCGCGATTATTTCGATGACGGAATGAACCAGATCATTATGCGCCGGGTCGCGCGAGACTGCTATTTGCCTGCAAATGAATTGTTGCTCAAGCTGATATCGCAGTATCCTAACATCAGGATTACATTCTCCATTTCGGGGGTTGCCCTGAAGCAGATGGAGCACTTTGCTCCAGCGGTAATTGAAAGTTTCAGGAAATTGGCAGCCACCGGTTCGGTGTCCTTCCTCGCTGAAACTTATTACCATTCACTGGCTTGCCTGATGAGCCCTGAGGAATTCGCAGTGCAGGTGAAAATGCACCAGGAAAAGGTTTACCAGTTATTTGGAATCTACCCGACCGTGTTCCGGAACACGGAATTGATTTACTCCGACGACATCGGTCGACAGGTACGTGATCTGGAATTTGATTGTATCTTCGCTGATGGTGTTGATTCTGTACTGGCAGGAAGGAGCCCTCATCATTTGTATGAGCATGTTGATAGAAATGGACTGATGATTTTTTTCAGGAACTATCGATTGAGTGATGACATCGCATTCCGGTTCATGCAAAAAGACTGGAAGTCATGGCCGCTGACTCCCCGGAAATATGTTCAGTGGCTGGACACCATGCCCAGGAATGAAAATCTGGTAACTCTCAGTATGGACTATGAAACTTTCGGTGAGCATCAGAAGAGACAGGATGGCATTTTCAAATTTATGGAAGGCTTCATAAGCCTGCTGGCCACGAGCAGGAAATATGAAATGGTAACGCCGGCGGAGGCAATTAATCTTATGTCACCGGTAGATATTGTCACTTCGAGAAAACCGATTTCATGGGCAGATCAGGAACACGATTTGTCGGCCTGGCTCGGAAATGATATGCAGCGGGATGCATTCGAAACGCTAAAGAAACTTGAGGCGGGCGTTCAGAAGACCAATGATCATAATCTGATTGCGGCCTGGCGTTACTTGCAAACGAGCGATCACCTCTACTATATGTCGACCAAAGCGGGAGACGACGGAAATGTTCATAATTATTTTAGTCCATACGCCTCTCCCTATGAAGCGTTTATGAATTTCATGAATGTGATGAGTGATTTGTCGCTCCGTGTTGACACCGGCGATTTATCACGAACAATCAAAGCCCATCATGGGAAGTTGAAACTAAAAGGCGCTGTGTTGTAAACCTCTATGAAACTAAGGGCTTCAGCTAAAGGTGTTTAACGGCTCCCTTCAGGCTTTTGTAAGCTGCGGTAATTTCTCTTCGGAAGGTCTCATGGCCTTTTGCAGGGTGGGCGACCTGGTTTGCCTTTTCGGCTATTTTTCCAATGGACTTGCTCACCTTTTTCATTTGAGCGCGGAAGGCATCTTTAATTTCGAATTTCTTGATATCAAACTTCAGACGTAGGATTTCAAGTTTGAGTAGGAATTTTTCGACTTCATCCTTGAAGTTGTCGGATACGTCGTCGTCTTGCAGCGCTTTCCGGATATCTTCTTCCAACGCAAGGGTGGCAGCGATGAGCGCCTGACGTTGCAGGTCGAATGATTGCTTTGACTTGGCTTTGCCCACCTTTAGCTGGAGTTCGAGTTCTTGTATCTTCATCTTCAGGTCCACGGGTATAGGTTGATTCAGAGCGGTCTTCAATACTTGCTTTAAATCAGCCAGCCTGCTTTTGAATCCACGTTTGATTTCTTCGAATTTGTCTCTTGCATCCGCCTTCCCGAGTGAGAGTTGGACGGCTAGCTCATCAATCTCCTGCTGTGCTTTTAACATACCCTCACCCAGTCGTTGTAAGAGTGGTTTATGTACTTCATTTCTTTTCGTTTTCATGCTGGCTATGATTTATGATTAGTGGCGCGATTCATTGGTAATAAAACTCAGTACGGGAATTGTTGAATGAAAGAGTACACTCTCGGTTACACCCAACAAGTAACTTGCCTTATGTGCCCTGAGGTGCGTCACCATGGCGATCAGGTTGGCATTGCGTTTCTGTGCACAGTGCAGAATACCTTCAACTTTCTCATTGCTGTTTTGAATTACATGATGGAACTTGACTTTGTTTTGTATGATATCAAACTTCGCCATCCTCTTTTCCACGGTAATATCATCTACAAAATGCCCGGGTGTGTTGATATATGCCAGGTCAATGTTGGCACCCATGTCCTGGGCAAGGTTCTTCATGATGTTGATGGCAGGGCCGGCCTCTTCGACAAAATCTGAGGCAAAAAGCAACTTCTTTAAGGTCCCCAGGTTGTAGTCTTTTTTAACTCCAAGTACCGGGCATGTCGCGGTCCTGAGCACCCGTTGGGCAGTAGAGCCGATGAACTTCGCGTCAGATTCACCAGCACCATGAACACCCATGACAATGAGGTTGGCCTTGTTTCTTTTCGCAAAGAGGCTGATTTGCTCGAAGGCAACCCCTCCCTGGACATGAGTAAATACCTTACAATTCTTCAGAAAGACCTGCTTGCTGAACTTCTCAATCTTGATGTTAGCTTCAACAAGCCTGCCTTCAAGCATGGGATATTCTTGCTGAATTTCAACAGACTGTTGATTCCAGCCAACCGGTATATCAGTAAGGTGGAGCAAATGAATTTCTCCTTGTGTCTTGGAGGCGATTGCGGCGGCAATTCTGGCGGCGGCGAGAGAATATGCCGAAAAATCAATGGGTACGAGGATATTTTTCATGGTTCATGCATTGAAAGTGCCTTGGTTGGTGACTAAAAGTAAAGGAGCGGGTTTGGAAATCGGATTACACGCATCATTAATTCATATGACTTTTATCATCAATATCAAGGCTTGTACGCGGGATGAAAATCTTGAATATCATTGATATCCATCATTGAAACGATAGGTGTTGTATTGGTTTATTTGGGTGTTAAACATTTTAAAACAAACCCTTATGAGTCTGCTTGTAAAAAACAACGGAGGATTGCCAACCTTGTTTTCAGATTGGTTAAATCCAGCTATGCTCGCTTCTGATTTCATGGATATGGATTTGGAAGCACCTTTCTCAGCCCTGCGGTTGGGTATGAATGTTCCTTCGGCCAATGTTACTGAATCACCCAAGGAATATCTGGTGGAATTGGCTGCTCCTGGTCTGGTAAGGAAAGATTTCAAAGTGGAAGTGAAAGACCACTTGCTGACGGTCAGCTCAGAAAAAAAAGAAGAGAAGAAGGAAGAAAGAGAGGGATACACCAAAAAGGAGTTCTCTTATAATTCTTTTAGCAGATCTTTCTCTTTACCGGAAAACGTAAAGGAAGGCAACATTGATGCAAAGTACCAGGATGGTATTTTGAAGATTAGTATTCCCAAGAAGGATGTGACTGTGTCCAAGCCTTCCAGGGAAATTTCGGTTTCCTAACGTTGCTGAAACGGGCCTCTCGGGGCCCGTTTTTCTCTCATCATTTTTCTCTCATCATTCAATTCAAGATAAACTTCAAGACTATGCTTTCCCAGGTTGAAAAACTAATTCAATACAAAGGAAAACCCTGCCTGACCGTGATCATTCCAACGACCGGCTATTCCGCCATGCGCTTTCTTAATAAGGGAATAATTAAGAAAAACTTAAATAAGGCAAGGACACTGTTGTCACATCGAAAAGAAGTGACCCCAGGTGACATGAGCAAAGTGAACATGAACTTTGAAAGATTGGCAGTAGGGATTGACACTAAGAAATTAGGCAAGGGCGTTGGCATATTTGTTTCTCCCGATGTTGCAGAAATCCTGTATTTTCCTTTCGATGTTCATGAGATGATCAGTATGGCTGATTCATTTGAGACGCGCAACTTATTTTACTATCGCGAATTTTCATCTTCCTTCTATGTGCTAATGCTTGCGAAGAACAAAATCAATCTCTACAGGAGTCAGCACAATGAGCTCAAAGAACTTATGGATTCCAACTTCCCTGCATTGTATGTTGATGATCATCAATATGCCAAACCAAGCAGGGGAACATCCTTTGGCGAGAATATGAAGTCCTATGAAAAGGATAAGTTAGGATTAGCCAAGGAAAGGATGCATATCTTTTTCAAAGAGACCGACCGGTTTCTTCACAAGTATCTCAAAAATCAGGACCTTATTATTTTATGCGGGCCGGCAGAAGAAACATCCGCCTTCATGAGAGTCACGGAGCACCGTGACCTGGTGGCAGGAACCCTGGCCGTCTCCCATCATCGCACTTTCTCGTCCGAAATGATCAGCAAGTTCCATCAGACTATTTTCAATTTCAAAATTGGTAAGCAAGACATGGTTATTCGGAAGTTGGATGAAGACTTCGGGGACCACAGGGTCGTGGAAGGACTGGAAGAGGTATGGAAAGCCGCACATGATGGAAAGGGGCTGTTGCTGGCGGTGGAAAAGGATTACAGGAGGAAGGCCTACTTCAAAAGAAATGATGAACATAATATTCATACCTTCCCACCCAATGGCGAATACCAGGTGGTCGCCGATGCGGTGGATAATTTGATTCAAACCGTCCGCGAAAAGAGAGGAAAAATTGTATTTGTTGAAAATGAGGGACTGAAGAAATACCATCACATTGCTATGGTGTTGAGATACAAGAACATGGCCTCCGGAACAAATTGACAGTTTGGACAAATCGCAGGTAACTTTCCACGTTGGTTGATGAAGTCCGTTGCTTTAGCCTGTTATTGGGAAATGGCATAGGAAAAATGAAGCGACTCAGATCATATACAAACAAAAGATTCCGCAGCCTCACGAAGAACCTGGAGAGTTATGGCCAGCTTCGGGACCCTGAAGTACTGCATGCTATCAGGGTAGATGTAAAAAAAATAAAGGTAGTTCTAAACCTGATGGATGCCAGCGTGAAGAAATTCAAGGGACACCGGCAGTTTATTCCGTTCAGGACTATCTTCAGGAGAGCAGGAGAAATCAGGCAATCGGATGTGTTATATAAGTTATTGCTTCTATATGAGATTTCCGGAGTCCCTGATTCTGAAATTCCTAAGGCAGGCAAGTCCGATGTACTAAGTGGCGCCTTTCAGAAAGAAGTTCCACAGTTTATGACTATTGTCAAACTTCATAAGAAGAAGCTCGTAAAGGTGGCGGGTTCAGTAGATAAAGCAGAGGCGAAAAAATACCTCAAAAAAAAGGAGTACCAGATAAAGCAATTATTGTTTCCGTCATTTAGCCTAAAGGACCTTCATAAAGCGCGTAAAATTGCCAAGGAACTAATTTACCTGCGGTGGTTAGAGGATCGTTCCCGGAATGATGCGTTTTATAAGGATGTGGAGAAAATTGTTGGCTTGTGGCATGACAAGCAGATGCTAATGCCTGTCCTGAGGAAGAACAAAGCTGCTGATGAGCTGAAGCGGCTAAAGACTACCTCCAAAGCGGATCTCGCAACACTGAAGGCAAAGATTGCCAAACATTACAAATAGGCTTTTTGAAGTCAAATAGGTCGAAAAGTTCCAATATTTTTCCGCATGATGTGAGTCATATTCTTGACTGACTGTAATCAGTACGCTTCTCACGCTTACATTTTTATTTTGTCTCGTTGTTGGAGGCAAGTTCTATGAGTACCATATTGGTAATTGAGGATAATCCTGAAATGGCTGAGAACATCTCTGCAATTTTAAGCCTTGCACGATATTCCGTGATCACGGCATCCAACGGGAAAGCAGGTGTGGAAGCCGCACAGAAGTATCATCCCGATCTGGTGCTCTGCGATATCATGATGCCCGAGTTGGACGGATACGGCGTTTTACATTTGCTAAGTACGAATCCTGAGACTGCAGACATTCCATTTGTTTTTCTTACGGCAAAAGCTGACCGAAGTGATTTTCGCAGGGGCATGAATCTGGGTGCGGATGATTATGTCACTAAACCATTTGACGGACTGGACTTACTCAAAGTCGTTGAACTCAGGCTGAAGAAGAGGGCTTTTATGCATTCAACTTATAACAATGACCTGGATGGAGTAAATCTTTTCTTCAATCATGCCAAGGAATTAAAAGATTTTCAAAAGCTTTCAGAGAAACGTCACGTTCGTACATGTCATAAGAGGGAGTTTCTCTTCATGGAGGGACAGACTCTTAATGATGTTTATTTCATCAATAAGGGTAGGATAAAGACTTATAAATCGAATGAGGAGGGGAAGGAACTCATTACAGGCATTCATAACCCCGGAGATTTTCTGGGCTACGTTTCCCTGCTGGAAGATGCCCCCAGTCATGAGACCGCGATGGTTCTCGAAGATGCCGAGATCGCCATTATCCCCAAGCAGGACTTTCAGATCCTTATCTATTCCAGCAAGGATATGGCCAGAAAATTCATTCAATTATTATCCAATAATCTTTCGGAGGCAGAAAACAGGTTACTTGACCTGGCATACCAGTCCGTGAGACAACGGGTGGCGGGTACCTTGCTCAAGTTGAACAAGGTTTCCGGTCCACCTGCCTCCAAACAGACCATCACCATAGCCCGGAAAGATATTTCCAATATCGTCGGTACGGCAACGGAATCCCTTAACCGCACATTGGCAGACTTCAAGGATGAAGGTATGATTGACCTGGTCAATGGGGGAATTCGGATTGTGAATCCTGCAGGCCTCGAAAAGATGTTGCGCCACTAATCAGAAAATCTGATTCTCAACAACCAAGGACATTACATAGTTTTCCTCCAGTACCTTGCATGCTAGCCATTGTCATCCGAATGAGCAGTACTATTCATGAAAAATGAAGAGGGGATAGTTAACTGTTGAACTTAAGGCTTTGATAATGCTCTTGTGAAAAAGTGATTTTATTAAACCGTGGTCGATGGTACAAAGAGCGAGGGCATCAGCCTTTTTTTGAAGGACGTAATGATTGATGCAGTCTACAACTTCATCCGAATAGACTGTATCAAAATCAACACCCATGTGGTCTGTGTAGACTTTATGGTTCTCCTCAATCTCTTTTGAATTCACCTCAACTTCCCTCGAATAGTGATCCTTGACCTGTAAAATGGTGACCTTTATGTTCAGGAGTGTTGTCCATTCTGTAACCTGTTCAATGGGCGGTTTTTGCTGGCCTTCATAATCAAAGGCAAACACCATGTTGTTAATGTCCAGCTTTCCGCAGCCGCTGGGGATCAGCACTACAGGTACAGACGACGCCCTGGCCACCTGATAAGAATTACTACCGAAGAAGAATTGGGAGTAATCATCTGCGCCATTCGTGCCCATTACAATCATGTCAAAATCCCTCGCGCGGCTGGAAATAATGTCGCTCAAACTCTGATTGGAGGGTTGGACTTCGGTAAGACAGGTAATCTTGAAAGCTTCCATCACCTGATAGCTCAAGTCCTCCAGTCGTTCGCGAATAGGCTCCGTCGCCAGAAACTTACCCTTGATGACTTCGACCGGAGGAAGGGAAAGAACAGACTGGACATTCAGTAAGGTAAGTTCTGCATCAATTGTCTTGCATAATTTTGCAGCATACTCGATGGCTTGTGCGGCTGTTTCAGAGAAGTCAGTTGGGCACAATATCTTTTTCATAGTGTTATTGATTAGATGTTCGTGAATGCACTCAATTTGAGCTGGAACACACATATTCTTTCGGTGTGTAGGCTCTGTAAAACTAGTTGTTGGACCTAAAATCGACGATGACAAAGGACAAAGCGGGGCATGACTTTCATCATACCTATTGCCTAACGATTCTGCCATCGTCCATTTCTATAATGCGGTGGGTATTCTTTGCAAATTCCTGATCGTGTGTAACCACCAGGAGGGTTTGGTGTTGTTCCTGTGCAAGTAATTTAAAAATATTAAAAACCGTCAAGCCATTGGCCTTGTCCAGGTTACCTGTAGGTTCATCACACATAATAATAATTGGATCATTGATGAGCGCGCGTGCGATGGCAACCCTTTGTTTTTCTCCGCCCGACAATTGATTTGCCATCTTGCCTGAAAGCGCCTGGATGTCCAGCATCCTCAGTTTTTCCAATGCCCGGAGCTTGACCTCCGCTTCTGGCCAGCGGGCAAGTTTCAAGCCGGGGAGCATTACATTTTCCAGGACGGTGAATTCATTGAGCAGATAATGAAACTGGAATACGAAGCCAATCTTTTCGTTTCTTATACGAGCGAGCTGCTTTTCGGATCTGCCCAGCATATTTTCCTGATCAATGAATAATTCCCCCTTGTAATCTGTATCCATTGTGGAGAGGATGTAAAGCAGGGTAGATTTACCACAGCCTGACTTGCCGATAACGGATACAAACTCTCCTTTGCTGATGGAGAATGTCACGTCCTTCAACACCATTATCCTTACCGGGTCATGAAAACTTTTGCAGATTCCCTTTGCTTGAAGTACATTTTCGCCCATAGCCTTATTTGCCTCGAATGATGACAACCGGGTCTATCTTACTAGCCTTTCTTGCGGGTGCCCAGCCTGCCAGGTAGGTGGTAACAAGAGAAAAGGTGGTAGCGATCAAATAGAATACAGGGTTATAGTCAATGGGATAAGTCTTGATCGTGGGAAGCGCTGCCGTATTGAAGGGAATCTGATCGATAATGGAGGAGAGCAGGAACCCAAACAGAAGCCCAACTATGCCTCCGAAAAACCCGATGCTGAGCGCAATGGCAATAAAGATTCTGTTGACATCAAAGCCTGAAAAGCCGGTAGCCTTGAGTATGGCGATAGAGTCCATTTTTTCATAAATCATCATGTTGAGGATATTATAAATACCAAAGCCGGCGACAATCAGCAAAGTGATCCCCACAGAATAGGAAATAAGTGAACGAATAAATGAACCTGTTTCGAACTGCGCATTGGCCGTTTGAATGTCCTCTGTTTCGGTATCAAAAAGTTTAGCGTATTCCCTTGCCACCCCGGGAGCCAGGCTCAGGTCATTGAGCTTGACCTGAATATCGGTTATGTAATCACTGGGCCTGGCCAGAATCTTTTGTGTCGTTGCCAATGAAGCGAAACTCTGGGTTTTGTCTACCTCCTGGAGGCCTGACTGAAAGTAGCCAACAACTTTCAAGGAGAAACGTTCTTGCTGGGCTGTGGTAACCTGAACGACATCGCCAATGTTGGCGAGAAGTTTGGCAGCCAACCCCTTTCCAAGAATTATGCTGCTGGACACATGCTTCAGGTCTATCGGTTTGCCAGCCGTCACATACTCGTTGAAATGAAATAAATGGCTTTCTGCCTCTACATCAATACCGTTAATAACCCCTGTGATATCAACCACGCCGTCATTGAAAAATACCTGGGCGGTTATCCTGGGCGCAACACCCGATACGCGATCATCTTTCTTAAGCGCGCGGAGGACGGCTCCACTATTGTAAATCGCCTGCCGGCTGCTCTCAGACTTTACAGTTCGTATGAAGTTATAGCTATGCTTGAATCGATCGGAGGAATTGATTGGCTGATGCGCATTAGGTTTTATTTCTTTAAACAAACGAACATGGGCAATACGATTGATGATCAAACCATCAAGCAGTTTGTTAAGACCATTCATAAACCCCAGAAGGGTAATGAACATGGCGATGCTGAATGTAACACCTACTGCGGCCACCAGTGTTTGTCTCCACCTGGCGAGCAGGAGGGATTTTGCAATCCGGATGATGAGGTGTGACTTCATTGCACAGGCTTGTAGATCACGTCATCTTTGTTCAGCCCATCAAGTATTTCAACTTTTTGATAATCAGCCAGGCCAACCTTTACTTTTCTGATTACTCCTTTGGACAGGTGGACTGTGGAATCCGGGAGAAGATAACTTCTTGGGATGGTTAAAGCCATCTCCTTTGATTGGATGACAATATTAGCCTCGACGGAAAGTCCTGGGTAAAGGGTCTCGGGCTTTGCAATGAATGCCGCCTTTACCGTGAATGAGCGGGTTTGCTCATTCATCAAGGCTCAATTTTACTCACGATGCCCTCAAAAACTTTTCCTTTATAGCTGTCCATGCTGATGACTACCTTTTGCCCTGATTGAATTCTGGCGATGTCATACTCATCCACTTTCAATTCAATAAGGAAGGCATCTGCATCGCCGACAATAGCCACCGGGTTAAGTGTGTTGACAAACTCACCTTTTTCTCTGAGGACTTTATATACTTTGGCGTTTGCATCTGCCCTGATGGTATAGTCACCGGCAAGGGCACTGTATAGTTTCAGGGTTGTCTTTGACTGGTTCGACACAAATTCTGAGTTTTTATAAGCCAGTTCCCGCTGTTCAAGCTCCACCTGGCTCCCAACGCCTTTTGCTTTCATATTCTTCTGCCTCACGTACAGAAGTGAGTCATTTTTCATTTTGGTCAAAGCGAGATCAAGTGAAGCTTTTGCCTCACGAAGTTTGTCCTGGTTAGCCCTTAGATCAGCGTAATCCGCTGCCAGCCTTGCATTATCGGCATTCAGTTTGGACGGCTCATTCAAGATCTTCATGAGTGGGTCGCCTTTTTTTACCCGATCACCTTCGTTAACCAGGATTTCCTGGATAAGTCCGCTGACCGTAGAATAGACCTGGTATTGATTTTCACTCTTCACTACCCCGGAAGCATACACGGATTCCGAAATGGACTCAACCACGGGGCTAGTCTTTTCAGGACTTTGTTTACACGAGAAAATGGTCAACAGTAACCCTATCGGAAGAATGTATTTCATAGTGAGAGACAGCATTGGACTGAGAAATATTAGGCCGGTTCGCAACCAATAATTTGAAATTTTTCTATTATTCCAGTTCTTCATCATTTGCAAAATGATCACCAGGCAGGGTGGCTTTCTTTGTAAGCTTGGCCTTGTGCTTCCTCAATTGACTTTCAATTTCAAGGTAAACTTTGTCTGCGGCAGTTTCGAAACTTGCTGCCTTGGCTGTTGCAAACAAGTCATTGCCGGGTACAGACAGTTTGGCTTCGGTAATACAGTTTTCCTGTCGGTTATTTTTCTCCTGCTTCAGCACAATGCTGCACAATTCAATTCTGTCGAAAAGCCTGTCCAGTTTCTCAAATTTCTGTTCCATGGTGCGTTGCAGCTTTTCGGTTACCTTAATATGCGGTGATTGGATGATGGTCTTCATATATGCTGTTGTTTATTTCCTGGCCTTTTTTAATGAATCTTGTTTCTGTTTCTTCAATTCCTTCTCCTGGTCCTTGAAGTAGCCCTTGAAAAGAAAATTGTGCTTCATAGCTTCCATATTTTCATCAAAGCGCGCTGAACCCTCAGTAATATTGTGCATGGTTTTCTTAAGGTCTTTGGCAAATATGCTATCACTCATTAGCACCCCGGCGCCCCCTTCGCCTTTCTTCATCTTTTCGGTCAGCAGCTTGATATCATTGGTGACCTTCAACGCCTTGTTACTGGCTTCCTGGAGTTGTTGAATACTGCTTCTTAATTTGACAGACGAAATTGAGTCCAGGAGTATCGCACCCGCTGCGCCTTTTCCGGCCTTGAGGTCATTCAGAAGCCGATTCAATTCATTCGTAAAGTTGGCGGTATTCCTGGTGGTTTGACGAACGCTGCTGATGGATTGCTTAAGATTGTCTGCCACCGTGGTGTCCATCAGGATGCTCCAAAGGGAATTGTTATTGTTGACTTTTTGGGTGATCCGCTTGATGTCGCTGGTTATGTCATACAGGTTCTTGTTGGTCTGATCAAGAGTCCTGAGCATGTTATCAGTTTCAATTGCTTTGCTGGTGACCAGCATTCCACCGGGTTCGATTGTTTCTCCCATGGTTGTTGACAGGTTGGTGATATTGATGAGTTTATTTCCCATAAGGCCGTCTGTACCTACTGAGGCGACCGACGTTTTCTTGATGAATGGACGGACTTCATCCTGGATGACCATGGTCACGTTCACCGAGGTGTCACTGATAATCTCCACCTGCTTGATGGTGCCTACATCTATTCCAGAGAACCTCACATTGTTGCCTTTGGTTAATCCGCTTACATTGTAGAATGTTGCGTGGACTTCAAATGTTGAATCAAACAGATTCTGGTTGTTGCCAATCAGGTAGAGGGATGCCAGCAGGAATATCAGGCCGATGGTCACGAAGAGTCCTAGTTGTACATTACTGGAAGTGGTCCTTTTCATAGCGAAGCATTAATCAAAGAATAACTTAACTTTTTGGTCTTCTCTTGTTCTTAATTCCTTGTAGTTGCCGGAGGCATAGCATATTCCGTCGATGAGCATTACGACACGATCGGATGCCATGCTTACGCATTGCAGGTCATGAGAAATAATGATGGACGAGGTCTGGTATTTGTGTTGAATATCAATCATGAGTTGAATGATCTCCTTGGCTGTGATGGGATCAAGCCCCGTGGTAGGTTCATCATACAGAATGATTTCTGGCTTAAGAATAAGCGTGCGTGCGAGGGCAATCCGCTTTCTCATTCCACCCGAGAGCTCGACAGGCATCATGTCTATGGTGTGTTCCAACCCTACATTTTCAAGAGCTTCCATGACCAGCTCATTGACCTTTGCTGGGTTCATTTCTTTCTTCATCCAATGTCGTCGCAAGGGGAACTCCAGGTTTTCCTTGACAGTCATGGAGTCGTACAACGCGTTGCTTTGGAACAGAAATCCGATTTTCATCCTTAGCCGGTCCAGCTCTTCATGTTCAAGGCTAAGTACATCCTGGCCGAAGATGGTGATGCTTCCCTGGTCGGGCTTCATAAGTCCTATGATACACTTGATGAGAACTGACTTTCCTGAACCGGACTTTCCAAGCACGACCAGGTTTTCACCCTTGTACAGGTCAAGATCAAAGTGGTTCAGAACATGATTGTCGCCAAACGACTTGCACAGGTCGCGAATTGCCAATACTATCTCTTTGTTCTGATCAGCCATGGCAGTCAAATTAAGTCAGCCCCAACAGGTCGGTGATCTGGACTGCAATCAAGTCGAGAATGAAAATGAGTAGAGAGGACACAACAACTGCAGAGTTGGCAGAGTTACCCACTCCCTCAGTACCCTTCTTGGAGTTATACCCCTTATAGCAACCGATAATTCCAATGGTAAAACCAAAAAAGAATGTCTTAGTCAGGGAGGGAATGAAATCACTGTAGGAAAGGGCTTCAAATACCTGGTTCCAGTAAAGGTGCCAGCTCACCGAACCTTTGATATTTACCCCCAGGTAGGAGCCATACAACCCAATCGCGTTTGCCCACAGGGAAAGGATGGGCAACATAAATGTGGTGGCCATTACCCTGGTGACAACCAGAAATTTGAATGGATTGGTCCCTGATACCTCCATGGCATCAATCTGTTCCGTGACTTTCATGGATCCCAATTCTGCACCGATGCTGGAGCCGATCTTGCCCGCGGCAATGAGCGCCGTGATCATGGGTGATATTTCCCTCACCAGTGACAAAGAGACCATTCCTGGGAGCCAGGACTCTGCGCCAAATTCAACGAGCGTTGGCCGGGACTGTATGGTGAGCACGAGTCCCATAATAAATGCCGTAATGCCCACCAAAGGCAGTGATTTATAGCCAATGAAAAAGGATTGCCTAATCAATTCACCGAATTCATAACGAGGTTTGAATCCTTCTTTGAAAAACCTGGTAACAAACCGGCTGATGTCACCCGTTTCTTCGAAAAACCGTTTAAGGTTGTTTGTAATGGCCATAATTACTTCTACTGTTACATTGCCTTCTCGACAAAATCATAAAGTTCATGACGGAACTCATCGTGGCTTTTTGAAAATGATTCAGCTTGTGAGATGATTTTCCTGTGCTCTACGAAATATTCGGCATCAGATTCATGCTGCTTTTGCAGGATTTCGGCAAGCCTATGTTCATGCTGCCGAATCTTTTTGTGCGGGAGATCCACCAGTTCGCCCGAGTAGTAGGTAATAAGACTTTGGAAATGACCTATTTTCTTCTTCTCCTCGGCCTTTGAAAACTTCAGAACCGAATTTTCTAACAGTCTTTGAAAAAAAGAGAGCTCTCTTTTCCAAAGCAGGGTAGAGGATAAATAATCAAGACTCCTTCTATGCATCTCAACCAGGCTTGGCTGAAGGTAATGGCTATGGATGGCGGATACCATAAAGCATATCGGTTATAGTATGGTTTGAATTTCTATTCTCTCCAAATAACGCTATACAGTGTGGTATTAGGGATGATGAAAGTCATGTGAATGATTGACTGAGATCATGTGGGCTGAAGCCTTTAAGCATCCCTCCGCCATCAACTGATTTTTGATCAGATGTCGATGGAGGAGCACATACCTGTAGATCTTGGCTACTTTCTCTTTTTCGGCTTTCCTTTCGGACTGGTATTATCCATCTTTGGAATGGGGCCCGACTTGCGTGACTTAAACTGTGGCTTGGTCGTAATAATTCGGGAGATCCCCAGGGTGACAGATAGAAATACATCCCTTCGTTGCCCCGCGAGATCAGGAGCGCCGGGCTTACCATTTATATCGGGCGGTCCACTGGGAACGTTGAGTTGACTGAGATAGGCTGAGTTACGTGAATCAAAAATTCCAAAATTAGCGCGACCATCCAGCGAAGCACTCCAATTCTCGCTGAAGTCAAGGTCGGACCGTATGCCGAAAGCGCCAAATAATTGAAATGCATTGTACTTGTCTTTTGATACGTAGACCTGGTTAGATACGGCAGGCACAAATACCCCGTCATAAACAACTGTATAACCCGGGTCGGTAGGCACAGATACACCGGCGGGATATCTAAGTTTTGAAGCTTCATGGGTAAACGATTCTTTTCCATCGAGCAGAAAACAGAAATCCAGCGCGGCAATCACACTGAGGCGGAAGAAAGAGAGATCGTTGACATGAAATTTAAGTGCAATTGGGCAACTGAAATAATTCATTTTAATATCCCGGGTGCCAACGTCGCCGCCGGTAGAGTTCTTGATGGTGTACTTCTGTCCGATCGTGAGGTAACTGGGGGAAATAACATAACCAAAACCTGGTTTATCATAGCCATAATGAAACCCAATGGGTGTACCCCGGATTTGGAATCTTGCTTCGAAGCGGGGGTCCTTATCGAGTCCCTTATCGATGGTAATGGGTACGTTGAATCCTGCAAAAAAACCAAAGGACTCCACGTTTTGTGAATAGAGATGTTGAGAAGCCAAGACTAATAAGACGCAAAATGCGGGTATCCTCATGGATCAAGTTTAGGTCAAGAAGTTAAAATACCAGCCCCCTCGATTATAGCCAACTACAAAACTAAGACAAAATCGCTATTTGCCCGACACAATTAGTCGGTATTGCAGTATTTTACGCCTTTTTTGAGGGCATAATCCAAGTTCATGCGAGAGTTATTCAGACGGCTTACAGATGGGTTTCGGTGGAGCGGAAATGTGTATGTCGCGATCTCATTATCTCTGCTGTTGATGATGGCGCTCTATATGTTTTGCCGCATCGGGTTCTACTATTATAATGTTGAATTTTTCCCCAATATGACTCTGTCTCGTTTTGGAAAGATCATGGTGGGTGGTTTGCGATTTGACTTGTCCGCCATCCTTTACCTCAACTCTCTCTTCCTGCTGCTGCTCATTTTACCTTTCACCTTCCGGTTTCATCCCTGGTATATCCGGGTTGTCCGTTTTCTTTTTATGGGAATCAATGCGGTGGGTATTGCGCTCAATGTGGCCGATTCCATGTATTACCCCTATACCCTTCGTCGCACCACCCTTGTTGTCATACGTCAGTTTGAAAATGAAAAGAACCTGGGCGGTCTCGCATTTCAATTCTTTCTTGACTATTGGTATGCTTGGCTGATTTGGATAGTTCTGGTGTACGTGCTGTATTGGGTATTCAGTCTTATAAAAATTGAAGGGCCACAGATCAGGAATAAGACCACCTACTACACGGCATCTTCCATTGCCATGGTCCTTATTGCTGGATTGGTGGTGGCTGGGATGAGGGGAGGATTTGGTGAAAGCACGCGACCCATCACCTTGAGTAACGCTGCCCAGTATGCCACGACTCCGAAAGATATAAACCTTGTGCTGAATACTCCATTCGCACTGATGCGGACAGCGAAGACGCCGGTGATTGAAAAGGTTCACTATTTCGCTTCTGATGAAGAGGCTGAAAAAATATTCAGTCCTGTGCACCGAGGGGATTCCATGGGAGATTTTCAACCTTTGAATGTGGTGGTGATCATCCTGGAGAGCTTCTCAAAGGAATTCTTTGGTGTCTACAACCGGGATGAAGAACAAGGAAATTACAGGGGCTTTACACCGTTTCTGGATTCTCTCATCGGTCATTCCAGGGCATACCAGTACTCATTCGCCAATGGCCGTAAGTCGATTGATGCCATGCCTTCAGTGATTTGCAGCATTCCCTCCATTGAAGTACCATTTGTTCTCTCGCACTATTCGGGCAACCAGGTGAACAGCCTTTCAAGCCTGTTGAAGGACAAAGGATACTACACCGCCTTTTTTCATGGTGCGCCGAATGGGTCCATGGGCTTCCAGGCTTTTGCGAATTCATGTGCCTTTGATCAATATTTTGGAAAGGACGAATATAACAATGATGCTGACTACGACGGTATATGGGGAATCTGGGATCATCAATTTCTGCAGTATTACGCCAAACAGATGAACAACTTCAAGCAGCCGTTTTATACTAACTTTTTTTCTGTGTCATCACATCACCCGTATGCGTTGCCGGATGAATTCAAAGGAAAATTCAAAGAGGGTACCCTCCCCATTTATCGAACCATTGAATACACAGACTATTCCCTGAAGAAGTTCTTCGAGATCGCTGCCAAGATGCCATGGTTTAGCAATACCCTCTTTGTCATCACCGCAGACCACGCTTCTGCCCAAATACAGCTTCCTGATTACAATACGGCATGGGGTTATTTTTCTATCCCCATTTTCTTTTACAAACCTGGAACCGAATGGCGAGGCATGACTCCGGAGATTGTCCAACAGATTGACATCATGCCTACTATCCTTGGTCAACTTCATTATGATAAACCTTTCATTGCTTTTGGCCGTGACATTTTCCGTGACCACACAAGGCCGTTTGCCTTCAATTACCTGGATAATACATACCAGGCATTTCGCGGAAATTATATTTTGGAGTTCGATGGTACCAAATCCCTGGGTCTTTATGACTTCCGAAACGACAGGTTGTTACAAACAAACCTGATACCGCAGCTGCCGGATACTGCGCGCGCCATGGAAGAACACCTGAAGGCATTCATCCAGCAATACAACAACCGAATGGTAGACGACAACCTTACGCTGAAAGGCTCACTACTGCCCGGGAAGTCCAACTAAAATATTTTTTACATTGCCTTAGGGGTACGAAGAAGGAAGGTTGTCATACGGAATAGAACATTATGCGTATGAAATCTTTGACACTGCTTCGGGCGGCAATGGGTGTACTTGCGCTCTCTTTGATGGTTACCTCTTGTTTCAACCAGGTTGACCCCGGACCCCTGCAAAATACCGAGAAAGATTATCCCCTGTTCGACTTTGACCGCCTTGATATGGGCGACGCATTTATCATTACTGTGCAGCAGGGTCCTGAGTATGGCATTCATGTTCAAGGAGACAGAAGGAATATCGATGACCTGGAGATGATGAAGGTTGGATCAACACTGAAGGCAAAATACAGCTCCATCCAAAACCGAGATCATTCCACTTACCTGACTATCACGATGCCTGTGTTAGCTGGTGCAAATTTCTCTGGTGCCTGCAATGTGACCATTAACGGTTTTAGATCTGTAGACCAGACGGAGTTGATATTGTCAGGCGCTTCGATAGGACAACTTAATATTGAATCGAAATTGGTTTCATTGAATTTGTCCGGGTCCTCGAGGCTTTCTCTATCCGGAAAATCAGAATCGGTGATTGCCAAAGTTTCCGGAGCATCACAACTTTATGCCTATGCGATGGAAGCCCTTTCAGTCGACGCTGATGCTTCCGGGGCCAGTATGATAAATGTTTATGTGTCACAGTCTTTAAAAGCCCAGGCAAGCGGAGCGAGTGTGATTTTCTACCGTGGTAACCCTGTCGTTAATTCCAATGTGAGTGGTGCCAGCACCGTGAGGGCGGATTAAGCCAGGTTGTGATAAACATTTTGTACGTCTTCATCTTCTTCGAGGGCAGTAATGCATTCCATCACTTCATCCTGGTCAGCCTCACTCAGTTCTTTCATGGTGCTGGGAATATATTGAAGTTCAGAACTTTTGGCTCCAAGGTTCCTCGATTCGAGAAACTTTTGCATATGCCCGAATTCTGTGAACTTGGTATAAATGATAATGGCGTCGTCATCCCGTTGAATTTCTTCTGCGCCGCCGTCAATCAGGTCTAGCTCAAGATCATCCAGGTTAAGTTTGGAGGGTTCAAATTTGAAAACTCCTTTCCGTTCGAACATAAAGGAGACCGACCCGGAGTTGCCCATGTTGCCGGCATTCTTTGAAAAACGAAGCCTGATATTGGCAACGGTACGTGTTGGATTGTCGGTGGCGCATTCCACGAGCACCGGAACGCCGTGAGGGGCATAGCCTTCGTAAATGACTTCCTGAAAATCTTTCTCTTCCTTGGCCGTTGCACGCTTGATCGCGGCATCGACACGATCCTTAGGCATATTAATACCCTTGGCATTCTGAATGGCCATTCTAAGCCTCGGGTTATTGTCCGGATTCGGTCCGCTCAATTTGACTGCAATGGCAATATCTTTGCCGATTCGCGTAAACCCTTTGGCCATGCGGTCAAAGCGTGCGAACATCTTGTGTTTACGTTTTTCAAATACACGTCCCATAGTAATTCTGGTAAAGAGGCCGTAAAATTAACCGGCCCATTGGAAATAGAAAATATTGCCTGCCTGGTTGAGGAAAATATCACGCCAGACCCGCCTGGTACAGATTAAATTCCAGTGGACTTGCCTGTTCAAAGCCATCTGTCGTCAGGTCTTCAAGTATTGCCTCATCAAATTCAAGATCTCTGCTTTCCACCTCGCCATTGGAAAGGATAGTAAGTTCTGTTCCCTTCAGCTGAATTGGGTTCACTTTGACGATGATTTTTGAGCCCTCTATCTCCTTTTTGAAGTATTGATGAACGATATTTGAGCTCATGGCCTTCGCCTATTGATGGATGAAACTTTCAATTCCTGAACAACTTGAAACTGACCGGCTGGTTTTGTTGCGCCTAAAATACGAAGATGCAGAGGAAATATTCTATACCTATGCCAGCAAGCCCGAAGCGACCCGATTTATGTCGTGGCCCACGCACCAGAGCATGGAAGACACACGATCATTTCTAAGGTATGCTGTCAGTGGCTGGAGGGCAGGGACGGATTATTCTTTTAGTGTCCGTACGAGAAAAACAAACAGGATGATCGGCAGCTGTGGACTATTGCATGAGGAGGGCAGGATCCAGTTTGGCTATATCATTAGCCCTACACATTGGGGGCAGGGTTATGGAACGGAGGTTTGTTGTAAATTGATGGAGCTCGTCCGCACCATACCGGAGATTTACAGGGTAAGCACCTTTGTGGACATAGAAAACACAGCTTCGGTAAAAGTGCTCTTGAAATCCGGTTTGATCGAAGAGGCAAGACTGGAGAAGTGGTTTAAGTTTGTTAATCAGGATAATGTCCCCAAGGATTGCTTACTATTCAGGTTGCCCCTGTAACCATATGATCATGGAATTGTTGAAATAAATGTACCAGATGCGTTACCTGGCTCTTTGCTGGATCATGTTCATTCACATTGTACCAGGTCTTGCCCAAACAAATCGGGACGGTGACTCTTTTGAGTTGATCCTCATCGGTGATGGGGGAGGGATCAATGGATTAAAGGCGAGAGAACTGGTTTCAAAATACATTCCTCATACCGGGACTCCTTCCGCGTTGATTTTTCTTGGCGGAAATATTTATCCCAGGGGTTTGGCAGATACGGGAGACAAGGATAGAAAAGCAGGAGAGCAAATTCTACTTAATCAGGTGGATATGTCCTCCGATTTCGATAATGTGTTTTTTATTCCGGGGAATCATGATTGGAAGAATGGACACCATGATGGGCTACGTTATTTACTAAACCAACAAGCATTTCTTGACTCATTGAGAAACCCGAAGGTTCAGATGTTGCCCAGGGATGGTTGCCCGGGTCCGGAAGAAATTCATTTATCCAATGACTTGATGCTGGTCTTTATTGACACGCAATGGTTTCTCCATCCATGGACCAAGCCCGAAGGTGAGAGTAGTCCCTGTGAAACCAAAAGCTCTGTCGATGTAACGATCCAGCTAGATGATATTCTTAACCGGAACCAGGGGAAACGCGTACTGGTAGTGGGACACCATCCGGTTTTTACTTACGGCAGGCATGGCGGGGTGTTTACATTTAAAGACCATCTTTTCCCTTTTACCGAAGCAAATGAAAACTTGTATATCCCGCTCCCTATCGTTGGTTCTCTGTTTCCGCTTTATCGTAAAATTTTTGGGAATGTTCAAGATATTGCCCATCCCCTTAATAAAGCTTTGCGTCGTGGTCTTCAGGACATCATGCGGCAATATCCTGGAACGATCTATGTTAGCGCCCATGAGAATAATCAGCAGTACATTGAAAGTGACAGTGTCCACTACATCGTCAGTGGCGCTGGCTCGGCAACCACTCCAGTTAAACAAAAGGGCTTTTCAAAATTTGGCTCGTCTGAGATTGGGTTTGTAAGACTGCGATTCAAGACTGATGGCCGCGCGGAGGCAGACTACTTTGGAGAAAATGGAATTCTATACTCCGCTGCCATTCCCAAACAGAAAGTTCCAGAAGTGCAAAGATTCACGGAAATAAAAACGGATACTTTGTGGGTCGCCGCACGCGCGAGTTACCAGTATGAAGCAGGCAGATTCAGAAAAATGCTATTGGGCGATAACTATCGTGCCGAGTGGGCCCAGAAAATTTCATTGCAGGCATTTGACCTTGGACGAGAAAAGGGCGGATTGAAAATTCTAAGCAAGGGCGGTGGAATGGAGACCATGGCTTTGCGCCTCAATGACGTTCAGGGTCGGGAATACACCTTGAGAACGGTTGAAAAATACCCGACTCGTGCCCTGCCCTCGAATTTCAGAAAAACGTTTTTGCAGACAGTCAAACAGGACCAGGTTTCCGCTGATCATCCTTATGCAGCCACCGTCATACCTCGACTCGCTCAATCGGCAGGGATTTATCATGCCAATCCGAAAATAGTATTTGCACCCAATGATCCGCGATGGGGTATTTACCGGAAAGACTTTGCCGGTCAGATCATGACGTTCGAAGAGCGCCCGGATGGCAGCGGATTGGGAATGTCTTTTTTTGGCAGCCCGGAAAAAATGATCAGTACCCATAAGTTACTTGAACATATGGCCAAGGACCATGATGTTCAGGTGGACCAGCATTGGGTGTTGCGTTCCCGGCTCTTTGATATGTGGATTGGTGACTGGGACCGCCACGATGATCAGTGGCGCTGGGGCGAATACACACGAAAGAAAGAAAAGATTTATCGCCCTATTCCCCGCGATCGTGATCAAGCTTTCTTTGTAAATGAGGGATTCGTTCCACATCAATGGAGGGCGCGTTATAAGTCTCCGTACTTGGAAGGATTCGACCATCACATCCTGTGGGCCCCGGGACTAATGCAGGTAGGTCGATGGTTCGATCGAAGTTTTCTTAATGCATTACCTGAAGATGACTTTGTACATGCCGCCACTGATCTGGCCAACCGAATGACTGATCAGGCAATTGACTCTGCAGCCCAGGCCTGGCCGAGTGAAATTTATGCATTGCATGGCAATGAGATTGTGAGCAAACTCAAGTCGAGAAGGTCAGTGTTGGTCAAAAATGTCAGGACCTACTATCAGTTCCTGGCAAAGCAAGTGGATGTGATGGGCTCCGACAAGCGCGAATGGTTTGAAAGCAAGTGGCTACCGGGTGGGAATCTCAACGTGCAGGTGTACAAATTGAACAAGGAGGGTCAGAAGGGAAAACTTTTGTTTAACCGGGAATTCAGATACAATGAGACCAAGGAAGTTCGACTCTACGGAATGGCTGGCGAGGATGTGTTTCATTTTTCGGGTGTATCTCTTGGTGGTGAGACGGTCAGGGTTATCGGTGGAGATGGAAGAGACCAGGTTTGGAATGACTCCGGTGGTGACCAAAAAATATTTGTCTATGATCATCCTGCAGGTGTAAATATTGAAGGAGCCAGCATCCACAACCGAACATCGACCGACCCACTTGTCAATGAATATGATCGTAAGGATTATCAATATGACAAGTTTGAACCTAAACATACACTCACCTACAACGTGGATGATGGTGTTTTCATTGGAACAGGCTTCTCCACGGTAACGCATGGTTTCAGGAAGAAGCCCTATCTATCACACCATCTCCTTCAAGGAAGTTATGCCATCAAGACGCATTCATTTACGGTTCGCTATGAAGGTCGCTTCCCCCAATATGTGGGCAAGTGGGACCTTGAGCTGGACGCCGATGTGAGGTCTCCAAATTACGTAAATAACTTCTTTGGATGGGGCAATGAGTCAGTATTTGATCAGTCGATCAATCAGCAACCCGGTATCAATGTGGCCAATTCTATTGACTACTACCGACTTCGTTTCCGCGACATCAGGGGAGAAGTCAAATTGAGACGTAAGATTGGGCAGTGGGGTTATTTTAAAGTTGGCCCGGTTTTTCAGCGCGGAGAAATTGTGAACCCGACGGAGGACAGGTACATCAAAGAATACAATGCCACGCTGCCTGAATCCGTACTTGGACAGGCGCAGAACTTTGCGGGATTGGTAACTTCATTTGGTGTAGATAAGCGAGACAACCACAACTACACCACCAGGGGAGTTGTGTTCAAACATACCTCGCGGGCGATGGATGGTTTTGATGCCCCCAGTTTCACATCCCACAATACTTCTTTTACCCTGTATCAGTCGTTTCGACTTCCTGCCAGGGTCACCTATGTTTTCAATGCCGGGGGCGGCCTCAATACGGGAGTATACCAATTGTATCAGGCTCAGGCGCTCGATGGGAAATCAGAAATTCGCGGGTATCACAAGACGAGATTTTATGGTGATTCAAAAGTCTATTTCAACAATGAGGTGCGAATCAAACTTGGAAGTCTTCGCACTTACTTATTTCCAGCATCCGTGGGCATGCACTTCTTTTATGATGTGGGACGAGTATGGTACAAAGACGCTACTGGAATAGATCCATCTTCACCGACAGGTAAATCTGATGATTGGCACAGGGGCTATGGCGGCGGGCTTTGGTTTGTTCCTTATGACTTGACTACCGTAGTAACAGAGGTCGGACATTCAAAAGAAGGGACTCTCTTCTACCTCCGTCTTGGTTTCTTGTTTTGATGCCAGGGAAGTTAAACCGAGAGGAAGTTGAACTTTACTTAACAGTTCTTCTTCCAGCATGGTGGCCCAGGTTCTCATATACGTGATAACATCAGCCTTTATATTGAATTGAAGGTCTCTTTTCTCCAATGGCAACGCTTGCAAAACACGTTGGTCGGACAATCTTTCGAGATTTGCCAATTCGTCCAGATTGAATCCAAAATTAATAAGTTTGGAAATCAGGTCGTCCATGGGAAGGCCGCTGGATGGGCAATAGTCATTTAGTTGTTCGCTCCAGTCTCCATGACGAACCATTGCCTTGCGGTGGATTTCCTCCTGAGTAAGTTTGGTGACCTCCTGGGTGATGTAGCCGCAGTTACACGCGCCCATATGTCCCCATTGGTAATGGGTACCTGACTCAAGGCGATGGGCTGCGTTTCGTATAGCGGTAATGATCCTTAATTTTTCCATAACGCACTATTCCTTGGAGGAATGGAGAGTAGATGATTTTTTTTGACCATTTGAGCTGCTCCCTGGTAGGTATTTAACAGTACATCGGGCTGCGAGGTTCTGCATTTTCGCCAGAATATTTAAGAAAGTTCAATTGAAATCATCGGCCGGGCAATTCGAACCACGCTGGATTGGGGGATTTCTTTCCGGGAATCGAGGTCAAATTTTGTAAATTTGCTAACCCTTGTTATACTTGCCGAAATATTTAATCAGTATCATGGGTAGAGGAGACAAAAAAACCAAGAAGGGCAAGATCTCGATCGGATCATATGGCGTGTCCAGAAACAAGAAGGCGATTAAGGCAAGGTTGAAAAGGGTCACTTCCGCAAAACCTGTAGTAGCGGCGGTAGTAGCCCCTGTTGAGGAGAAGCCTAAGGCTAAGCGCGCTCCTCGTAAGAAAGAAGCAGCCGCAGAATAAATATGAGGATGTCGATTTCAGCAGCATGGTGGTGGCAAGGATCTGGTTCAGATCGGTGCCTGGCTGTTGTGTGATTTTTCTTTAAGAAAAGAAGTACACTAAACCCGCCCCGATCTTTCGGGGTGGGTTTTTTTATGTCCGAGGGAGAATAAAGGGTGAAAGAAAAACGAACGAGCTATGAAATTCAGATTAGTAACACGATCCAAAAAGATGCTGGCCGACACGCTTACGCCTGTCAATATCTACCTCAAGCTGCGAGACATGTTTGCGGGAAGTCTTCTGTTGGAAAGCTCCGATTACCATGGTCATGAGAACAGTTTGTCCATGGTTTGCTGCGATCCAATTGCCTCATTCGAGGTAAAAAATGAAGTCATTGAAATTCATTACCCGGATCGTTCAAAGAGCATAGACAAAATTGCCTTCAGGGGACAGGTTCTTGAGGCGCTGGATAAATTCCGCAACTCATTTGAGGTGGACCAGTTCCATCCTTCTTCCGGACTGTTCGGCTACAGCACCTACGACGCCGTTAGGTACTTTGAGGATATTGATTTAACAATCAGTGAAAAACTTTGTCCCGACATGTTATACAAGGTCTATCGGTATGTGATTCTAGTCGATCATTTCTCCAATGAAATGACCCTGTATGAAAATACGCCTGAAATTGCCGGAAAAGTGCATGATCATGGACTTGAGAAACTTGAGAAAATCATTTATAGCAACCGGTTCTCTACATTTCCATTTAAGTCCACGAATGAAGAATCATCACCATCAACGGATGAAGATTTCCTTGATATGGTCGACCAGGGGATGAAGCATTGCTTCAGGGGAGACGTATTCCAGATTGTTCTTTCAAGACGATTTGAGCGGGGGTTTAGGGGCGATGAATTCAATGTGTATCGTTCACTTCGATCCATTAACCCTTCACCTTACTTGTTCTATTTCGATTACGGAAATTTCAAAATATTCGGATCATCACCAGAATCCCAAATCCAGATCAGGAATGGAGAAGCAAGCATATTTCCCATCGCCGGGACTTTCAGAAGATCTGGTAATGACCAGGAGGATACCGCACTTGCCGAAAAGCTGACTCAGGATGAGAAGGAGAATGCTGAACACGTTATGCTCGTCGACCTGGCGCGAAATGACCTGAGTCGCGATGCTGAAAATGTAACCGTAGAGGTATTTAAGGAAATTCAATACTACTCTCATGTGATTCACCTCGTTTCCAAAGTGACGGGCACCCTTCGCCCCGAACATTCGCCATTGAAACTGGCAGTGGATACATTTCCTGCAGGCACGCTTTCAGGCGCTCCAAAACATAAGGCTATGACCTTGATCAATGACTACGAGAAGGTTAATCGAAGCTTCTATGGCGGCGCAATTGGCTTCATCGGGTTTAACGGGAACATCAATCAGGCCATCATGATTCGGACGTTTCTAAGCAAGGATAATAAACTGATTTGTCAGGCAGGCGCCGGAATTGTTGCCAAGTCTGTTCCAAAGAATGAGCTGCAAGAAGTGAACAACAAGCTGGAGGCATTGAGGAAAGCAATAGCCATGGCCGAAAAAATTTAGAATAGTGTTTCAAAAAAGACGATTATGAAGATATTGATACTGGACAATTACGATTCATTTACCTACAACCTGGTTCATATCATCCGGTCACTGGGTTTGGGTGTAGATGTCATACGAAATGACAGGATAAGTTTGGAACAGGTCAAACAGTATGATAAAATACTATTGTCACCCGGGCCTGGTATTCCCAAGGAGGCAGGAGTCATGAAGGAAGTTATCAGGGAGTATGGTCCTTCAAAAAGTATACTGGGTGTTTGCCTTGGCCACCAGGGAATTGCCGAAGTCTATGGCGCTTCTCTCTACAACCTTCCAGTGGTCAGACATGGTGTTACGTGTGAATTGAATGTCACCGAGCCTTCAGAACGACTGTTTCGTGATCTGCCGTCCAGGTTTATTGTAACACAATACCATTCCTGGGCGGTAAGTCCCGAATCAATTGGCGATGGATTAGAAGTTACTGCTGTAAATAACGACGGTTTGGTGATGGCGGTATCTCACCAGAGATATGATGTACGGGGTGTTCAGTTTCATCCTGAATCGATTATGACTGAGCACGGAAAAAAACTGATGGAGAATTGGCTGGATAACTAAAGGCTTTAAGAATTCGCTTTGACCTTCTCCCTTTGGAGAAGGACTTGATCCGGCCAACCGGCAGACGGTAGGCAGGGATTTGGTGTTCAAGGGAAAGATTTATGTGTATGGACAAATGATAGAGGGATATGAAAGAGATACTAAGTGAATTGATCGAGCATCGCTCATTGTCGAAGGAAACCGCCCGGCAGGTATTGGTCGACCTGGCATCAGGGAAGTTTAATTCGAGTCAGATGAGTGCATTCATGACGGTGTATATGATGCGTGCCATAACGCTCGAAGAACTTCAGGGCTTTCGCGATGCAATGCTTGAGCTCTGCATTCCTGTCAGGTTCGATCAACCTGTCATGGACGTTTGCGGTACCGGGGGAGATGGGAAGAATACGTTTAATATTTCAACCCTGTCAGCATTTGTGGTTGCAGCCGCAGGGCAGCCCGTTGCTAAACATGGAAATTATGGAGTGTCCTCCGTGAGCGGATCTTCCAATGTTCTTGAATACTTTGGCTATGTATTTACGAATGACCGGTCGCGGCTGGAGGAAAGCCTTGACCGGGCCAATATTTGTTTTATGCATGCCCCTTTGTTTCATCCGGCAATGAAAAATGTTGCCCCCATCAGAAAGGAACTTGGTGTGAAAACATTTTTTAATATGCTGGGACCCATGGTTAACCCTGCGTTTCCTCCCCGGCAACTTGTCGGAGTATTTAGTTTAGAATTGGCCCGTTTATATGGCTACTTGTATCAGAATACGGGAAAACAATACATGATCTTGCACGATGTCCAGGGGTTTGACGAAATATCACTGACCGGTCCATGCAAGCTATATTCGAATTCGGGTGAAAAGTTTATGTATCCGCCCGAATTTGGTTTTGATGAGTTAAGTGCTGCAGAGCTCGCTGGAGGTGATACGGTGGAGAGTTCAGCCAGAATCTTTCTTGAAATCCTGCAAGGCGAAGGCACATCTGCGCAGAACCATGTAGTGATTGTCAATGCGGGCATGGCGCTATTTTGTGTTGATCCCCAGGGTGGGATAGATCAGGCAATGTTGAAGGCCAGGGAATCATTGCTGTCAGGCAATGCCCTGAAGGCATTTAAAAAACTGCTTGAGCAGGGATAATAATAATAACAATCTTTCGCGCATAGAAATGAGCATACTCGATGAAATCATTAAGCATAAGCACACCGAGGTGGCTGAGAATAAAATACTTCGGCCGGTACCCCATTTGGAGTTAAGTAAATATTTTTCAGCGACCACCCGGTCGATAAAAGCGCATTTAATGCGTGAGGGCAGTTCAGGTATCATTGCAGAGTTTAAGCGCAAGTCACCGTCCAGAGGAGTCATTAATGGAGATTGTTCCGTTGAGCAAGTAACGACTGGTTATTCATCGGCGGGTGCATCGGCTATTTCCATATTGACGGACACGTCCTTTTTTGGGGGGGCGAATGAAGACCTGACTCTGGCAAGGAAATCGAACGACTGTCCTATCCTGAGAAAGGACTTTGTCATTGATGAATATCAAATCGTTGAGGCAAGGTCGATTGGTGCTGATGCTATTCTCCTCATTGCTGCCGCCCTGAGTGCAAAACGAGTGAAAGAATTATGTCACTTTGCGCATAGCTTGCAACTGGAAGTGTTGGTGGAAGTGCATAGCGACCTGGAGTTGAAACATAATCTTCAAGCAGGCGCAGACATGATTGGTATTAATAATCGCAACCTGAAGACCTTTGAATTGAATGTAGACATCAGCAGGCAGCTTATTGGAATGATTCCGGAGTCCATCTTGAAGGTGTCAGAGAGCGGAATTGAATCACCTGAAGTCATTGTCGAACTGAAACGCCTAGGTTTCAACGGGTTCCTTATTGGGCAGACCTTCATGCAACATAAAAACCCTGGAGAGGCAGCGATGAACTTTATTGACTCACTCAAGCAACTTGAACGCAACAAGAAGTGACTACTATCCGAAAAATAGGACTTAAGGTTTGTGGTCTTCGTGATGCCGGCAATATCATGGAGGTTGGACTACTTCATCCAGACTACATGGGCTTTATTTTTTTTCGGGGATCTCCGCGGTTTGTCGGTGATGATTTCGGTATTCCGGCAGACCTGCCTCGGGATGTAAAGAGGGTAGGTGTTTTCGTGAATGAAAACTTCAATAAAATCCTTGAACTTTCGGGAAAGCATGCCCTTGATTTGGTGCAGTTGCATGGAACGGAATCGCCAGCGCTCTGCGCCGAGATTCGAAGGCATGGTATCGAGGTGATCAAAGCGATTCCAATGCATGAAGACTTTGATTTTGGCGATCTTGTGCCATTTGAGCACGAAGTTGATTATTTTCTGTTTGACACAAAGGGACCTTTGCATGGAGGCAATGGAGTCCGGTTTGACTGGAATATGCTGAGACGATATACATTGGAAGTTCCTTTTTTCCTAAGTGGAGGACTTTCACCGAAGATTGCTGATTCAATCAGGGAAATCTCTATGCAAAGACTGCATGCCCTTGATGTTAACAGTGGTGTCGAGAAATCAGTTGGTTTGAAAGATTTGGACTTGGTAAAGAAAATGATGGAATTCTAACAAGGAGAACTATGAAATACACGGTGACAGATAAGGGATACTATGGCCAGTTTGGCGGGGCATACATTCCTGAAATGCTTTATCCTAACGTAGAAGAACTGCGTTCGAATTATTTGCAAATAATGTATGAAGAAGAATTTCAAAAAGAGTTTAATGAGCTACTAAAAGATTTTGTAGGCAGGCCGACTCCGCTCTATTTTGCCACGCGGTTGTCCGAACGATATGCAACCAGGATCTATCTTAAACGAGAGGATCTGTGCCATACAGGCGCACACAAAATCAATAACACCATTGGTCAGATACTCCTGGCGAAGCGTCTGGGCAAGAAGAAAATTATAGCTGAAACGGGAGCGGGCCAGCATGGTGTTGCGACAGCCACGGTCTGTGCATTGATGGGAATGGAGTGCACTGTGTACATGGGCAAACACGACATGGAGAGGCAGAGGCCCAATGTGGAACGTATGCGCATCCTTGGGACAACCGTGGTACCCGTGTTGAGTGGAAGCATGACTCTAAAGGATGCCACAAATGAAGCCATGCGTCATTGGATCAATCATCCTGTTGACACACACTACATCATTGGATCGGTGGTCGGCCCTCATCCTTATCCTGATATAGTGGCGCGATTTCAATCGGTGATCAGTAAGGAAATGAAAGAGCAGTTGATCGAAGCAGAAGGAAATCCATTCCCTGATTATGTAATCGCTTGTGTGGGGGGTGGGAGCAACGCCGCAGGAGCGTTCTACCACTATCTGGAGGCGGAGCATGTTAACCTGGTTGGAGTCGAGGCGGCCGGAAAGGGTGTCCAGTCCGGTCAGTCAGCAGCCACAACGGTTTTGGGAAAGCCGGGGATACTCCATGGCAGCAAGACCTTGTTAATGCAAACGGAAGATGGTCAGGTCGTGGAGCCGTATTCCATTTCCGCCGGACTGGACTATCCTGGCATCGGGCCAATGCACGCGCACTTGTTTGATGTGGGGAGGGTTCAATTTCTCAGCGCCACGGATGATGAAGCCATGGAGGCAGGAATCGAATTGAGCAGAATGGAAGGAATTATTCCAGCTATTGAAACGGCACATGCTTTGGCCATGCTGAAGAAAATGGAATTTGACCGTGACGATGTTGTGGTTATAAACCTTTCAGGACGAGGCGATAAGGATTTGGAGACCTATATCAAGTGGGGGAAATATTGAACTATTTTATATAATCGCCGTACAGGCGGAGCACCAAAGCATAAAGAACAACTCATATGAAGGCTATTTATCTGATCATCCTTGTTTGTGTACTGGTTCGGTGTGATTCTAAAAGGGAGGCTGAGGCAGCTGAGGATTTAGCTATTTATACATCAGAGATACAGGCGTGGGACCAACAGCGGCTCCATGACCTGAAGGGGCCAAAAGGATGGCTTAACCTGGCCGGACTCTTCTGGCTCAAAGATGGAATCACAACTTTGGGCAGCGGAAAAAATAACACTATTGTATTTCCGGAAGGAAAAATTCCTGAACGCGCAGGATTCTTTATGCTGAAAGGTAATAAGGTCGTCTTTGAGGCCGCGCCGGATGTGGCCATCACTTCCAAAGGCAGGCCGGTTAAAAGAATGGTAGTGTTCCAGCAGGATTCCGTTCCGCCAACCATGGAATACGGTTCACTTCAATGGTTCATCATCAAGCGTGACGACAAATACGGAATCCGCCTCCGCGACTATAAGAGTCAGGCTCTCATTAATTTTAACGGAATTGAACGATTCCCTATTGACTCTACCTGGAGGTTATCTGCCAAGTTTGAATTTACCTGGAATTCAAGAACAATTGACATTACCAACATTCTTGGACAAACAGCACCGCAGGTATCGCCAGGTGCTCTGGCATTCAAGATTCACGGTAAAGAGTTTCGGCTTGATGTAATTGATGAAGGAACAGGAGGAGGTGAATACTTCATGATATTCGGTGATTCAACCAACGCCCATGAAACTTATGGTGCGGGGCGATATGTCTATGTGAAGAAGCCAGACGCGGATGGTAATACCATCATTGATTTCAACAAAGCATATAACCCACCATGTGCTTTCACAAGTTTCGCCACCTGCCCCTTGCCGCCCAAACAAAATATATTGGACATTGCCATAACGGCAGGGGAAAAGAATTACAGTGACCATTAACTTCCTCAAAAATAAATGAGTATTCACAACCGGGTTAAGGATTTGTTTGGGCAACAGCGGCATGAACTGCTCTCTGTGTTTTATACCGCAGGCTTTCCGCGACTGGAGGATACCCCCCGAATTGCTGGTCTACTCGAGCGTTCGGGTGTGGATATGATTGAAATTGGTATTCCTTTCTCTGATCCTATCGCTGATGGTCCGGTGATTCAGGAAAGCAATACGATTGCTTTGGGCAACGGCATGACGGTTAAGAAACTATTGGAACAAGTCAGGGAAATCAGGAAGACTGTTAAGATTCCGATCGTATTGATGGGTTATCTCAATCCTGTGGTGCAATACGGTATTGAATCTTTTTGCCGGGACGCGGCGAATGCAGGAGTAGATGGGTTGATTCTTCCGGATATGCCGGCGGAAGAATATCGTAGAGCGTATCGCAAATTCTTCGACGAAAATAATCTGACCATTACTTTTCTGATTTCCCCTACCACTTCCCCTGAACGCATTCGCCAGATAGATGAAGCAACGAATGGGTTTATATATGCTGTCTCTTCTTCAAGTACAACAGGAGCAAAGTTGAGCTTCTCGAAGGAGCAGGAAGATTATTTCGAAGAGATCCGTAAAATGAAATTGAAGAATCCCTTCATGATTGGATTTGGGATTTCCAATCGCGAGACATTTTCTCTGGCTTGCCTCCATGGATCAGGCGCTATTGTGGGCAGCGCCTTCATCTCTCTACTGAGAACATCAACGGACTTCGAAAAGGACATTCTGAAATTTGTGACCAACCTTAAAGGTAAATCCAATGAATAGAGCGCTGAATTTTCTTCCTGTTATTGTGGCTGCCATGCTTTTGCAATGCACACCAAAGGAAAAAATCACTAAAAACGATGTGAGGGGCGCTGAAAAACTGATGGGTGTCGAATTTTCCGATGGAGAAATTGACACGATGCTGAGCTACCTGGACGAGAACAGGAACGGATATGACAGCATGCGAAGAATTCGATTGACATATGGCACTCCGCCAGCGGTATATTTTGACCCGAGACCTGATCACTTTACATTCAAAGAGCGAAATCCTGTTTCTGATTGGAAACTACCCAAGATGGTTTCACTGCCGTCGTCGGAGGACGAAATAGCATACCTCTCTGTGGCCGACCTGGGGGTGCTGATAAAGTCCGGCGCGTTGACATCCGCCAGGTTGACGGGTATATATTTGGACCGGCTAAAGAAATACGGTGACACCCTTCATGCAGTGATTACCATTACCGAAACACTTGCCTTGAAGCAGGCTGTTCAGGCGGATGAAGAAATAGCCAAAGGAAAATACCGCGGACCACTGCATGGCATTCCATACGGAATCAAAGACTTGTTCTCGGTACCCGGCTACAAAACAACCTGGGGAGCAGAACCTTATAAAGAGCAGGTGCTTGAAGAGAAGGCATTTGTTGTTCAACTCATGGAAGATGCCGGCGCTGTTCTGGTCGCAAAACTTACTTCAGGAGCATTGGCGCGTGGGGATGTTTGGTTTGGAGGCAAGACAAGAAATCCTTGGGACTTGAAGCAAGGTGCCAGCGGTTCTTCTGCCGGCTCAGCATCCGCCACTTCTGCGGGTCTTGTTGCCTTTGCTATCGGCACGGAAACCCTTGGTTCCATCCTTGCACCATCCACAAGATGCGGTGTAACCGGTCTGAGACCAACATTTGGCAGTGTGAGTCGTGATGGCGCCATGACCTTATCGTGGTCCATGGATAAAGTGGGACCGATTTGTCGCTCGGCACAGGATTGCGCATTGGTATTCTCTGCCTTGAAGGGAACAGATGAAAGCATAAACGACGATCGTTCTGTGGTGAACTATCCATTTGCTTTCAATCCACCAACCGACTTAAAAAGATACAAGATCGGATACTTCAAGAAATTATTTGATAAGGATACGACGAAGACCAAACCAAATAATATGGCCAGTCTCGAGAAATTGAAGTCACTTGGAGCGGATCTTCAGGAAGTCGCGCTTCCTGATACCGTACCCTATGCGGTCTTTGACATTATCCTGCGCTCGGAGGCAGGGGCTTTCTTCGATGAACTGGTGCGTGATCACAAAGACAGGATGATGTCCGAACAGAACAAAGAATCACGTGCTAATTCTCTGCGACAGGCGCGCTTTATCTCTGCGGTGGAATACCTGCAGGCCAACCGGCATCGGAAGGTGCTCATCGAAAAATTCAATAAGATGATCAGGGGCTATGATTTCATTGTGGCGCCCTCGAATGGAAGGAACATTTCACTGGCAACCAACCTGACCGGTCATCCGGCCATTGTCGTGCCAAACGGTCTTGATGTAAAAGGCCACCCGACTTCGATAACATTTATTGGGAATTTGTATGATGAAGGACCATTGCTTGAGGCTGCCTATATTCTTCAACAGGCAACTGATTTCGATGAGAAGCATCCGGAGATGTTTTTGGCGAAGAGGAAATAGATTTTCCTAGGGTACTTCCTGCAGCACCTGCTCGGGTCTCTTGTGAATCATGGGCAGCTTCTCCATCTGTGACACTTCAATCATATACACGCCAAAATCCTCCACCACTTTTCCCTTGATCTCGTAAAATCCACGACCGCGGAAAGGGTACTTTCTGGCCACATCGGGAAAGTGTACAGTATCAAAAAACTCTCCATGGACATCGTAAAAGGTGCCGAAGTGCATCGGCTCGTTTTTCAGGGTGCTGGTGTCTTTGGTAGTCACCACATATCCAACCATGCGCACGTGCTTGCGGATTTTTTTGACGAGGTCGCTTGCTGTTACATCGCCGTAGTGGGTACTGTCCAGTAATTGAAACGGACTGCACACGGGGAAGCCCAGTAATTCCATTTCGTCAAAGGCATCTTCCAGTGAATGGCGGTGAAGTTCGGGCAGGGGAAAATCCTTTGGCTCTGTGTCAAACAGGTCGACGGTGGTGGTGGGCTTTGATTTCGCATTGCTGAAATACAACATGGCTTCCCAGAGCAGTTTTTGCTTGCTTTTACCCGTAAACCGGAAGGCACCGATACGGATGAGGATGCGCAGTTGCTCCAGTCCGATACCCGGTGTTCTTCTCAGAAAATTATCGAGGCTTTTGTAGGGTCCATGCTGCTGCCGTTCCATCGGGATGTGGTTGGCTACTTTGGCCTCCAGGCTTTTCAGGTGAATGAACCCGATGTAAATCTGCCGGTCATAGAGGGTGGTAAGAAATTCACTTTGGTTGACACAGGGCGCCTGGATGTCGGCGCCGTGCATTCGTGCTTCGTGAAAATAGAATTCGGTGCGATAGAACCCTCCAAAATTATTGATCACACCCACCATAAACTCCAGGGGAAAGTGGGCTTTGAGGTAAAGACTCTGATAACTTTCCACGGCATAACTGGCGGAGTGGCCTTTGGCAAACGAATAGCCGGAGAAACTCTCGATCTCATACCACACGCGGTCTATTACGGCCTGATCATATCCGCGTGCTTTACAATTTTCAAAAAAGCGATCTTCAACCAACTTAAACTCTGCCCTCGACCGGTATTTCCCCGACATCCCCCGACGCAAGACGTCTGCTTCCGTCAAGGTGAGCCCGGCAAAATGATGCGCCACCTTGATCACATCTTCCTGGTAAACCATCACCCCATAAGTCTCTTTCATCAGCACGTCCATCTGGGGATGGATGGATTCGTACGTTCCACCGGATCGCACAGCGTGAAACCGCTCAATGTAAGCCCGCATCATACCTGACCTCGCGACGCCTGGACGTATAATGGAACTGGCAGCTACAAGCGTGAGGTAATCTTCACACCGCAGTTTTCCCAGCAGCATACGCATGGCAGGTGATTCAACATAAAAGCATCCCATGGCCTTGCTGTTGCGCATGAGGTCTTTGATTTTTTCATCTTGTTTGAAATCCCTGAAGCGATGGATGTTGACGGGGATGCCGTGGTTGCGCTTTACCAGCCGGACGGTTTCTTTCAGGTGCCCCAGCCCCCGCTGACTCAGGATATCAAACTTGAAGATGCCCATGTCTTCGGCGTTGTGCATCTCAAAATGTGATACGGGATAACCTTTAGGCGGGAGTTCGGTGGCGGTATAGGCGTAGATGGGTTTTTCGGTGATGAGCACACCACCGGCATGGATGGAGATGTTGGCGGGCAAGTCCTTCATGAGTTCGGCATACTTGAAAATCAGTTCGGTGATGTGGTCTCGGTTCCTGTTTTTGAAGGGCTCTTCCACGATGGCGTCAATCTCGTCCTTGGGCAGTCCAAAGACTTTCCCCAACTCACGCAACACCGATCGTTTTTGATAGGTGACGTGCGTTCCTAAAAGGCAAACATGCTCTTCTCCATATTTCGAAAAGAAATAATCGTAGACGGCATCGCGGTTGTCCCAGGAGAAGTCGATGTCGAAATCGGGAGGGGAAGAGCGCTCGGAATTCAGGAACCGCTCGAAATACAGGTCGAGTTCGATAGGATCCACATTCGTGATGCCCAGGCAGAAGGCAACGACGCTGTTGGCCCCGCTACCCCGCCCGACATAATCAAATCCTTTTTCCTTGGCGAAGCGGATCAGGTCATAGGCCACCAGGTAGTACGAACAAAATCCCTTTTGTCGGATAATGTTGAGCTCACGCTGAAGCCGTTCGCGCAGATTCGGATCGGTGACGTCATACCGTTCCTGAAAACCTTCCCAGCTTTGTGTGACGAGAAAGTCCCAATCCGTCTCTTCACTGCCGGTGGTGTGTCTTTTGTTTTTGTCCGTCTTGAGATCAAAGTGAATGGAACATTGATTCAGCAATTGTTTTGTCGTTCGTATGAGTTCGGAATAGGACTGGAAGTGTTTCTCCAGATTCTCTTCAGGCGTCATTATTTCATCGGAGTGGGCTTGCTGATGGAGGGGAAGTTTACTGAGCAGGGTATTGTTGTCGATGGCCCGGAGAAGACGGTGAACATTATAGTCCGTTTTGTCTGAAAAAGTTACAGGCTGGAGCACAACGAATTTTTCAGGATGGGTTTTCCGGCCGGGGTAGAGTGCGAATTGATTTAATTGATGCTTCCCCACACCAATGTATTCGTTCGGATGAAGTTGCTCCGGTTCTGCTTTTCCAAATGGGTAGATAACGAATGCGTTGTCGAATTCAAGTGCACGGACAGGAAGTGGTTTTTCTTCCCGGTTGTGGCGGGATAAAAAGCGGTTGATCTCCTCAAAGCCAGCATTGTTCTTGGCAATGGTGATGTACAGCAGTTGTTTGTCCTGCCTGAATTCAATGCCCACGGCTATCTCCAGTGTATACGCTTCTTTTCCATACACGGTGAGATTATTTCCCGATACAGGGGCATTCTCTGCACAGAGCCTCAGCATCTCAATGTAGGAGGCAGTGTTGTTGATTTCTGTCAATACCAGTTTATGCACACCACACCGTCGTGCTTCATCAAAAAGTCTTTGTGCCGGGAGTGTTCCGTACTTGAAACTGAAGGCAGTGTGGCAGTTGAGGTACACTTTTAAACGGTGATCGGTGATCGGTCATTTGATGTGAACGATGGTTCCAATAAGTCATCGCTTGGGGCGACATCTGAATGGGGGATGGCCTGCTCATCAATTGTTCTCAGCTTGACAGGGTGATAGGATCGTCGTAGGCGGATGGCCAGGCAGATGAGATCTGGGGTTCTTGTTTCTGATGTTATGTTGTTCATATTTTCATAATCTTTTTATTTTTCCATTGAACATATTCATCTCCATCCGCACCCTTCTGTTCACTCCCAGCGTGGTGGCGCGTACTAATTTCTCCACACCGTGTTTGTGTTTGATGTAATCCATTGCTTCGTAGAGGTTGATGTCCTCTTCCGTGTCATCGAATAAGCTGATCTGGTGGTTGCCTTGTACCAGGTTGCTGAGGCGCACACCCACCAGGCGGATCAGCATCCTGCGGCTGTACAGTTTGTCGAACAACTCTTGCACGGTGCGCAACAGCACGTGGTCCGACGATGTGTAGGGGATATGGAGTTGCTTTGTTTCGGTATCAAAGTTGGAATAGCGGATTTTTACGGTGATGCACGACGTTAGTTTCTTCTGCTCGCGCAACTGGAAGGCCACCTTTTCCACCATGGCGATGAGGATCGACTTCAGCCGCTTTACATCGATGGTGTCTTCCTCGAAGGTGCATTCTGTAGAGATGGATTTTTGTTCGCTGTAAGGCACCACGGGCGACTCGTCAATACCTTGCGCCTTGTTCCAGAGCGACATGCCATTTTTGCCGAAGGCGCTTACCAGAAATTTCAGCGGCATCTCGCGAAGGGTTGCCACAGTACGCACCCCCATATCATACAGGAAGGAAGAGGTTTGCTTCCCGATCATGGGGATCTTCTCTACAGACAGCGGAGCCAGAAAATCTTTTTCGGTGCCTGATGGAATAAATTTTTCTGCATTGGGCTTGAATTCTCCCGTCGCCACTTTGGATACGAGTTTATTTACCGACATACCGAGGGAGATGGGAAGCCTGCTTTCGTCGATGATTTTCTTGCGCAACTCCACCGCCCACTTGAATGCTCCAAAGAACCTGTCCATCCCGCTGGCGTCGATATAAAATTCATCGACGGACGCTTTCTCAAAAGACGGGGCGGAGTCGGCAATGATGTCCGTCACCAGGTGTGAATGCTGGCTGTACGATTCCATGTCGCCAGAGATCACGGTGGCATCCGGGCAGAGTTGCATGGCCAGGTACATGGGCATGGCGGAATGCACCCCGAATCGCCTGGCTTCATAACTACAGGCGGCTACCACACCCCTGCGACTGCTGCCTCCTACAATGAGCGGCTTTCCCTTGAGTTTTGGCTCTTTCTTGCACTCCACCGCTACAAAAAAGGCGTCTAAATCGAGATGAAT
>JANYHW010000045.1 GCA_025358885.1 Cytophagales bacterium | reverse complement strand
GCACAGGACAGCGTTGGTACGAAGCGGGCAGACCTGATAACGTCAGAACAATACACAAATTTCGAGCTTGCCTTCGATTGGAAAATTGCTCCCCAGGGTAACAGTGGTCTGATCTACCGTGCGACAGAAGAATATGAAGTTCCCTATGCCAGTGGTCCGGAGTACCAGATCATAGACGACATCGGATACCCCGGTGAACTCAAAGATGTAAACAAAACGGCAGCCAACTACGATGTGCACGTAGCCGAAAACAAAACCATGAACCCCGCCGGAGAATGGAATTCTTCCTGGCTTATCGTCAATGGCAATCATGTTGAGCACTGGTTGAACGGCAAGAAGGTGGTCGAGTACGAATTTGGTTCAGAGGACTGGAAAAAAAGAGTGGCCGCCAGCAAGTGGAGGGACTATCCCGGGTATGGACTTGCTCCTGCCGGATACATTGACCTGCAAGACCATGGCAGCGAGGTCTGGTTCCGGAGCATCATGATCAAGGGATTGTAACAGCTTGTATCCCCTTCTTGCCCTCGGTGCAGGTAGCCCTTCATGGAATAAAATAAAGGTGAGTCAAAGCAATTTTTCGAATTGCTGTGGAGCAGAAAATATTTCACAGTAGTTAACAACTGTTTGGAGGTATATTCATTACTTGCACCATCACTTCTGCCATGTGCGGTATCACCGGAGTCTTCGCGTTCAACCTTGTCGGCAAATTCAGTAAAATCAATGTGGCCGCCGCAACGCAAGCCCTCTCCTCACGCGGCCCGGATTTTCAGGACATTCATGTTGATGAGTGGGTGTGCCTCGGTCACCGCCGCTTATCTATCATCGACACCCGGGCTATCGCTCACCAGCCCATGTGGGACGAAAGCAAACGTTATTGCATCATCTTCAACGGGGAAATCTTCAACTTCCGGGAGCTCCGGCAGGAACTCACCCAGAAAGGTATATCATTCATAACCGAATCAGATACTGAAGTATTGCTCAAGCTTTATATTCAGTACTCAGAAGGGTGTTTAAGTAAGCTCAATGGGTTCTTTTCGTTCTGCATTTATGATCAGGTGGAACAAACTCTTTTTCTTGCTCGCGACAGGTTTGGCATAAAGCCCCTCCTCTATCTTTTTGATGAAGATAAGTTTCTGTTCGCGTCTGAGATGAAATCGTTGCTGGCTTACGGAATTGACAAGGAAATCGATCATGCCTCCCTGTTCACCTATTTGCAGCTGAATTATATCCCCGCACCTGATACCATTTTCACGAGAGTGAAAAAATTGATGCCCGGTCATTGGGTAAGGATTGCCTCCAGGCAACTTGTGGCTGGGCGCTATTATGAAATTCCCTACAATCGAAGTATTGAACAGCAAGAGAAACTCTCCTATGAAGCAGCGAAAGATAAATTCAAATACCTGCTGGAAGAGTCAGTAAAACGAAGACTGGTATCTGACGTACCATTGGGAACTTTCCTCAGCGGAGGTGTTGATTCCTCGGTGATTACGGCCCTGGCCAGCCGACATAAACCTGATCTTCACACATTCTCCATTGGCTTTACAGATGAAAAATTCTTTGATGAGACAAGTTATGCAACCGCCGTCGCAAAGAAGTTTAATACCCATCACACGGTATTTCCCCTCTCGAACAAGGATATGTATGAACATGTGCATTCCGTATTGGATTACCTTGATGAACCTTTTGCCGATTCTTCAGCCATCGCCGTTTATCTCCTGAGCAAAGAGACACGAAGACATGCGACAGTTGCCCTCTCCGGTGATGGCGCCGATGAATTGTTGGGAGGCTACAACAAACATACTGCATTCTATCGCTGCCTGCACATGAGCTGGAAAGAAAATGCAGCAACCACCTTTGGTCCGCTATGGAAAATTCTCCCGAAATCACGTCATGCACCTTTTTCGAATTCAGTACGTCAACTAAGCCGGTTTGCAGAAGGGGCCCTTCTTTCCTCGCGAGAGCGGTATTGGCGCTGGGCTGGGTTTGCCAATGAATCTGTCGCAGGCAAACTACTTTCAAAGGAAACACACACGAAGAGCTTGCTGTCCTATCAATCCCGAAAAAACGAACTGCTCAAGACCATTCCAGAAAAAGAATCCATGAATGACATCTTGCTCACCGATATGCACGTCGTCCTTGCCAACGACATGCTGACCAAAGTGGACCTGATGAGCATGGCTAATGGTCTCGAAGTTCGCGTTCCCTTCCTTGACTATGAGGTCGTTAACTTTCTTTTCAGTCTTCCCGAAGATTATAAGATTGATGGACAAATGGGGAAGAAGATCCTGCAAGATAGTTTTAAAGATACCCTGCCACCGGAACTCTACAACCGGCCAAAAAAAGGGTTTGAAGTCCCGTTACTGAAGTGGCTCCGCTCAGAGATGAAATCAGAAATCCGTGATAGTTTGCTCTCCGAAAAATTCATCCGGGAGCAGGGGATTTTCGAATTCAGTGAAATCAAGAAATTAAAAAGAAGGCTATTTTCGTTGAATCCCGGCGATGTCCACGCCAGGATTTGGGGATTGGTGGTATTTCAATCGTGGTGGAAGAAATGGATGATGTAAACTGATTAATGTGTTGAAATTGAAAATGGATTGTGGCTGGTTGTCAGCGAAAGGGTTGCTCCTCTCTGGCAGTCTCTTGTTTATAATAACCTCTTCCGGGGCCCAAGCCCATGCTGATATTGCATTTGTCAGCGATACCCAGGCACCCATGTGGATAGAGAAAGTATTTCTGAAGCCCAACCAAAATGAAAGAGCAACGGGGCTGATCATGGAAGATATTGTGCATGAAAAACCGAAGGCGCTCTTCATTTTGGGCGATGTTGTCGCGCTGGGATACAAGAATAATAAGTGGAAAAACATGGATGACTACCTGGCGCAGTGCAGGGGTGTCGGAATTAAAGTAACCGCACTGCTGGGGAACCACGATGTTATGTTGCACGCCAAGAAAGGGGAGAAAAGATTTCAAAGCCGGTTTCCTGATCACGTGCGCACAGGGTATTTCAGGACAGTCGACTCAATTGCAATCATCTTATTGAATTCCAATTTCAAAAAAATGTCAAAAGAGGCAATCGCTGTACAAGATAAGTGGTTGATGAAAACTTTGAACGACCTTGATGGCCAGCCCGGCATTCAAGCCATCATTGTGACTTGCCATCACGCACCATATACCAACAGCAAAATCGTAGGCTCGTCTGGACCTGTCCAGGAACATTTTGTTCAACCATTTATAAAGTCAAAAAAAGCCTGCCTTTTTATCACAGGGCATGCACATGCATTTGAACATTTCAAGAAAGAGGGCAAGGATTTTATCACGATCGGTGGCGGCGGAGGCATTCACCAACCACTCAATACGGGCCCGGACAAACTTGAAGATTTCGCCGTAGACTATAAGCCCATGTTTCATTATGTCAAATTGTATCACAACAAAAAAGCAATGACCATCACTTCGTTTTTCTTAAGGGAGGATTTTTCCGGAATGGAGAAAGGGAATTCTTTCGATATCTCTTTTCCTTCCCGCCCATGACCAAATCCAAACCACTGCGATGGCTTCTACAAAAGATAAATCAATGCAACGGCTGGTGAACCTTTGCGTCTCCACCTCTCAGCGGTTCAAGTTCTTGTTACTTACGAGCACTTTACTCTTCATTCATTCGTTGAAAGTATCAGGCCAAACCGATTGCATTCTCAAAGTAGACAAAGACAGTATTCAGGTATACTTATGCCACGTCCAGGAGTCCAAGTTTAGATCCGTAAAAACAACATTTGCTGTCAATGGCAGTCTTTCGCAGGTCGCAGCAATGATCGTTGATATAGAGGGGTATGGCGCCTGGCAGTACAAAACCATCAGCGCAAGCGTGTTGAAGAAAGTCAGCGATTATGAGATTATTTACTACACGGAAGTGGGTGCCCCCATCGTCACCAGCAACCGGGATTTTGTAATTCGCCTTACCCTGAATCAGGATCATGTCACGAAAGAGCTAAAGGTAGAAGCCGTAAGCATCCCGGATTATCTACCGCCGAAAGACAAGATCGTACGTGTGCCATTCTCAAAAGCAAAGTGGTCCATCAAGCCGCTCGCAGCAGGCAAGGTCTTCGTGGAATACTATATCGAAATTGACATCGGGGGTGCTGTCCCTCCCTGGATTGTGAATGTTGTTGCACCAGAAGCACCCTACCAAACCTTCAAAGCCATGCGGGAAAAAATCGGGAAATACAAAACCAGGAGAGTATCCTTTATTAAAGACTAAGCAAAATGTAAAATGTTGAATGCTAAATTTTAATTGCGTCTGTCAATAAAGCATTTAACACCCGGGATCTAACATTAGTTTTTCTTCGCCCACATGTCCCTCAGTGTTACCGTCCGGTTAAATACCCGCTTCGCCGGGGTAGAATCCGGATCGACACAGAAGTACCCAATCCGCATGAATTGGAACCGATCAGCTGATTTTGCAAGCGCAAGAGACGGCTCAGCATACACTTTCGGCAGGACTTTGAGAGAATCGGGATTGAGCAAAGTCCTGAAGTCACCTTCAGCCTGATTGAGATCCTCCATATTGAAGAGCCTATCGTAAAGTCTGACCTCCACTTCCAGGGCATGGGGAACACTCACCCAATGAATCACTCCCTTCACATTTATACCTGAAACATCGGACCCGCTCTTGCTTTCAGGAACATACGTACAGCGCAGTTCGGAGACATTTCCGGCGCTGTCTTTAATCACTTCCTCACATTTTATGATGTAGGCACTCTTTAACCTCACCATCTGTCCGGGTGCAAGCCGAAAATATTTCTTGACAGGAACCTCCATAAAGTCATCTTTCTCAATGAATAATTCCCGGCTAAACGGAATCTCACGAATACCTCCGTTGGGATCTTCTGTGTTGTTTTCACTTGGCAGCAATTCCATCTTTCCTTCTGGATAATTGGTGATCACCACTTTTAAGGCATCGGTTACTACCATGCGGCGAAGTGATATCTTGTTCAGGTGTTCCCTTACACAGAATTCCAGCAACCCGATGTCGATCAGGTTCTCACGCTTGGCTACACCGATTTTGTCGCAGAATTCGCGAATACTCTCCGGAGTGTACCCTCTCCTGCGCACGGCGGTAATGGTCGGCATACGCGGATCATCCCAGCCTTTGACATGCCCTTCGCTTACCAGTTGTAACAGCTTGCGTTTACTCATCATCGTGTAAGTCATATTGAGTCTTGCAAACTCATATTGCCTTGAAGGGTAAATTCCCAGGTTGGTGATAAGCCAGTCATACAATTCCCGGTGCGGGATGAATTCCAGGGTGCAAATACTATGAGTGACCTTTTCAATGGCATCACTTTGGCCGTGGGCGAAGTCATACATCGGGTAGATGCACCAGGTGCCGCCCGTTCGGTGGTGGTGCGCATGCTTGATCCGATAGATGATGGGATCGCGCATGTGCATGTTCGGGCTGGCCAGATCCACTTTTGCACGAAGGACTTTTTCACCCTCTTTGTATTTTCCGGCCTTCATTTCTGTAAACAGCTGGAGATTTTCGTCAACACTTCGTTCGCGGTAAACATTGCCTGTTCCTGCCTTAACGGGTGTGCCTTTTTGGAAAGCTATTTCCTCAGGGGAACTGTCGTCGACATAGGCCAGTCCTTTTTTAATGAGGACGATGGCAAATTCATAGAGTTCCCCAAAGTAATCTGATGCGTAGAATTCGTTCGACCAACTAAAACCAAGCCATTTCACATCGTTCTTGATGCTCTCGACGTATTCAGTTTCTTCCGTGATGGGGTTCGTATCATCAAAGCGAAGGTTGGTCTTGCCGCCATGTTTCAGGGCCAATCCGAAATTCAGGCAAATGCTTTTGGCATGACCGAGGTGAAGGTAGCCATTTGGTTCCGGCGGAAAACGGGTAATAATACCGCTATATTTTCCTGACTTCAGGTCATTTTCTACGATCTCCTCGAGGAAGTTTGAGCTCTTTTCTTCGGCCATGATACTGCTTTAAACCTTAAAGGTATAAACCCTGCTCCAATTCCAAGAACAATCACCTTCAGTTAATATTACCTTGCGGCAACTATATGGCCGTTCATTTTGTTAAAGTCATGAGTATCAAATAAAATACCGAGACATACCGTATGTATTTATGACACAAACGTTTTCAATTAAAGGTATGACATGCAACGGATGCGCTGGAACCGTTGAAAAGGCTCTTGCCTCAGTGAAGGAGATCCGGAAAGTCACTGTATCCCTTGAACAGTCGATGGCTGAAGTTGAGGTGGATCAACCCCTGGCCCTCACCTCTCTTCGACAGGCACTGAGTCCTTATCCCTCCTACCAGATTTCAGAAAATGGACATATTGAAGCACCTTCTCCGATCGGATTCTGGACCGATTCCCATATCTGGGGCCGCGCGGCACTGAATACCTTGAATTGTCTGATCGGATGCTCAATCGGTGATTTCTTTATGGTGATCTTCCTCCAGGGTTATTATCCTGGCACTCCAATGGCACTGCAAATGGTACTGGCTATTGTTGCTGGCCTCGTAACCAGTGTATCTCTGGAAACCATTCTGCTTCATTGGCGGGAACAATTTAACTGGAAATTGGCATTCCAGACTGCCATCTCCATGTCATTCCTATCGATGATTGCGATGGAATTGGTTATGAATGCGACCGACTTCATGATCACTGGCGGAAAAGCCGCCTTTGGAAATCCAATGTATTGGACAGCTTTGATCGTGGCCATGGTGGCCGGATTCCTCGCTCCCCTTCCGTACAATTATTATAAGCTCAGGAAGTTTAACAAGGCCTGCCACTAAAATCTGGCCATACCGATTTTCTACTTCCCGTAAATCTCGTTCAGCAGTCCCGCCAACCGGATCCCGGCCTGCAGCATACGCAATCGGGCAATACTCAAGTACTTATAGGAATATTGGTAGCTGAGGTTACCATTGCCAATGTCGTACACCTGGGGACGATAGCTCATCGACTCCGTGGCCCATTCTCTTACGGAAGCACCTTGCCACTTCTTTACTACCGTAGCGTCAGGCTGGATTAATGATTGCGCTAGTTCTGAATAACTTAGTTTAGTGTCATCAATCATTTCACTGTCCCATACGCGGTGCAAATTGGATTCACTCCTGAACCATTTCACTTTTACATCATTGCCTCCCTTGTCACCCGGCTTACCAACATGAAGAGGTTGATGAATATCTCCTACCATGTGCACGAGCATTTTCACGTATTCCCGCTCCTGCTTTGCACTCAACTTTCCGGCTTTCAGGTCCTTGGTAAGCTTCTCTATCATCATGACAACTTTGCCATCAGGATTGGCCTCCACATCTTCATAGTGTTTCCCATCAGGAATGGTTGTCCAGTGCCAATCTGTCGTGTAGTTATAGGTTGAGTCGGACCGGATTTCATCCATCCAGGTACTGACCATAGCCAGGGATTCGCGTTCCAGGATTGCGGAGATACGTTTCTTGGCCTTTGCCGTCAGGAACCGTTCTGCAATCCAGCCGGTTGCGCGGTGGCCAGTTGGACCCCATGCTGAAGCCTGGGAGACCACAAAACAAAAACCAAGGACGGCGATAAGTTTGCTTTTCATAACAGCTAGAAGTTCCTGCAATATTAGTCTTTTCAGGAAAAACTCAAGTTCCGATACGATGATATTACCGTTATCTTTGATGCCTCATCATTGTACCGATTTGTTAGAGTTATTTGATGTATCTATTTCGAAGTTGTTTTAGGTCATGCACAAACGACAGGCACTCTTCCTGAATTTTGATATCAAGGCGCAGCCGGATGAGGTGACTTGTGGGCCGACATGCCTTCATGCTTTGTACCAGTACTACAACGATGCTATCAGCCTCAAACAGGTGATCCGGGAAGTAAAACAACTCAAGAATGGCGGCACACTGGCAGTGATGATGGGGAATCATGCCTTACAGCGAGGTTATCAGGCGTCCATTTTCACTTATAACCTCAATGTATTTGATCCAACATGGTTCAAATTGCCTTCCAGCAAAATGATCCACAACCTCAAGCGTCAAATGGCTTACAAATCCAAACGCAGGCGGTTGCTGGTTGCCAGTCGGGCGTACATCAAGTTCCTGGAAGCAGGTGGTAAGATGCTCTATCACGAGCTGGATGACAACCTCATCAAAAGCTATTTAAGAAAGTCCATACCCATCCTCACCGGGCTTAGTGCAACTTACCTGTATGCGACACCGCGGGAGATATCGGTCAATAATAAGTACGACAGCATAAAGGGTGAGCCGGTCGGGCACTTCGCCATTATTAACGGCTTTGATGCCCTTTCGAGTGAAGTGTACCTCGCCGACCCGATGAATCCAAACCCATTGAAGAGTCAATATTATAGTGTCACCTTCGACAGGCTCATCAACAGCATCATGCTTGGCATTGTGACGTATGATGCTAACTTGTTGATTATTGAACCAAAATAATTGGAGATATTAACCACAGATTACACAGATTGCCTCAGATGCATTGTAAGTGATAATCTGTGCTATCTGTGGCAAAAGAATTTTTCTGCTACATGCCTAAATTAATCATCGTAGAAAAACCCAAAAGCTGGAACCTTCGCCTCGAGGACGTTGAGGTAATCACCCCTGCCAAATACATCACGGATGAAATTTATCAATCGATAAAAAACCTGAAAATCCTCAACCTCTGCAAATCATACCAGTACCAGAGCGAAGGATACTATGTGTCACTCCTGGCCGAGGCACGTGGCCACAAGGTGCTGCCGGAAGTTTCCACCATCCAGGACCTGAGGTTCCCTTCTATCTTGCGTGATGACTCACAGGACTTCGATGCACTCATTCAAAATACTTTTAAGCACGAGCCCTACGACCGGGTGGAATTCAATATCTATTTTGGAACAGCCCAGTCAGAACATCTCAACAAGCTGGCTTTACAACTCTTTCAACTTGTTCAGGCTCCATTGGTGCGCGCCAGTTTCTCTAAGAAAAACAAATGGATCCTTCAAAGCATACGGCCGATCAGTCTGAATGAAATGCCCGAGGACGACCAGCCTATACTGGAAAGCGCACTTGAAAAGTATTTGCTCCGCAAGCGCGACTACCGCCCTGACAAAAAGAAATATGACCTGGCCATCCTTATAAATCCCGACGACCCCAATCCCCCATCCGACGACCGGGCACTCAAACGGTTCTATAAAGCGTCGCTGGAAGCGGGGTTCAACACGGAGTTTATCAACAAGAATGATATCGACAAACTCATTCAATACGATGCGTTGTTTATCCGGGAAACCACCAATGTCAACCACCACACCTTTCGGTTTGCCAAGAAAGCCGAGTCGCTTGGCCTGGCGGTGATTGACGATCCGGAGTCCATTCTCAAGTGTACCAACAAAGTGTATCTCCACGAATTGCTTAACGCCAATAAGATCCTTACACCCAAGTCATACGTGATTACCGAGGAGAACTGCACGGCCGTTCCGGAAAAGATGAACTTTCCCTTTATCCTCAAACAACCCGACGGAGCATTTTCCAAGGGGGTAGTGAAGATCAACAACCTGTCAGAATATAAGCTGGTGCGTGAAAGTATGTTCGAAAAATCTGACCTGATCATTGCGCAGGAATTTTTGCCCACCCCATTCGACTGGCGTGTGGGCATCATCGACGGCCAGGTGATCTATGTGTGCAAGTATTTCATGGCAAGCAAACATTGGCAAATCGTCAACTGGAACGCCAAAAAAGAAAACTTCCGTGATGGCGAGGTGGAGAGCATTCCGGTGGATCAGGCCCCGGCGGGGTTACTCAAGGTGGCTCTCAAGGCAACGTCCCTTATCGGAAAAGGATTGTATGGTGTTGACATGAAAGAAGTGGATGGGAAATTTATTATCATTGAGGTCAACGACAACCCTAACATTGATGCGGGAACCGAAGACAAAATATTGAAAGACAAACTTTACGACATCATCATTGAGGCAATCCTCTCAAAAATAAAATCCGCTAAATGACGCAGCCCGTACGCTACCATATCTTCCAGGCCTACGGTGTGGAATTGGAATACATGATTGTGGACAGGAACACGTTGGACATTCTACCCATTGCCGACGTATTGCTAAAAGAAGCCCTGGGGCATATCGGAAGCGACTATGAAAATGACATGATCACGTGGTCCAACGAACTTGTTCTGCACGTGATCGAACTCAAATCCACCAGGCCGGAGAGTAATTTCAATACCCTGGCCAGTGCTTTCGCCGACAATGTAACGCGCATCAATGAAATCCTGGCGAAATCAGATGCCATGCTTCTCCCCACCGCGGCACACCCGTGGATGAACCCGGCAACTGAAACCCGGCTTTGGCCACACGACAGCAATGAAGTCTATAACATCTATAATAGAATTTTCGACTGCCGCGGGCATGGCTGGTCAAATCTGCAGAGCACCCATTTGAATCTGCCATTCTATGATGACGAGGAGTTCGCCAAGCTGCATGCCGCCATCAGGTTGGTATTGCCAATCCTTCCAGCCCTCTGTGCCAGTTCTCCCATCCTCGACGGCTCGGTTACGGGTTCGGTGGACATGAGGATGTCGTACTATAAAACCAATCAATCCCGAATTCCCTCCATTACGGGAAAAGTCGTGCCGGAGGCAGTCTTCTCAAAACGACAGTACTTGAATACCATTTACGATAAGATCAAGGCCGACATCGCCCCCTTCGACCCGGAGAATATCCTGAATCCCATCTGGGTAAACTCCCGGGGTGCCATTCCTCGCTTTGATCGTGGTTCAATTGAAATTAGGATCATGGATATCCAGGAGTGTCCACCTGCGGATCTGGCCATTCAGGCATTGGTGATCGAAACAATCAAGGCACTGGTGAATGAAAAGTTCTGTAACCTGGAAGAACAAATGAGAGCTAAGACCGAGATCCTTGCCGGGATTTTAGATGAAACCTCTGTGAATGGTCAGCAGGCAGAAATTCTCTCATCTGAATTTCCAATGGCCTTTGGTTTTGAAAGTCCGTGCACCGCCAAAGGTCTCTGGAAGCATATCCTTGGCCGATTGTTGATGCAAGCCGATTCAGAACTCGAGCATTGGGGACCTGAACTTAAGGTTATATTAGATGAAGGCACCCTTTCGGACCGTTTATTGCGATCACTCAATAATGATTATTCACTGGATTCCATCAAGGCCACATACCGACGCCTGGCCGATTGCCTGGCTCAGAATAAGATGTTTTTGGGCTAGCCAATGTCAAATGACGATCTAAAAATATTACCTTCATCTCATGGCTATCAAAGAATCCAATGTCACCATCAACGTAAAAGACCTTGACAAGGCCATTTCCTTTTATGAATCGATTGGCCTGACCACTAAAAACCGGTGGAAAAATCATTACGCACAAATGGTGGCACCCGGCATTGTTATCGGCTTGCATCCTTCCAGCAAGCATACCTCTCATCATTCAGGAACCATTTCGATTGGGTTTACCACAGATAATTTTGATGAGACAAAGGCTTTGTTGATGAAACACTCCATCCCCCTGACGGAGCGGCAAGAAGAAGGAGGACAATTTTTGCATTTCACCGATCCGGATGGGACAGCGATTTACTTCATCAAACCCAATTGGAAGTAGTATTGATAGTAACAATTCATTCTTGAATCAGCACATTGCCCACATCGCCCTGGTTGTTGACGACTACGACGATGCCATTGAGTTCTATACAAACAAACTACACTTTACGCTGATGGAAGATACCGTGCTGAGCGCAAGCAAGCGGTGGGTGCGGGTACAACCACCCGGCTCCGCAGGTACCTGCCTGCTCCTGGCAAAAGCTGCGAATGAAGAGCAACGAACCCGCATCGGCAATCAAACGGGTGGCCGCGTATTTCTTTTCCTCTACACGGATGATTTCGAAAGAGACTATCAAAATCTACTTGATCAGGGGATTAACATAGTGCGAAAACCGTCCAGGGAACCTTATGGCACGGTAGCCGTTTTTGCAGATCTCTATGGTAATCTGTGGGACCTGATTGAGCAAGAGGCTCGCTGAGCGCATAGGGGCCCTGATCCGCGAATCAAACCTAAAAAGTATCCTGTTTTCCGGCGATTGCGACTAACAAAAAGGAATCTGATCCCTGCTACATTTCTGCAGGCATGGGCAAGATCAAATCCTGGGTGAGGATATTCTTCGGTTTCTCCAGAACGGAGACCAATGGTTTCCTCATCCTCTTACCGCTCATGGTGGTGATACTCTTCTCAGAGCCACTGTACCGCTGGTACTATTCATCAAGACCAGAAGATTTCTCTGTAGATGCGAAGGCTTTGGACAGTCTTATGGCCCGTCTTCATTGGAAAATAAAGGATACGGTCGCCGTAGGGCAAGCAAGTTTGGATTCTATCCGATTTTCCCCTTTCGATCCGAATACCGCCACCGAAAAAGAGTTTAAGCAAGTGGGATTATCCGACTTTCTCACGAAAAGGATTCTTCGCTACCGCGAAAAAGGTGGGCGCTTCCGAAGGAAGGAAGATGTCCTCAATATCTATGGAATGGATTCATCCTGGTATAATCAGGCCCAGGCCTGGATGGTAGTAGCATATAAAGCAAAGAGTCCAACAAGAACTAAATTGAAGGATACCTTACGCATCGTGCAAGATATCAATCAGGCGGATTCTTTGCAGTTGCTGAAGATTTATGGTGTTGGCCCTGTTCTATCAAAACGCATACTCACCTTTCGGGATCGTTTGGGTGGTTTTGTATCTCTTGACCAGCTTAAGGAGGTGTATGGATTGGATACTACGGTTATTAAAGTGCTTCGCAAGAAATTTAAGGTTATGGAGGGGTTCGTTCCACGACAAATTCATTTGAACACGGCAACCCTTGAAGACCTCACCCGTCATCCTTACATCAGAAGAAAGGAAGCACAGTCAATCCTTAGTTACCGGATGCAGCATGGTGAGTTCACGGCAATTGACCAGCTCGTCGACATCAAGCTGCTTACGGCAGAATGGATTAACCGCGCCACGCCCTATCTGACGCTCGACAAATAAATCAGGCCGCAACACCCATCTTCCCCTTGCTAACAGGTGCCTGTGGTCCTTCTGTCTGCAGGGTTTCAGAATGTTGACTCAGGTCGAGGCCAAGGCGTTCTTCATCGGTGGATACTCGAAGTCGTGTGATCAGCCCAGTCAGTTTAAAGATCAGGAATGAACCTCCAAATGTAAAAACACCTACAATCACGAGCGCAAGTAGGTGATATTTGAAAGTCTCAAACTGACCGTACACGAGACCGACGTCCTTGGCAAAAACTCCTGTGAGCACCATACCCACGATCCCGCCCACCCCATGGCAGGGGAATACATCAAGGGTATCATCGAGGGAGGTGCGTTGCTTGTAGTAAACGGCCAGGTTGGAAATGATGGCTGCGGCAAATCCAATGAAGATGCTCTGACCCAAATTGACAAAGCCCGCTGCCGGAGTAATGGCCACCAGCCCAACCACGGCGCCAATGCATGCACCCATCGCAGAAATTTTTCTGCCAACCAATGCATCAAACAGCACCCAGGTAATCATGGCTGAAGCAGAGGCAAAGTTGGTTGTGGCGAAGGCCTGGACCGCCTGCCCATTAGCAGCGAGCGCGGACCCAGCATTGAAACCAAACCATCCAAACCACAGCATGCCGGTTCCCAGGATAATGAAAGGGATGTTTGCCGGTTGATGATATTTCTGTTCCCGTTTGCCAAGAATAAATGCCCCGGCTAAAGCAGCAAATCCTGCAGACATGTGGACGACCGTCCCACCGGCAAAATCCAGCACACCCCATTTCCTGAGGAATCCATCCGGATGCCAGGTCCAGTGTGCAAGGGGACAATAGATGAGTAACGAGAACAAGCATATGAAAATGAGGTAAGAAGTAAATTTCACACGTTCTGCAAAGCTACCGGTGATCAATGCGGGTGTTATGATGGCAAACTTAAGCTGAAACAAGGCGAACAGTAAGAATGGAAACGTTGGCGAAAAAGCCGGATGGGGACTCAGTCCTACATTTTTAAAGGCGAAAAACGTTGTGGGGTCTCCGATAAGGCCATGCCAGCTCTCACCAAAGGCCAGGCTGAATCCGACGAGATACCACAAGAGGCTGATGACCCCCAAGGCGATAAAACTTTGAAGCATAGTGGATATCACATTCTTGACACTGACCATACCACCATAGAAGAATGAAAGCCCGGGGGTCATGAAGAGGACGAAGGCCGTGGCAACAATCATCCACGCCGTGTCAGCTTTGTCAATGGAGAGAACCGAGGTGGCTTCAGGGTTGCTGCTGTTGAAGAGTACCAGCAATTGTAAGGCAGCCAGTACAACGAAGATGACTATCCAGCGGGCTTTTGGTTTACTCATGAGCTAATCAAGGCAATATTTTGCCATAATTTCGCAACAATAGGGTACAATTTGATCCAGATTGGCAAAATTAATTACCGAATCCGTTTGAAGAGGGTAAAAAATGAATCCTAAACTAAAGCTTTAATTTCAACAGCCAGTCGTTCTGCGGGTCGGGGCCCATCCAGAAGATGTGCTCAGAGAATTTTTGGAACCCCCATTTCTTATAAAATTCCTGCGCTTTGATGTTGCCTTCCCAAACACCAAGCCAAAGCCATGCAAAGTTTCGCTCGCGGGCATAATCGATGGAATACTGCATCAGGTTGGCTCCTACTTTCTTCCCCCGAAAATCCCGGGTGACGTATAACCGCTGGAGTTCGAGCGCTTGTTTGTCAAGAAGATGATTAACTTCATCGGTGACCCGCAGTCGCACAAATCCCGCCAGCCTGGATCCATCCCAGGCTATATAGTAGATGGCATCGTTTTCCTTGAACTCTTCTTCAAATTTTTCTATAGAGTAGGATTCCCGGAGAAAGGCCTCCATAACCTCCGGTGTATTGTGTACCGCAAAGGTGTCTACTTGCGTCTCTATGGAGACTCTTCTCAATTCAGGTATATCCCCTTGTTGGGCTTGTCTGATTTCAATCATGGAACCATCATTTTTCTTCATAGTTTCGGAAGGAATAGAGAACACCGAGCGAAAATGCCTGGCTGTATTGAGGATCCAGGGACTGATCGTAGTCATATATAAAGATTCCCCCAAGACTTACATTGATGTACTTGTTGATTTTTGCCACGATGTTCAGATCGAGACGATGGTCAATCTTTTTGGCTTCAAGGGTCTGGTAGTTGGCAAACAAAACATATCGCCATTTGAGGTTTATGTTGGTGGCGATATCCTTGTTGAACTCAGCGAGCATCTGGAAAGCGTACCACTCATAGCGGGTGGATTCATGCAGGTTCACGCCATATGGCTTAAGGGAGTCGACATAATTAAAGCGACCATCATTGTTTGGAAGAAGAGTGACGCGTGGTGCGATAGGAGACAGACGCACCTTGAAATAATCCACGGGGTGCCACTCTGCGCCAAGGGTTGCTGTGATGAATGACGGTGCAAATGGCTCAGAAACCAGCTGCCCTTGTTCAACCCCATTGGCATCTTTTATATACTTGTAACCCCTGGCAAACTGGGAGACTGCGTTTACAGCTGTAAATAAGTCCCAATCCTTGCTCGTACTGTACCCTAACTTCGTATCGAGGAAGACTCGATCAAGAGTTTTGCGGTAGCCCTGGCCCTGGTTATTGACCATACCATACAGCAAGTCAATTTCATTGTCCCACGAGATCTTGCCCTTTTTGTAATTGGCCTTGTAATTCAGCAGAGCATTGAATCCAAAAGAGTTTACACCCCCTGCCTTCCAGTTGGAGGAAAATGCCGCTTGATTGAGGTTGAGCCCAATCTTGAATGCTTTGCGCCACAGCGATGTGGAATCAATTTTAACGACCTGTGCGGATGATTCGATCCTGAATGTCAGCAAAATGAATGCGACGACAAGGCCCGTAAGACAAGAGATTGAGATTGGGGATTTTTTCATGGTGCAGATTTTGCCGCAAAATAGCAAAAACCTGCAAACCCGGTGTTTAAATCAAATGTTGTTCAACCGAATTTCATCGAGAGCCATTTCCGTCAATGGCTTAGTGATGAATTTAATCACGTAGTTGTTATTGACGATCCGGTCAATATCGCGTTTGTTATCCGAACTGGAGAGAATGATGACCTTGCACTTGGTCCGCACCACTTCCTTGAATTTTTCGAATTCATATAGAAAAACAAAACCATCCACGACAGGCATATTGATGTCGAGGAAGATGATATTGGGGAGATTTTCAGGCCGGTTTTGATTCTCGGTCAAATAATCCAAAGCGCTTTTTCCCGAGTTCTTTACTTCAACGCGGCGGGCAAATTTTGTGATTTCCACTATACGTTTGCTAATGAAATTGTCGGTGTCATTGTCATCCACCAGCATTACCAAGTCAATTACTTTCGAAGAATCCATCGTCCTACATTAAGTCTTTCTACACCTTTTTCATTATGCTGGCGCAAAATTATTCCTTTTCACCAGAAACAAAACCTTCAAATAAAATAATCAAAAGATTGGAGTAAGGTATTGAGCGAAAATGTCAAAAAATCCAATCAGCGGGAGCGGACCTTCAGTTTCTCACCAACAGAAAGGCTGAAATCTTTCTTGTCATTCCATTCCATTAACTCCTTGATCGATACCCCGTACTGACGGGCAACGCTGTAGAGCGTATCCGTAGCTTTTACCTGATGAAGATTGTCCTCCTGGCCTTCACCGTCCTTCACCTGGGTAACGGATTCTGTTGACTGTTGAGAATAGTTGATTTGCTCGGTTGTAACTGGCAGGCTGCCATCCGCAGTTGGCTGGTCCCAGGAGAATGAATTATTGGCATCCAACAAGGCAATGGCACTATTATCCTCCATGGCTTTCCCTGCTGGCTTGCGATTGTTCAGGTATAAAGTAAGGCCCGAAACCGCTTTTGATCCTGCATCAAGACCATTGATTTTACGGAGATACTTCTCCTGAATCCCAAATCGCTGGCTGATGGACCAGAGGTCTTCCCCCGGCTGCACGGTGTAAAGTTCGGTGGACGTCTTTTTTTTCTTCTTACCCAGAAAATACAATTGTCCGGCCTCGATGGGCTTGTCAATTGAGATTTCATTATAGTGCAGAAAGGCACTTATGCTAATTTTCCCACGCTGAGCAAGCGTGGTAAGCACGTCCCCTTGGTTGGCCCTGATGACCGCAATACCATTGATCTCCAGCATAACGGGTTTATTGATTTCGCTTGCTGGTACTGGAACGCTGGCTTTAGTTGTGACGGCAAGTGTTCCAAAATCTGTAACCCCTTCACCCCTTGGTATAATCACTGCGTACTCCTTATCATTCGGGATGGTCTCCGCTTTTAGCCATTTGTTAAACTCACGCAGCTTTAGTTCATCCACGGAAGTTTCCACAGCAACCTCGTGCAAGGTCTTCCCCCCGACAAAAACATTGGTTACCTCAATGGTAGGCTTACCAACGGTCGATGTTTCGAACGCTACCTTGTGTGCAAGAAATTTTCTCACATACCAATACGTATCCGGTGTGATTTCCATATGCCGGGTGCCCAGGTCGGCATTCCCTACGGCTCGCATTACACCACCGGCACCCATTTGATAGGATTGCAGCGCATAAAGCCAATTATTAAAATAATGATTGCATTGCTTGAGGTATCGCGCCGCCCCCCTGCTTGCGCTTGTGATATTCATACGTTCGTCCACTTCTTTATCAACGCGAAGTCCCATTTCGTGGGCTGTAAAGTCTTTGAACTGCCAAAATCCTACAGCATTGGATGACGAGACCGCATCAGGCACCAGGGCGCTCTCCTGAAGGGCCAGAAATTTGAAATCATCCGGGAGGCGCTCTTCTGCGAAAATCTTTTCAATGATCGGGAAGTAGGTACGAGCGCGTTCAACTTTAATATTAAAGTATTTCTGGTGCTGTGTAAGCGCGTCGACATCTTTTTGTATTTCCCTTCTCGCATCATCGCGGATGGTGAGGGTCATGCCCGCAAATTGCATTTTGTGGGGTACTTGCGGAGATTGGCCGAAGGCGGCTCCGCAAAAAATAAGCGCAGGAGCAAGAAGTTTCATCGGTGAGACAAAGATACGGGTAATTTGTTAAATCCTCCTCATCATCATTATCCCATCCCTCACCGGCAATAATACAATCTCTATCCGTGTATCGTTACGGACCTTATCGTTGAATTTAGCCACCGCCTCAGTGTCCTTGTCTGCAATTTTATCGACCACTTTTCCGCTCCAAAGAACATTGTCAGCCAGAATGAATCCACCGGGAGGGACCTTGTCAATCACCAAATCAAAGTATCGGCCATAACTCTCCTTGTCCGCATCAATCCAAACAAGGTTGAATGGGCCGGTTAACCCGGGGATAATCGACAGGGCATCGCCAATTCTTAAGTCAATAACTTGCTCCCTTCCTGCCTCATGAAAATAATTCCGGACTCGGGATTCAAGTTCTTCATTGATCTCAATAGTGATGAGTTTACCTCCTTCCGGGAGACCTTCGGCGAGACAAAGTGAGCCGTAACCGGTATACGTCCCGATCTCCAGAATTGTACTGGCTCTGACCATGTGACTTATCATGGCCAGGAAGCGTCCTTGTAAATGCCCGGACAACATTCTCGGACGCATAACCTCCACATGTGTTTCACGGTTAATCTTCCTGAGAAGTGGAGACTCAGGTGAGGTGTGCCCTTCGGCATAGGCTATAATATCGGGAGGGATGAAGTCCATCAGGTGGATTTGCGTTAGGAAACAGGTTCCATGATCAGGCAACTCAGCTTCTCTTCATCAAACATTTCATTGGACATCTTCATGATGTCGGATGCAGTTGTCTCCTGGACGCGGGAAAATATTTCTTCCAGGGATTGGATTCTGCCCAAGTCAAGGAGGTTGCGGGCCATCATCATCATATAACCCGTGTTACTTTCTTCTGCCATCGCCACCTGACCCAACATCTGTTCTTTCGCGGAAGACAATTGCTTTACGCCGAGCTTTTCTTCCCGAAGCCTGCGCAATTGTTCATTCACCAGGCGGATGCTCCTGGACAGTTGGGAAGGTTCGGTCCCAAAGGATATGACAAACAATCCCGTATCAGTAAAAGGCACGAACTGCGAACCAATGGAGTACACAAATCCATATTTTTCACGAAGGGATAAATTCAGTCGTGAATTCATACCTGAGCCACCCAAGATATTCGTGAGGAGATAGAAGGCCCCGCGTTTGGGGTTCGACAAAGCGTAGGCAGGCCGGCCAATGGCACACCGGGCCTGCTTGACCGGTCGTTGCAGCCTCACCTCTTTAGGCTTGTAGCCGCCGAATTGCTTCCGTTGTTGTGTTGATACAATGCGCGGAAGATACCCCATATATTTTTCCACCAAACGAATCACCTCTTCTATTTTGATGTTGCCTACACAAGAGAAGACAATCTTGCGGGTGTCGATGTTCTTTCTCACAAAAGCCTTAAAGTCCGAGTGCTTAAATGATTTCACCGTCTTTTCTGTTCCCAGAATATTCATGGCCAGGGGGTGACCCTCAAAAATCACGGCATCGAATTCATCCTGAAGGGAGCCTTCAGGATCATCATGATACATCGACATTTCCTCGAGGATAACATGACGTTCTCGTTCAATTTGAGTGGGAGGAAATATGGATTCAAAGGTGATGTCTGTCAGTAAATCAAAAGCGCGTTCAAAGTAATCATCCCGGATTGAGGCAAAGAAAAGTATCTTCTCCTTGTCTGTAAATGCATTCAATTCACCACCAAGAGATTCCAGACGATTGAGGATGTGAAATGACTTTCTCCTCTGTGTCCCCTTGAAGGCCATATGTTCCCAGAAATGGGCGATCCCCTGATTGGCCAGCGACTCATCCCGACTGCCGATGTCGAGCATAATACCACAATGGACAATTTTGGTAGAGCTTACCTGGTTGTGAACAACCCGAATCCCGTTTTTTAGCGTATGGATGGTGTGTAGCCTCATAATTTCATGGCAAGTTAACGGGGATACCGTATTGTTTCAAGGGCGAACAAAAATGCCCGCATCCGGTCGCAAGACTTGACTGTTTACGGAAATTCTTAGTAAAATCGTAAAATAAATGTGGCATAGGACTTGTAAACTTTAATTCACTATGGAAACACAAAAAGTTCGAACCTGTTTTACCATTACGTTTACGGATGATCAGTACAATCATTCTAAGTCCTATGTTGAGGACATGCGACGCCATCCTCAGCGGGTGTTTTGGCAAGGAAAAGAGGGCAAGAGCGACGAAGAACTTGTCGTCGAGCAAATAGCCCATCGAATCCTCTCAGGGTTCTATAATAACGATCCTTTTAGGGCCGGCAAGCAGATTGTACGTATGGAAAGCATGACTACTTCCTGAAAAGGGATAAGGAATCACGGATTGTGAACCAGGAACCCGAAGATCCACCGGCTAGCCGTGATTAGCTTTTTACTTTCGGCTCTCTTATTTTACTTTCTGCGCAGGGTTGCCAAAAACAGTTTCATTGGCTTTCACAGGACCTATCACTACTGACCCAGCGCCGATTCTGGCACCCTTTCCGATCGTGATGCCGGATATGATGATTGATCCCGATCCAATAAAGACTTCATCTTCGATGGTGACATTGGGATTGATGATTGTTCCAGCCCCCACCTGAACAAAATCACCCAATATGGATTCAGCTCCAACGTGGCTTTTGGCATGGAGCAGGCAATGACTGCCGATCACCGAGCCTGGACCTGAGGTAAAACCGATATCAAAAAAATTTCCGTGCCCTATGTTTGCCCTCGGTGAAAGAATTGCCTGCCGATGCGTTGCATTGACGGGCTGCAGGTGACGGACCTCCCGGATCATTTGAACAATACTTTTCCTGAGCTTATTATCGTCCACGGCCACGAAGGCTTCACACTTTTTGCCTATTAACTTAAGAAAGCCGTCATCGTCGGTTGCTCCCAGGACCATCACCTCGTCAATCGCTATGTTGTGAAGTTTCTTGTCATCATCCAGAAAACCATATACAACGATGTCATTACTTTCAAATATTTCCTTCGCAATGCGTCCGAGGTAGTTGGCGCCAAAAATTATTACAGGATTTTCCATACAGGTATTGGAGACCTCAAAGGTAAGTTGAATCTATCATTGACCCAAGCTATAACGTCGGGTGAACCATGCCAGGAGTGGATTTCTATACAGGCACAGGAAAATGAGATAGGGCATAAAGCCAATTTTGTACCTGGCAAGTGTGCCAAGGTTGGGCGTAGACAATGCAAGAAAAATGGCAAGCATGAAACAGTAGGTAAGGGTCCCCATGATCAACAGTCGGAAGGGAGAGTTCTTCACATTCCGGAGACCAGGTAGTGCTGCGAGTACCAGGATGAACACGGCCATGTTTTCCAATCCCGCCAATCCTGATAATACATTGTGTACTTCCCATGCAAAGGGCCTAAAAAATCCTGCCACGACAGCCTGCGGTGAATTAAAAAGTACGCTTGTCCAGGAGGGCCGCAGGTCATGATACTGAACCGTGTTGACCGGATCGCTCAATGCCATGAACTCCAAATTGTTTTGAAAAACCACTTCCAGGAATCGATGTGGATAGAAATTTGGATGAATGTGAGTGGCGGCAACTAGCAGCACCGAGAGGAAGCCAAGCCCGATCAGCAGGTCATAACGGGCAAAGCGAGGCTTCATTTTACTCAAGAGTGAAACGGCCCAAACTGCAACAGTGATGGGAAGGAAAACTCCCATCCAGTAATATTTGAGGTTCCAGCCCAACCACAGCGCCAGAAGGGCACAGGCCCACTCCCACTTTCTGATCCGGGAATTACCGATAGCCTTCAAAAGCAAACCTGAAATAAGATACAAGGAGGCAAGACCAATACTTTCCTTGATGAGCCCGGAAGACCAAAATACGATAGAAGGAAACAATAAGAATGCAATTGCCGCCGGCCATCTCGCTTCCGGAATAAATTCGACCATCGATAAGAATAAATACCAGGCAGACAGAAATGCGATAAAAGAAAGGATTGTCGCCATTACCCAATAGTTTCCGGATGATACCAATGCCAGTACACCGCAGATTTTTGAAAAAAAGAAGGAACGGGGCATTTCGTTGAATAACCCCGGAATGAATTCCGGGTCAGGGCTCGCGGACCAAAAAAAGCCCAGTGCTCTTGCTGGTTCTCCCCAAACTCCTTCAGCAATCAATTTGCCGTCATGCCAATAGGAAATCGTATCTCCTCCCCCATGATAATAATTAAAATAAATCAGCCCCACCGAAATGCCAGCCAATACTTTTACGATCAATGCCAGGGAGAATAATTTTTTATTTCCAGTCGTTTGCATTTTATAGAGCCACCGGGTCAATCCACCCAGCATCAGCATGCCTGCGAACATGATCATAATGTCAATCATGGCCCGGATGCATGAGGGATGTGCCTATCGCGCAATTGAGGCAACCTTTTGGCTCACAGAAATTATTGAACAATTCAAGCAGCGCTTGTGAATCAAATGCCGTTTGGACCTTGATGCCCAAAGCATTCCAGGTCCGCAAAATCTTGTTTTCCTCAGCAGGCAAATGTTGCAGCACTTCTACCGCACGGTCAATATAACCTTGCTGGTCCGTCTGTTTTCCATAGGCCACCCACACGGGTATCACCGTATTGATGATGATGTTCTCACCACTGGACTGACCCAAATCGTGTACTGCACCCTTTGATTTCCTTGCAAACTGGTAATGATGAGTCCAATATTGCTGGGTGGGCACGGCGAACAAGTTCAATAAATCTTTTACTCCACTGCACTCCATGACAGAAGAAAAAAGGTTTTGATGTCGATGTAGAACAGCTGCAAATTGTGCCAACCGCAGGGATGGAAAATTGGCCGGCCGAAGCCGCAGAAAGCGCCATTGTGATTTTGACATTTTGTTTTGTTGAAGGGAGTACTTCTGAGATAGCAACTTGTGTTCTCTCTTAAGCATCAGGAAATAGTCGTCACCGCGTGTGGGATCAAGAAAACCAGCCTGGCCAAAAAGCAATGCTTCCAGGTGCTCCAACTTATCTCCTTGCTTCATCAGCATCCTCAATGGAAGAAGTCGTGTCAATTGAAAGAACGGTTCCGCATTCACCTTAAAGCCAAAGTTACGGCCCAGCAATTGATAAAATGTTTCCTCCCAGTTATTCCTATTGTCGCCAAACATGGTCAAAACCTCACCTGCCTTTCGCTGCAACCGTTGGAACAGCGCCTTTTCCATCATGGAGATTTTTATCAGTTCAGGCACTCCGGGCAAGGACCGTTGGCATGGGATTGAGAAGGAACTGCCGACCAACTGCCGATAGGTTTTGATTAGTCCTTCATCCACCCGCCCCTTCAGTTCAAGTGCGGGAACCAAGGTTCTGTCGTTCCGATAAATATCGCAATCATTTTGCCATACCAGGTGAAGAATGACATTGTCGTATGCTTTGTCTTTCTCGTGATGATGTTCGATCCAGGCAGAGGCATGCGTATGTACTTCCACGCTGCCCATCCATTCCATTTCACCAATCCTCAGGCGAGCGCTGGCGAAGTCGGGCCCCGCATGGGTATTCAAAGTACCTGAATCGAGGATCTCGATCATGTCTCCCGCCGTTGAGCGCAGGTCCTTTTTGTTGAAGTACTGCATCTGCCAGAGGTAGTGAAGGAATGATTCGTGCACTGGAAGAATTGTAAATGTTGAATGTTGAATAATAAAAGAGTCTTGGGTGTTCGGGATAGGGCATTGGGAATGGACTACAGATTGGCATTCAATAGTCCTTCCATTTCTTTTTTGAGTTTTTGCGCTTCTCTGGCGGCCGTACGCGAAAAATCTTTGTCGGATGACGCGTAAAGGATGGCCCGCGATGAATTTACGAGCAAACCGCATTGTTTGTTCATTCCATTGGCCGATACCCTGGATAGGTCGCCACCCTGTGATCCAACTCCCGGTACAAGAAAAAAGTGGTCAGGTGCGAGTTTTCGGATTTCGGCAAACTTATCTACCCGCGTGGCTCCCACAACATACATCATATTATCAGGCGTACCCCAATCCTGCGATCTTAGAATAACTTCTTCGTACAACTTCCGCCCCGTTTGCTTTGATTCCTGAAGCTGAAAGTCTGCACTTCCCGTATTGGAAGTGTGGGCGAGCAGGATTGTCCATTTGTTTTTGAAGCTCAGAAATGGTTTTATGGAATCTTCTCCCATATAGGGCGCTATGGTCAATGCATCAAAATTCATTTGCTCAAAAAATGCTTTCGCGTATAGCGATGAAGTGTTTCCAATGTCACCGCGTTTGGCATCTGCAATCGTGAAAATATCCTTCGGAATATATTCCACTGTTTTTTGCAAGCTCTCCCACCCGCGCGCTCCCTGGGCCTCATAAAATGCAAGGTTCGGCTTATAGGCCACACAATATTCATGTGTAGCATCAATAATTTGTTTATTGAATTCAAACACAGGATCAGGTTCACTCAGCAGATGCCTGGGAATCTTGGAAGGGTCGGTGTCGAGGCCAATGCAGAGGTAAGAACCCTTACTCTTTATATGTTCAAATAATTGCGACCGATTCATGCCTTAAAGTTAAATAAATGACCTCAACTTGTTCGGTGAGGTTGTTCGATTTTCATGACTACTTCATCGTCAAAGCATGGGGAATTGCGGCCTGGGCACCAGGACACATGGATAATGAACGGGCTTGATTTTCTAACGAAGGTCGATGACCTCAACGCCAGGATATTTTTTTACATCAAAAGTAAAGAAGGAATCCTCAACCTTTACGGCCGGGTTAAATTTTGTTATGAGGTACTTGTACCGGTTGCCCGCCTTGTCATACATCACCCAGCTTTGGATACTCTTGTCTTTCTTAACGATATTCATCTTGACTTTGTAGTACTGTGCGTCCTTCTTTTCAGGTACCAGGTCTACGACTTCGCAAATTACCCCGCCTTCTGATTTGTCTTCAATGTACAGGTACTTGTAGCCCTTCTTATAGATCTCATAAAATTTTGAGGGGTTAAGGTCATCCGAATTCGGGTCAAAACTATCGATGTTCACCTCTTTTGCTTCGGGCAGGTAAGTCCACAAGGTTGTGCCGTTATTCACGACCTCCTGTTCAGGAAGGCTAAGTTTATACTTATCACCCTTGACCGTCATTTTGCCTTTGAACTCTTCATTTATTTTCTCTATGTCGTTGGACAACGTGTAGGAAAACGTTGCCTCAAAAGCTGGGATCACCCTGTATTTTTTTGCCATCGCCTCCAGAATTTCAAGCGCTTTTGGATCGTATTGCGCATACAGACCATTGGCAATACCAGAGAGAAGGACAAGGAAAAGCAGCTTTTTCATGAGTTCGGGCAGATTTTAGTGACTGCAGTTGGCAAATTTAATTATTGGCCGTGCTTTTCATTAAGACTATTCAATAATTGTTCCAAACTCATTTCGTCCTTGACCAAAACCTCCCTCGCTTTCGATCCTTCGAATGGGCCCACAATTCCCGCTGCTTCCAGCTGATCAATGAGTCGTCCTGCCCGGTTGTACCCTAGTTTCAATTTGCGCTGGATCAATGATGTACTACCCTGCTGATGCATTACTATTAGCCGGGCTGCCTCTTCAAAGAGTGCATCGCGATCAGCAAGATCCACATCACTTGCGCCGGCCTCGTCTTCACCTTCAAACTCAGGGAGCATGTACGCAGAAGCATATCCACGTTGAGCGCCAATAAAATCACAAACCTTTTCAATCTCAGGGGTATCGACAAAAGGACTTTGTAGTCGTATAACATCCGATCCGGAGGAGAACAACATGTCGCCCATGCCCACCAATTGATCGGCACCCCCAGTATCAAGAATGGTGCGGGAGTCGACTTTAGATGTAACGCGGAAAGAAAGACGCGCCGGGAAGTTTGCCTTGATCACACCCGTAATCACATTCACCGAAGGCCGTTGTGTAGCCACCACCAAATGTATCCCAATGGCCCTTGCAAGCTGAGCGAGTCGCGCGATCGGTGTCTCCACTTCTTTGCCGGCTGTCATCATTAAGTCCGCCAACTCATCAATTACCAATACAATATAAGGCAGAAAACGGTGACCTTCTTTGGGGTTGAGCTTTCGACCAACAAACTTGGCATTGTACTCCTTGATATTCCTCGCCCCAGCATCCTTCATGATTTCATAACGGTTCTCCATTTCAATACAAAGGGAGTTTAGCGTGTGAACCACTTTCTTCGTATCCGTAATGATTGCCTCTTCGCTGTTGGGTAGCTTGGCCAGATAATGACGTTCTATCTTGCTGAACAGCGACATCTCGACCTTTTTTGGATCCACCAGCACAAACTTGAGTTGGCTCGGATGCAGCTTATATAATAGAGAGGTCAGGATAACATTCAGTCCGACCGATTTCCCCTGGCCCGTGGCACCCGCTACCAGCAAGTGCGGCATTTTGGCCAGATCTATGACGAGCAGTTCGTTGGATATGGTTTTCCCGATCGCAATGGGCAGGTCTTTGTCTGACTTTTGGAAACGTTCGGTAGCCAGCACAGACCGGATGCTCACCATCTCGCGGTTTTTATTCGGCACTTCAATCCCAATGGTACCCTTTCCCGGAATGGGTGCGATGATCCGAATACCCAGGGCGGACAAGCTCAGCGCGATATCATCTTCCAGGTTCTTGATGCGCGATATCTTAATGCCGGCATCCGGCACAATCTCATACAAGGTAACTGTCGGTCCGATGGTTGCCTTAATGCTTTGTATCCCAATTTTGAAATTGGTAAGCGTCGCGAGAATCTTGTCCTTGTTCTGGTTGAGTTCCTCCTGCGTTACCTGGACCTTTCCTACCTCATATTCATTGAGCAACTCCAGCGGCGGAAATTTATAGCTGCTCAGGTCCAATGTTGGATCATAGAATCCCTGGGACTCCACCAAACCTTCAGCGATCGCATCGGTTTCTGCTCTAGGCTCTTCAATGGTGAAGACAGGTTCTTCTTTCTTTTTCTCCACCTTAGGAGGTTCGATATCCAATTTTATTTCAGGAAGCGCTATGGGCTCTTCCGGTGGTTTCACGACAAGAAAAGGTTCTGGTTCGGCGGGCCAAATGTCGCGCTCATCACTATAGGAAGGTGGAGAATCTGCGTTGTCCAGAGGCATCAAGGCATCATTGCCAATTGGCTTCGGATCTTTTACCTGGAAAGCATTGATGGAGGTAACGTTGAAGAAATAGATAATGAATATAAAAAGTGAAAGCACAAGGAATAGAAACGTACCCCAACCCAATAGATTATCGGTGATGTAGGCCAGCTCGTAACCAAGGCCACCGCTCAGGAAGCTGACTTCAGTAGCACCTGAAATGCTGTGGGTAAGGTAGCCCATCAGCAGACAGAGCCAGAGACCTGCGAACAATGAAAAAGTAAAAGCTGAAAAAAATGAAAGTAATTCCCGTTTGAAGACGAGCCTGAAGCCCAATAAAAACAACAAGGGTGGAATGAAGAAGGCAGAAATTCCAAACCAGCGAAAAATAAAATAATGTGAGGTGATGGCACCGTAGAGTCCAAGCCAGTTGTCGGTATCACCACCGGACTCGAGCATAGTGGCATCTCCCAATCCCTCGACAACACTTTGGTCTGCCTTGCCGGTAAACAGATAGGAGACAAAAGCTGTCAGCAGGAAAAAAGAGATGATGAGCAAGAAAAAACCCAGGGCCAGGTGAAACCGCGGATCTTTGAAAAAGTCAAGATTGAAACGGTACTTAGACTTGGAACCTTTGCTCTTCTTTTCTTTTTCAGGTTTCTTGAAGGTATTGGACTTGTAGGTGTTTTCTGCCATTTAAGATTAAAAAGTAGGTAAAGCTAATGAATCCATTTTGAATTCATCGCTTGTGACTGACAGGTAGGCTTCAGCATTTTTGAGTAAAATTGCTACTTTTATTTTGGCCTACTGAACACCCCGCCCGATGGCAATATTTAATCCCGTTTCCGAATCAAATCGGATAGCGGCGCTGGACATACTTCGCGGCGTGGCGCTGCTTGGAATTCTGTTGATGAATATCCCGGAGTTTTCGATGGCGGAGTATTCCTCCGAGGCGTACAAAAGCAATCCACAGGACATCAATTTTTGGGTCAGGGCAGCAGAGATCATTGTCTTTGAAGGCAAAATGCGCGCATTGTTCTCTGCCATCTTTGGCGCTGGCATCATTCTATTCACTATTAATAAAGAGCGGACTGGCGGATCCGCTACCCTGCTCTTCTACCGGCGCATGTTCTGGCTTATTGTGTTCGGTCTCATACACTCCCACATCCTGCTTTGGGAAGGTGAGATCCTCTACTACTACGGTGTGATCGGGATGCTCGCATTTCTTTTCAGGAAAATGAAACCTACCTACCTGGTGATGGCCGTTCCGTTGGTGGCAATTGTTGAATTTACAATGACGACCATGTTCATGCAGGGGATTAGGGCCAAGCGCCTGGCCTATGTGGAGGCGGTGGCAGCACAGCACAACCAACTTGATTTGACGGAATTACAAAATCTGGCGTTGAAAGAATGGAGGGAGGTTGAAATTGATCTGATTCCCAACAAGGAAGATGCGGCTGATCACACCCGTATCATGAAGTCGGATTACTCTACGGTGGCCACATACATTCGGAAGAATAGCTGGGACGGTCAGACAAAATATCTCGTCTTCGGCATCTGGGATCCTTTGGCCCTGATGCTACTCGGAATTGCCCTGTACAAATGGGGCTTTCTAACATTGCAGTGGTCGCGGGCCCGGTACATAAAAACAATCATCATCGGGTATGGACTTGGGTTTCCTCTGGTGACGTGGGACTTTTATCACAACTATGTCAATTTCCCAACGCTCGAGGCCTCCCTTCGCTACATTGAAACCCATGCCATCAATTGGATGAATCTGGTCTACCCTCTGCAACGGATTCTTTTGATGATGGGACACGCTGCATTGATTTTGCTTGTTGTTAAGTCCAATGTGTTTTCCGCTCTGCTCGACAGGCTTCGGGCTGTCGGACAGATGGCCTTTACAAACTACATTATGCATACCATCATTTGCACACTGATATTCTTTGGCTATGGATTGAATTACTACGCGGAGGTGGAATATTACAAGATCTATTACGTTGTGTTTGTCATTTGGATATTTCAACTGGCTTACAGCAAACCATGGCTCAACAGTTTCCTATTCGGCCCTTTGGAGTGGGTATGGCGGTCACTCACCTATTGGAAGATTCAACCCATGAGACGACAGGCGCCAGGCAGCCCTTAGTCATTGTATGGTTAAACATGAAACTCCTCCGATGATGGTGAGCCCCAATCCCCGGGAGGAAAATTTTCCTCCGGTAGAAAAACGCAGACAGGATACCTCTCCTTGAAGCGGTAATTGCCCCTCACCGTTCATTCGGCTAAAAAGGGTTGTGGCAGAAATAAATTTTGCCATCTTCGTCAATTAATTTAACCGCATATGATCCAAAAATCACTTGTCCTTTCCGCTTTCATTGGCTTAGTGGCCTTCCTAAATGCCTGTTCGCCAGCCAAAGAATCACCGGCACGTCCGGATGTGAAACCACCCGTGGCCAGGAAGGTTCCGTTCGAAATTGTCGCCAAACATGGACACAAGCGGATTGATGACTACTACTGGTTAAAAAATCGCGAAGACACCGCTGTCATCAGCTACCTCACGGCGGAAAACAAATACATGGACACTATGACGGCGCATACAAAAGGCCTTCGCGAAAAATTGTATGAGGAAATGAAAGGACGTATCAAAGAGAAGGATGAATCAGTGCCCTATAAAGATGGGGAATTCTACTACTACACACGCTTCGAAGAAGGATACGATTATCCGATTTACTGCCGAAAGAAAGGATCCCTGGAGGCTGCTGAAGAAATCATCGCCAACGGAAACGACCTGGGAAAAAACCAGAAATATTTCAACATGAGTATCAGCACAAGTCCGAAGCATGACCTTATTGCTTTGTGCATTGATACAGTGGGCCGTCGGTTTTACACTATTAAAGTCATAAACATGACCACCGGACTAATGCTCCCCGACCAAATCCCTGGCACTACAGGAAACATTGTCTGGGCTAACGACAATCGGACGATTTTTTTCAGCAAGCAAGATCCAAACACATTGCGATCAAACCAGGTTCATCGCCACACCCTGGGCACCACCGCTAACGACAAGCTGGTCTATGAGGAAAAAGATCAAACCTTGTCGTGTTATGTGAACAAAACCAAATCAAAGAAGTATATTCTTGTTAACTCTGGCAGAACAGACGCTTCGTTCTCGCAGATCCTGGACGCTGATAACATCAACAGCAAGCCGGTCATCCTTGAGCCCCTGCAGAATGACGTGGAGTATCAAGCCGACCATGCCGGAGACAAGTTTTATATCCGCACCAATCTGAATGCGAAAAATTACAGACTGGTCGAAGTAAGCCCCGCCAAAACAGGAAAAGAGAACTGGAAGGATGTCGTGCCCAATAGGAACAATGTTTTCTTCCGTGGATTTGAACTCTTCAAGGATTATCTGGCCCTGGAAGATGAAAGTGAAGGACTTACCAAGATCCGCCTTATCAAGTGGTCGGACAAATCCGAATCTGCCATTGACTTTGGTGAACCTGCCTATATCGCCGGAATTGACAACAACCCTGAGTTTGATACCAAAGTGATTCGCTACAGCTATCAATCTATGACTACGCCTGCCTCCACGTACGACTACACCATGGATACCCATGATAAAAAACTGATGAAGCAACGTGAAGTGCTGGGAGGATTCTCCGCGGCCAACTATCAGACAGAACGCGTCATGGCAACCGCGCGTGACGGGGCAAAAGTGCCTATCTCCATTGTCTATCGTAAAGATAAGTTCAAGAAAGACGGAACCAATCCCTGTCTTCAATACGCGTACGGCTCTTACGGATCTACTTCCTACGCAACCTTCAGTTCAAACCGTCTTAGTTTACTCGACCGCGGATTTGTCTATGCCCTCTCGCATGTAAGGGGTGGTCAGGAGATGGGCGGGCAATGGTATGAGGATGGCAAGATGATGAAGAAGAAAAATACATTCACGGATTTCACGGACTGTTCAGAGTATTTGGTCAACAACAAATATTCCGACAAGGACAAGCTTTTTGCCTATGGCGGCAGTGCGGGAGGTTTATTGATGGGTGCCATCACGAACATGCGACCAGACTTATATAAAGGTGTCATTGCGGCAGTACCCTTTGTGGATGTCATCACGACCATGATGGACGAGACGATTCCATTGACAACCTTCGAATGGCGTGAGTGGGGCAACCCCAATATCCAGGAGCAATATGAGTACATGCTCTCCTATTCACCTTACGATCAGGTAGAAAAGAAAGACTACCCTAACCTGTTGGTGACCACGGGTCTTCACGACAGTCAGGTTCAATATTGGGAACCGGCCAAATGGGTTGCTAAGCTGCGTGCAATGAAAACGGACAAGCATGAATTGCTGCTTTATACCAACATGGCTGCAGGTCACGGTGGCGCATCTGGTCGGTTCCGAGCCATTAAAGAAGAGGCGATGCGACAAGCGTTTATGCTTGACCTGGTGGGGATCAACCAATGATGTATCAATTTGATGAACTGATGTAATCCCGGGACTTCATGAACATTTGATAGATTTTTTCTCGCTGGTCCTGGGTAATAAACTAGTTGGTCGATTTCAATCGGAAGGTGTATCCAAGAAGAACTCCGAGCGAAAAAAAATGAGCTGAAGTTGTGTTACGCTGACCCAATAAAAATGTTGGCTCTGAGGGATTATCAAAATTGGCAAACTGTTTCACACTGCGATCGAATGCAAATCCGTAGTTGATGCCTAGGTAAAGGTCTCTTCTTTCCTTCTTGAAGGTACCCCCAAGTACAGCATGGTAGATGTCCCATGAAGAAATATCAAGGTTAATGGCATTGTCGTTGAGAACTTTTTGAAATCGTTGGTCGACGCGCTGGTCGTACACCGGATCAAAGAAGGAACCGTTTGAACGGAGGCCACAACTCAGGTTGAATTTTTGGCTTATGTTTCGTTCATATCCTAGTGCCAGGTTAAGTACCGCCAGATTTGAGGCGCTGACCTGCATGAATGTCTGACCATTGAGGGGCAGATTTGTCGGCCGCCGGAAAGACTGGTCGGGGGGTGAAACAATATTATATATTCCTGTACTGCCAAACCATTCCATGGAGAAGGCAAAAATGCTTTTCTCATACTTGTAGCAAAGGCCAAAGGCGATGGATAGCGGACTCTTATACGTTGTGGGCAGCCCCGTCTGACGATCGTTGGCCGCATAGTTGACACGCTGGAAGTTGGCGGGTTTGGAAGGATTAGTCTCGATGTTAATCAGCAGGTTGTTGGCTACGAAGTCCCGAGCGACAGTTGCGCTTCCCAGAAGATTTAGTGACGGTGATTTTACCACTAATCCCGCCGACCAGTTTTCAGCATAGTAGGCAACCCCAATTTTAGCATCATACCTCAGGTTGGTATATTCCACATTGACCGTTTCGCTGGTACTGACGAGGCTCGCGGCAGAATTATTCAATATCAATCTGGCGAGTTCACTTCTCGCATAAGTATGTGATCGATATATAAATTCGTTCGTCAGACCTAATGACCAGTGATCATCCAGTTTATACGCAAACGCAAATGCTCCCATATTTTCTGTCAATCTGGCGTTGAGCGCGAATTGTCCAACGAAATCTTCTGGCCCTGGACTCAACGATTCAGCCACAATATTTTTTGGACCAGAAGTATAAGCTGATGCTTTGAAGGTGAACTCTGTGGGGACAAGCAATGCGTAGCCCATGGTCAGCCTTGAATTCTCTGATTTGGGCAAAAGACCTGAAAAAGTAATGGGTACAACTGAGAACTGACTACTGCTAACATCAAGGCCGGTTCCTGCCCCATTTCTTGACAGGACATTCACCACTTGATATACGTTTGCATTGAGTGATACAGACTTACTTTTTACAAAAGTCAGCAAGGCGGGATTGTATACCACGGAGCTATTGTCTTCGATCCCACCTACGGCTGCTCCGCCCATGAGAGCAGCACGGGTTCCAAAACGGTACGTCCAATATTGAGTGTCCTGGGCTTTCGTCATCCCCGATGCAACAACAAAAACAATAGTGGAGGCAAGTATTTTCACTGGCTCGATATTAAGAATGAATTAAGGGCATCTCTAAAAACCCTACCAAGTTATCTATAAATTTTGTTTCTTGAGAAAAAGGAGAAAAACAGATGAAGAATAGATCAAGAGGATTATTTGATGAGCAGTTTCGGTTGGATAAAATCGGGAAGCAAAAC
>JANYHW010000215.1 GCA_025358885.1 Cytophagales bacterium | reverse complement strand
CAAGCGGGACGTGGTTGAGTTTCGTGACTTCGGCGCAGAGTTCAACGGTATTGCCGAACTCGGCAAAGAGGTCCGTATTCAGGATGTGTTTGCCGAAGGCGATTTTTTGGATGCCGTGGGTACCTCTAAGGGGCACGGTTTTCAAGGTGTAGTGAAGCGTTACGGCTTCGCAGGAGTAGGTGGCCAGACACATGGTCAGCACAACCGCCTCCGTGCACCGGGTTCAATGGGTAACGCATCCTTTGCGTCACGTGTGATCAAGGGAAAGCGCCTGCCGGGCCGCATGGGCAACGACCGCGTGAAAGTCACCAACCTAAAGGTGGTGAAAATCATGGCGGAGCACAATCTGATCCTGGTCAGCGGATCTGTACCGGGCGCGAAAAACTCAACCATAATCCTGCAAAAGTGATGGACGTAGCAATTACAAAACATAGCGGCGAAAGCACCGGCCGCAAAGCCAATCTCTCAGCGGAGGTTTTTGGCATTGAACCCAATGACCACGCCATCTGGCTGGATGTGAAGAGTCACCTGGCCAACCTGCGTCAGGGCACCCACAAGTCCAAGCAGCGTGCGGAAATCACCGGATCATCCAAGAAGATCAAAAAACAAAAAGGAACAGGTGGAGCCCGTGCGGGTAACATCAAGAGCCCTTTGTTTAAAGGTGGTGGCCGTGTATTCGGACCAGCACCCCGTGAATATTCTTTCAAGCTGAACAAGAAAGTAAAGGACCTGGCCCGCAAGTCAGCATTGACTTACAAGGCAAAGGATAACGCCATTGCCATCATCGAGGACTTCAACTTTAATGCCCCCAAGACCAAGCAGTATATCGCTATGCTGAAGTCACTGGGCGTGGATTCACAAAAGACCCTCCTCGTACTGCCTGAGAAGAATTTCAATGTTGCCACTTCCGGCAGGAACATTAAAAACGCCACGATCATCACAGCATCACAGATTAATACCTATGACGTAGTAAACGCCGACAAGTTGATCCTTGTGGAGAGTTCAGTTGGAAAGATCGATAACCTATTAAATAAGTAGAACGATGAGTATCCTGAAGCGCCCCCTGGTTACCGAAAAGGTTTCTTCCATGAATGAGAAGGGCAAGTATGGTTTCATTGTTGACGTAGCCGCCAACAAGGTAGAGATCAAGAACGCGGTAGAAAAAATGTACGGCGTAAATGTAGAGCGTGTAAATACAATCAGCCTGATGGGCAAATTGAAAGTACGCTCCACAAAAGCCGGCATGCTCTCAGGTCGCAAGCCCAACCTCAAGAAGGCAATTGTGACTTTGGCAGCAGGCGAAGTGATAGACTTTTACGGCAACGTGTAATACGAGATAAGCGATGGCATTAAAAAAATTAAGACCGATTACACCAGGCACCCGGCACAGGCTGGCCCCGGGATTTGATGACATCACCGAGTCACGCCCGGAGAAGTCATTATTAACTTCGCTGAAGAAGACCGGTGGTCGTAACAGCAACGGTCGCATGACCATGCGCTACATCGGCGGTGGGCACAAGCAGAAACTCAGGGACATCGATTTCAAGCGTGAAAAATTTGGCGTACCCGCTGTTGTCAAGTCGATCGAATATGATCCGACAAGGACGGCACGTGTGGCCAAGCTTTACTATGCTGATGGATTCAAGTCATATATTATAGCAGCACAGGGATTGAAAGTGGGACAGACAGTCGTGTCTGGCGACAGCATCGCTCCGGAAGTGGGCAATACCTTACCGCTTTCAAAGATTCCGCTGGGTACTATTATCCATAACGTAGAGAATAAACCCGGACGTGGAGCATCGATTGCCCGCAGCGCCGGTTCTTTTGTTCAGTTGCTCGCCCGCGAAGGGGAGTACGCAACCTTGAAAATGCCGTCAGGAGAAATGCGCCATGTATTGGTGCGTTGCCTGGCAACAGTTGGAGCTGTTTCCAACGCCGACCATATGAATGAATCTGTGGGTAAGGCGGGAAGAAGCCGCTGGAGAGGCGTTCGTCCACGTACCCGTGCCGTAGCCATGAATCCGGTTGATCACCCGATGGGTGGTGGTGAAGGAAGGGCCTCAGGAGGTCATCCCCGTTCACGCAAGGGATTGTTGGCGAAGGGCAAGAAGACAAGACATCCGAAAAAGTATTCTGATAACTTAATCGTTGCAAGGAGGAAAAAATAATGGGAAGGTCAGTTAAAAAAGGTCCATACCTCGATGCACGCCTCGCGAAGAAGGTGGGCACCATGGAGCAATCCGGCAAGAAGTCGGTGATCAAAACCTGGTCACGCAGAAGCACGATTACTCCAGATTTGATAGGATTTACTTTTGCCGTCCACAACGGCAACAAGTTTATTCCGGTCTATGTAACAGAAAATATGGTGGGCCATAAGCTGGGCGAATTTGCACCTACACGCACCTTCAAAGGCCATACGGGAAATAACAAAGCAGAAGCCGCTGCAGCCAAATAATTGCCAGAATCTCCATGGAAACTACAGAAAAGAAAAAGAAGGGGTCAGTACTGAAGCGCGAGAAGATCAAGGCGGTGAAAGACGCTGCCAAGACCGGTCCTGCCAGCGCTCACCTGTACGATGCACCTACATCACCGCGCAAGATGCGACTGGTCGCCGATCTGATCCGCGGCGAGCGTGTGGCAAAAGCACTGAGCACATTAAAGTATGAGGCCAAACATCCGGCTGAACGCATGGAGAAGTTGTTGATGTCAGCCATTTCAAATTGGGAAGCGAAGAATAAGGACGTGAAGTTGGAAGAAGCAGACCTGTTTGTGAAAGAAGTATATGTAGGTGGTGGCCGTATTCTGAAAAGATTGCGCCCTGCCCCCCAAGGTCGTGCACACCGTGTACGCAAGCGTTCAAATCACGTCACATTAACCGTGGACAGAATGCCTGCACAAGAGAAGAAGGAAACAAAAAAGGTTGAAAAAGAAACCAAGGAATAATGGGACAAAAAATTAATCCTGTCGGCTTCCGCCTCGGCATCGTTCGTGGTTGGGACTCTAACTGGTTCGGCGGCAAAACGTTTTCCGATAAGCTGGTGGAAGACCAGAAGATCAGGAAGTACATTGACGCCCGTATCCAAAAGGGCGGCATAGCCAAGGTGGTGATTGAACGCACCATCAAACGCATCACGCTCACCATCCACACCGCCCGTCCGGGTGTTGTGATTGGAAAAGGTGGTACCGAAGTCGACAAGATTAAGGAAGAATTGAAGAAACTTACCGGCAAGGATGTTCAGATCAACATCTTTGAGATCAAACGTCCTGAACTGGATGCCAGGCTAGTGGGTGAGTCCATCGCACAGCAGTTGGAAGCACGTATTTCCTACCGCCGCGCGATGAAGCAGTCGATCGCCTCTTCCATGCGTGTCGGTGCTGAAGGAATCAAGATCAAGTTGTCTGGTCGATTGGCAGGTGCCGATATGGCGAGGACAGAACAATATAAAGAAGGAAGAATCCCACTACATACGCTTCGTGCGGACATCGATTATGCGATATCCGAAGCTCAGACGGTGTACGGCAAGATTGGAATAAAGGTGTGGATATTCAAAGGTGAAATTTTCGGCAAGCGCGACTTGTCACCGAACATAGGTATTGTATCCCAGGGCGAAAGCAAAGGCCAGGGAGGCGGTGCACCGAGAAGAGGTGGGGAGCGTGGTGAAAGAAGAAGCGATAGCCGTGGTGACCGTGGTGGCGACAGACGCAGTGGAGGCGGTGGTGATCGCGGAGGAAGAGGAGGCGAGAACAGAGGTGGCGGTGGCGCTCCCAGGGGAAGACGATAAGAATTAAAGAACTAAAATAGGTTTTCAGCGATGTTACAACCGAAGCGTACAAAATTCAGGAAATCACAGAAAGGCCGGGTAAAGGGAATGGCCACACGTGGACATACCATTTCTTTTGGGTCCTTTGGTCTGAAGGCTGTGGAAATGGGATTGCTTACTGCCCGTCAGTTGGAGGCAGCCCGTATCGCTGTAACACGCGCCATGAAACGTGAAGGACAGGTTTGGATCCGGGTATTTCCGGATAAGCCAATAACCCGTAAGCCTGCTGAAGTGCGTATGGGAAAGGGAAAAGGCGCGCCCGAATATTGGGTGGCCTGTGTTAAACCGGGTACCATCCTGTTTGAAGCGGGTGGTGTGACCCGTGCTGTGGCGTTGGAAGCGCTGAAGTTGGCTGATGGCAAACTTCCGATCAAGACCAGGTTTGTAGTAAGCAGAGACTACGTAGAACAACAATAGTATGAAGAGCACCGAGATAAAAGATTTGACCCTGGACGAGCTGAAGGAAAAACTGGGCAGCGAGAAAGAATCGCTGCGCAAAATGAAGTTTGCCCATCAGGTTTCTGCCATTGAGAATCCGATGAAGATAAAGGAAACCAGGCGGATGATTGCACGAATCAACACCGTGTTGCGCCAAAAAGAAACGCAAAAGTAAATCATTATGGAAAGGAATTTAAGAAAAGAACGTGTAGGTCGTGTGGTGAGCAACAAAATGCAAAAGTCCATCACCATTGCCATTGACCGTAAAGTAAAGCATGCGATTTACGGCAAGTTTATGAACAAGACCACCAAGCTGATGGCCCACGATGAGAAGAACGAGGCGGGCATTGGCGACCTGGTGAAGATCATGGAAACACGCCCCCTGAGCAAGAGCAAGCGCTGGAGACTTGTGGAAGTGATTGAGAAAGCGAAGTAATTAGTAGGGACAAATAAAGAACTAAGAGTTATGATACAGAGCGAATCACGTTTGACGGTGGCAGACAACAGCGGAGCGAAAGAAGTGCTGTGCCTCCATGTATTGGGCGGAACCCACCGGCGCTATGCCTCTGTGGGCGACAAGATTGTGGTGACAGTAAAGTCAGCGATCCCAACAAGCCAGATTAAGCAAGGCACTGTATCCAAAGCGGTGATCGTTCGCACAAAGAAGGAAGTGAGAAGGAAGGATGGATCGTATATCCGCTTTGAGGACAACGCTGCCGTGCTTCTGACACCACAGGATGAACCCCGTGGTACGCGCATTTTCGGACCCGTGGCACGCGAACTGCGCGAAAAACAGTTCATGAAGATTATTTCCCTGGCCCCTGAAGTATTATAAGATTATGGAGAGGAAGCAAAACAAACAGCCTAAGCTGAAGATCCGGAAAGGTGACACCGTCAAGGTGATTGCGGGTAACTACAGAAGTACTCCGGACAAGATTAATTCCGGTAAGGTGCTGGAAGTTCTCCTGGAGAAAAACCGGGTGATTGTGGAAGGCATCAACATGGTGACTAAACACCAGAAGCCTTCGGCGGGAAAGCCTGAAGGAGGAATCAAGAAGACGGAGGCCGCCATTCATATCAGCAATGTGATGTTGATTGATCCTGCAACAGGACAGCCTACCCGCGTAGGACGGAAGTTGAACGAAAAGGGCAAGCTGCAGCGCTACTCCAAGAAGACAGGAAAATTCATCGAAGTCATTAAGTAACAAAGCCATGGCAACGCCAAGACTCAAAGAAAAATATACCAAGGAGATTGTTCCGGCACTGAAAGAGAAGTTTCAGTATAAGTCGGTGATGCAAGTTCCTAAGATTGAAAAGATCTGTGTCAATAAGGGTATTGGTGCAGCGGTAGCCGACAAGAAAATGATTGATGTGGGTCTCGAAGAGATCACCACCATCACGGGTCAGAAGGCAGTGCCTACTCGATCTAAGAAAGACATTTCCAATTTCAAGCTCCGCGCCAACCTGCCTATCGGCGTGAAAGTGACTTTGCGCGGTGAGCGCATGTACGAGTTTATGGACCGGCTCATGAATGTGGCCCTCCCCCGTGTACGCGATTTCAAGGGAGTTAGTGATAAAGGATTTGACGGCCGCGGAAACTACACGTTGGGCGTGAAGGAGCAGATCATTTTCCCTGAGATATCGATTGACAAGGTGTCGAAAATCAATGGCATGGATATCACGTTTGTGACCAACGCCAAGACGGATGAAGAAAGTTACGAGCTCCTGAAAGCGTTCGGGATGCCCTTTACCACTAAAAATTAATTACTGCCATGGCAAAACTGTCAATCATAGCAAGGGACAAGAAGAAGGAGAGACTGGTAGCGCGGTATAAAACCAAGCGCCAGACACTGAAGGCAGCGGGCGATTGGGCTGGGCTGGACAAGCTTCCCCGGAGCTCATCATCTGTCAGGTTGCACAGCCGCTGCAAGCTCACGGGCCGCCCACGCGGGTACATGAGCAAGTTCGGAATCTGCCGTAACCAGTTCCGCCAGATGGCGCACGATGGTAAGATCCCCGGAATGACCAAGGCAAGCTGGTAATTTGAAGAAAGGAAAGGATTAAATATCTTTGCGGCCCCGTTTTAGTCCCGATAGATATCGGGACAATAGCCAGGCAGCTTTTAATTGAAAAGAACATGACAGACCCTATTGCAGACTACTTGACCCGGCTCAGAAATGCCATCAAATCACGCCACCGCGTGGTGGAAGTGCCCGCGAGCAGCATCAAGAAGCAGATCACCAAGGTATTGTTTGACAAAGGCTATATCCTGAACTACAAGTTTGAGGATACTGAAAACAAGCAGGGGATGATCAAAATTGCTTTGAAATATAACCCGGAGACCCGGGATTCGGCGATCTCCAAGATTGACCGCATCAGCTCTCCAGGCTTGAGACAATATAAGCCTGCAGATGAGTTGCCCAAGGTGCTCAATGGTCTGGGTATCGCGATCCTGTCGACTTCGAAAGGAGTGATTACCGACAAGGAAGCCCGTGCCCTGAACGTGGGTGGTGAAGTATTGTGCTACGTATATTAATAGAGAAAGAAAATGTCACGGATCGGCAGATTACCCATAGCAATTCCAAAAGGTGTGACATGCACTTTTTCGGAAGGCAACAAGAAAGTATCGGTGAAGGGCCCAAAAGGAGAACTGCACCAGGTACTGAGGCCAAACTTTGGCGTTAAAGTCGAGAACGGCGCTATCGAGGTCTCCCGTCCTTCAGACGAAAAGCCTGACCGCGCCCTTCACGGTTTGTATCGCGCCCTGATCGCCAATATGGTGACGGGTGTAAGCCAGGGATACAAAGAGCAGTTGGAACTGATCGGTGTAGGGTACAAGGCGGCTGCGCAAGCGAATGTGTTGGAATTAAGTTTGGGATATTCTCACAGTGTTTTTCTGGCAGTGCCTTCGGAGCTGAAACTTCAGGCTTTCCAGGAAAAGGGTGCAAACCCCATGATCATCCTGGAAGGTATCGACAAGCAATTGCTTGGACAGGTGGCGGCAAAGATCAAGTCACTCAGGAAAGTGGAGCCATACAAAGGCAAGGGTATTCGTTATGTAGGTGAATATGTTCGCAGAAAAGCTGGTAAGGCTGCTGCTAAATAATTAAGGATATGTCAACAAACGTTAAGACAAGTCGCAGGTCTAGGATTAAGATGGGGATTCGCAAGAATCTGGAAGGCACTACGGTGCGTCCCCGCCTGTCGGTGTTCCGCAGCAACAAGGCAATCTATGCGCAGATCATTGATGACTCTAAAGGTCACACCATTGCTTCTGCCTCATCAGCAGACCTCGAGAAAGCAAAGTTGAACAAAGAGACCTCAAAGACGGTGGGAAAGAAAGTGGCGGAAAAGGCTTTGGCTTCCGGAATCAACGAGATTGTATTTGATCGCAATGGATACTTGTATCACGGCAACGTGAAAGCTTTGGCCGAAGGCGCCAGAGAAGGTGGTTTAAAATTCTAAGCGCATGACACAAAGCAACGTGAGTACTGTAAAAGCCAGCGAGATCGATCTCAAAGAGAAGGTCGTAGCCATTCAGCGCGTGGCCAAGGTGGTAAAAGGTGGTCGTCGATTCAGTTTCTCCGCCATCGTGGTGGTGGGCGATGGGAACGGCGTGGTAGGATATGGATTGGGTAAGGCAAACGAAGTTACGGATGCTATCACCAAAGGCATCGACGATGCCAAGAAGCATTTGGTAAAGGTTCCCATTATCAAGGGTACGGTTCCTCATGATTCGATCGGAAAGTTTGGCGGTGGTTTGGTATTGTTGAAGCCCGCATCACCTGGTACTGGTGTAATCGCCGGTGGTGCGATGCGTGCCGTGCTCGAGAGTGCAGGCGTTCACAATGTATTGGCAAAATCAAAAGGTTCTTCTAACCCGCACAACGTGGTAAAAGCAACCTTCAAAGCGCTGACTACCATGCGTGATGCCCACACGGTAGCACGGAACAGGGGAGTGGAATTGTCAAAAGTTTTTAACGGATAAGTCATGGCAAAAGTGAAAATCACACAGATCCGAAGCACGATCAAGCGTCCGGAAACCCAACTGAGGACAATTCAGTCTTTGGGCCTGGGCAAGAGAGACAAGTCGGTCGAGGTGGAATACACGCCGCAGATCCAGGGCATGGTCCGTAAGGTAAGTCACCTCGTTAGTGTAAAAGAACTATAACATGAAGCTGCATACATTAAAACCGGCAGACGGTTCTGTAAAGAATAACAAGCGTCGTGGCCGTGGCCAGGGTTCAGGCGGTAGCACGGCCGGCCGTGGGCACAAAGGTGCTCAATCGCGCTCCGGTCACCACACGAAGTTCGGCTTCGAAGGAGGTCAGATGCCTTTGGTACGCCGTATCCCAAAGTTCGGCTTCAAGAATAACAACAAGATCTATTTCAAGGCAATCAACCTCGATGCATTGGAAGAACTTGCACAGAAAATCAAATCCGGCGCTATCAACATTCAGGTCATGCTGGACAATGGTATCGTTGGAAAAAACGACAGGGTGAAAGTATTGGGTCGTGGTGAATTGAAAGCAAAGGTGGCTGTTGAAGCACATGCCTTCTCCGCGACCGCAACCAAAGCAATTGAAAATGCTGGAGGCAGCGCTACGACTGTAAAATAATGAAGAGATTCTTTACTACCATAAAGAACATATTCTCGATCGAAGACCTTCGGGTCCGTATTCTGAATACAATGGGCTTCCTGATCATCTTTCGGTTGGGATCATTTATTGTATTGCCCGGCATCGAGCCCAGTGCACTTACCGGCAACCAGGGTGGTGGCTTGTTTGATCTTTTCAATACCTTCCTCGGCGGATCATTCAGCCGTGTCTCCATTTTTGCATTGGGCATTATGCCCTACATCTCCGCTTCTATCGTGGTGCAGTTGCTCACGGTCGCGGTTCCCCATTTCACCAAGCTCCAGAAGGAAGGTGATAGTGGAAGAAAAAAATTGAATCAGTTTACCCGCGTCCTGACCATCGTCATCACAGCGGCACAGTCTTACGGATATTTGAGGGCCATTGTCAATCCTGAGGCGATTATCAACCCGGGATTGTTCTTCCAGGTTTCCTCCGTGATCATTCTTGTGTCTGGCACCATGTTCTGCATGTGGCTTGGTGAGCGCATCACCGACAAGGGAATCGGCAACGGCATTTCCATGTTGATCATGATTGGCATTGTATCCCGTTTTCCGACAGCGTTGTATCTGGAGGCCACGGGTAAAGGAATGAGCGGCGCGTTGCTTTTCATCATTGAATTGCTGGTGCTGTTCTTTGTTGTAGTGGGTGTAATTGCCCTTACCCAGGCTACCAGAAGAATTCCTGTGCAATATGCCAAGCAGGTAGTGGGCAATAAACTGTACGGCGGAAAGCGCGACTTTATCCCTTTGAAATTAAATTCAGCCGGCGTTATGCCGATCATCTTTGCACAAGCCCTGATGTTCATCCCTCCCCTGATGGCTGGTATCTGGAGGAATAGCGATATCGGTGCCTATGTAGGTTCTACCTTTGCCGATTTTACTTCCTGGCAGTACAACCTGCTGTTCGCCATCCTGATCCTCTTGTTCACCTTCTTCTATACGGCCATCACGGTGCCGTCCAATGACATTGCAGACAATTTGAAACGCAACGGAGGCTTTGTTCCTGGCATTAAGCCCGGGAAGCAGACCGCTGAGTTTATCGACAATATTTTATCAAAGATTACACTTCCGGGCGCCTTATTCCTGGCGGCCGTTGCCATCATGCCGGCATTTGCTGTGCGTGCGGGCGTGACGCAAAACTTCGCTCAGTTTTATGGAGGTACGTCGCTGTTGATTCTGGTGGGGGTTGTGCTAGACACACTTCAGCAGATCGAGAGTTACCTGCTCATGAGACATTACGAAGGGATGATGAAATCTGGAAGGGTAAAAGGACGTTCTCAGTTTGCTGCGGCATAAAAGGTTGGAATGGTCCACCTGAAGACGGCCGAAGAGATCGAGTGTATTAGGGCAAGCGCCAAAATTTTGGGGCAGGCTCACGGTGAAGTGGCCCGGATGATAAAGCCGGGAGTGAAGACGAAAACACTGGATCAAAGGGCCGAAGAGTTTATCAGGGACCAGGGAGGGATACCTTCTTTTCTCAAGTACAATGGCTTCCCGGCCAGCTTGTGCATCTCCGTAAATGATACGGTGGTACACGGAATTCCGGGAGACTATGAACTTAAGAACGGGGATATAGTATCCATCGACTGTGGAGTTCAATACAAAGGCTATCACAGTGATGCCGCTTACACGTATCCTCTGGAAGGTGTAAGCGCGGATGTGCTGGATTTGCTGGATCGAACGTACAAGTCCCTGCACCTGGGAATCGCACAAGCGGTTGCCGGGAACAGAATTGGAGATATTGGATATACGATCCAGTCTTTTGTAGAGGAGTTTGGATATGGTGTGGTGAGGGAGCTTGTAGGGCATGGAGTAGGAAAACACCTCCATGAGGATCCGGAAGTCCCGAACTACGGTAAGAGGGGCAAGGGCCCTAAGTTGGTAGCCGGCATGGTCATTGCGATCGAGCCGATGATCAACAGAGGGACCAAGAATGTGGTTCAGGAAAAGGACGGATGGACGATTCGTACCGCAGACCGCAAACCTTCTGCTCACTTTGAGCATACGGTGGCGATCTTCGAAGACAGAACAGAAATATTGACAACGCACGAAGACATAGAAAAAAATTACCCGTATAAGTGGCGAAACAAAAGTCGATAGAGCAGGACGGTACCATTCAGGAGGCATTGTCCAACGCGATGTTCAGGGTGCAGTTGGAGAATGGCCACGAAGTGCTGGCACACATTTCAGGTAAGATGAGGATGCACTACATCCGGATTCTGCCCGGCGACAAAGTGAGACTGGAAATGTCTCCCTATGATTTGACAAAAGGAAGGATAACGTTTAGATATAAGTAATTATGAAGGTACGATCATCCATCAAAAAGCGCAGTGTGGAATGTAAGATCATTCGACGCAAGGGCAAGTTGTATGTGATTAACAAGAAGAACCCGCGTTATAAACAACGTCAGGGTTAATCTGACTCGAACAACCAATAACTAACAACGAACAACAATTAAAGCATGGCATGTATAGCAGGCGTTGATATCCCGGATAACAAAAGAGGCGAAGTTGGCCTCACGTACATCTATGGCATTGGCCGTAGAAGGGCACAGGAGATCCTGACCCACGCGGGCATTAGCTGGGACAAAAAGGTGAAGGACTGGAATGACGAAGAGTCTAACGCAGTCCGTACCTATATCTCTGAGAAATTTAGAATTGAAGGTTCCCTTCGGTCAGAGGTTCAACTGAGCATCAAGCGCCTGATGGACATTGGATCCTATCGTGGGCTTCGTCACCGCAGGGGATTGCCTGTTCGTGGACAAAAGACAAAAAACAACGCTCGTACCCGTAAGGGCAAGCGGAAGACAGTTGCCAACAAGAAGAAGGCAACCAAAGGATAATCATTAATTGAACGTATAAGACTTTTTGTATGGCAGCAAACGAACCGGTAGAAAAGAAGAAAGACAAAAGCAAGAAACGCACAGTCGTTGTCGAAGCGATCGGCCAGGTGCACATCCGCGCCACCTTCAACAACATCGTGATCTCCATGACCAACACAACAGGTCAGGTGGTTGCCTGGGCATCTGCTGGCAAGATGGGATTCAAGGGTTCAAAGAAAAACACTCCCTATGCGGCACAGACTGCAGCACAGGAATGTTCGACCAAGGCATTTGAATTAGGTCTGCGCAAGGTGGAGGTTTTTGTGAAAGGACCAGGCTCCGGCCGTGAATCTGCCATCCGGGCGATTCAAAACTCCGGTATCGAGGTGCTTACCATCAAGGACATGACACCCCTGCCGCACAACGGCTGCCGTCCTCCGAAGAAAAGAAGAGTATAGTTAGTAAAAATAGAATTTGAAGAAATACCATGGCACGATACACTGGTCCTAAGGCGCGAATTTCAAGAAGGTTCAATGAGCCTATCATGGGCGAGAGCAAAGCTTTTCAAAAGAAGAACTATGCTCCCGGCCAGCATGGCAAAACCAAGAAACGCAAACAGTCGGAATATGCTATCCAGCTGGCTGAAAAGCAGAAAGCCAAATACATCTATGGCGTATTGGAGCGTCAGTTTGCCCACACATTTGATCGCGCGACACGCAAAAAGGGTGTAACCGGAGAAGTGCTCTTGCAACTCCTGGAGGCCCGCCTTGACAACATGGTGTATCGCCTGGGCATCGCACCTACACGCAGGGCAGCACGCCAGTTGGTGGTGCACAGGCATATTCTCGTGAATGGTGATGTAGTTAACATCCCTTCTTATTCCATGAAGCCAGGAGAGACCGTGGGCGTTCGCGAAAAATCTAAATCCCTCGAGTCAATCTCCACAAGCCTTTCCATCGGGGGTGCCAAGAAGTACCACTGGCTGGAATGGGATGGAACTGAAATGGTCGGAAAAGTGATTAACCTTCCGCCCCGCACGGAGATTCCTGAAAATATCAACGAGCAGTTGATCGTCGAATTGTACTCCAAGTAATTGCAAGTAATTCTCGAAACGAAAAAACAGTACCTATGTCAATATTAGCATTTCAAATGCCGGAGAAGGTAGTGATGGAGAAGTCGGACGACTTCCACGGCTTTTTTACCTTCAAACCGCTGGAAAAAGGATACGGCGTCACCATTGGCAATGCCCTGAGGAGGATCTTGTTGTCCTCTCTGGAAGGCTACGCAATTTCAGGGATCAAGATCCCCGGTGTACTCCATGAATTTTCGACCATTGAAGGAGTAGTGGAAGATGTGGCAGAAATCATTTTGAACCTCAAGCAGGTTCGTTTTCGCAAACTGGCCGACAACTTTGACAACAAGATCACGGTCAACATCAAAAAGCAAAAGCATTTCAAAGCAGGTGATATCACCAAATTTACCTCTGCTTTTGAAATCCTGAACCCTGACCACATCATCTGTACCTTGGATGAAGCGGCGCACTTCGAGATCGAATTGTCCATTGAGAAAGGCCGTGGCTATTTGCCTGCCGAAGAGAACAAGCCCAATGAGCAGGTGTTCGGGTTCATTCCGATCGATGCCATTTTCACGCCGATCAAGAATGTGAAGTTCAGCGTGGAGAACACCCGCGTAGAGCAGCGCACAGACTATGAGAAGCTGTTGGTAGAAATCGAAACGGATGGTTCCATCCACCCTGAGAAGGCATTGGAAGGTGCAGCGTTCATTTTAATCCAGCACTTCCGTCTGTTCTCGGATAAGTCAATTGAACTGGAAACCGGTACCGATAGTGAAGTGGAGCAGGTGGACGAAGAAATGCTTCACATGCGCAAGCTGTTGAAGACTCCTCTCCACGACCTGGATTTGTCTGTACGGGCATACAACTGCCTGAAAGCAGCGGATGTGAAAACACTGGGCGACCTCGTGCAACTGGAGATTTCAGACATGATGAAGTTCAGGAACTTTGGAAAAAAATCTCTCGCAGAATTGGAACAGCTGGTGTCTGAGAAAAACCTCACCTTCGGCATGGACCTGGCGAAATATAAACTGGAAGAAGACTAATGAGACACGGCAAAAAGAATAATCACCTTGGGCGTAAGAAGGCTCACCGTGATGCATTGCTCTCCAACATGGCTTCGTCTCTCTTTATCCACAAGAGAATTATGACGACGTTGGCGAAGGCGAAGGCATTGCGTAAGTATGTTGAGCCATTGATTACCAAGGCAAAGACGGATTCAACACATTCCCGCAGAACGGTATTCTCCTACCTCCAAAACAAAGAGTCGATCCAGTCGCTCTTCGGTGAGGTGGCTTCACGCACAGCGGAACGTCCGGGGGGATACACCCGAATCATTAAAATGGGCGATGCGCGCCTTGGAGATGCAGCGGAGATGTGTATGATGGAACTCGTGGATTTCAACGACCTGTACAAGAAGGACGATGCGGCCAAGAAGGGCAAGACCCGCCGTAGCCGGAAGGGCAAGAAGGCCGATGGCGTTGAGGATGCTACTATTGTAGCTGAATCTGATGCAGGGTCCAAGGCAGAGGCAAAACCGAAGGCGAAGAAAGCCGCCGGGAAGCCTGCCGCTAAGCCAGCCAAGAAAAAGAAAGAGTAAGTGAGGATTTCAAACGATAGAAAAGGGGATTGGACTATGGTTCGATCCCTTTTTTCATGCCTTCTTGTAGGGCAAGCAACTTGGGAAATGTATTTTTGTCCACCCAACCACATCAAACCTTGAGTCAGAAAGCATACCTCCTCCTGCACGATGGCCTCACCATGGAAGGCATCGCCATTGGAAAGTCCGGGACCACCGGCGGCGAAATTTGTTTCAACACCGGTATGACGGGCTACCAGGAGATTTATACCGACCCGTCGTACTACGGACAAATCATCGTCAACACCACGGCACACATCGGGAATTATGGTACGGTTCAGGAGGAACAGGAATCTGACCAACCGACGATCAGCGGACTGGTGGTGAATGAATTTTCCGAATCATTCAGCCGGAAAGTGTCGCATGAAAGCCTTCAGAAATATTTGGAAAAGCATGGCATTGTAGGGATTGCCAACATAGACACGCGTAAACTGGTGCGACACATTCGCAGTAAGGGTGCGATGAACGCTATTATTTCTTCCTCGCTGAAACCAGATCAACTCAAGGTAGAACTCGCCAAGGTCCCGAATATGAATGGGCTTGAACTGGCATCCGTGGTGAGCACGAAGGAAGCGTATGAAACCGGAGATCCCAACTCGGCCATAAGGATTGCGGCACTTGATGTAGGCATTAAGAAGAATATTGTGAGGTGTCTGGTAGAAAGGGGTTGCTATGTAAAAGTGTTTCCGGCGAAGACATCTTTTTCTGTCATGGAAGCCTGGAATCCGGATGGATATTTTATATCGAACGGCCCTGGCGATCCATCCGTCATGGGGTATGCGATCAAGACCGTTCAGGAGATTCTCAAAACGGATAAGCCCCTCTTTGGCATTTGTCTGGGCAACCAGTTGCTGGCATTGGCCTGCGGCATATCCACCTATAAAATGCATCATGGTCATCGCGGACTCAATCACCCGGTAAAGAACCTGGTCACCGGCCTGGGAGAAATGACCTCTCAAAATCATGGATTTGCTATCAATGAAAAAGATATTGAGAAGAACCCCGATGTGGAAGTGACTCACCTTCACCTCAACGACCAGACCATCATGGGTATCCGTCTTAAGAACAAGAAGGCATTTTCAGTGCAGTACCATCCGGAAGCCTCACCCGGTCCACACGACTCGCGATACTTGTTTGATGAGTTCGTGGCCATGGTCAGGGAAAGCAAGAAAGTAGTCAGGCGCCAAGCGGTTGTCGGCAGCTAATAATCGTTAATTTGTCAATCATAAATTGTAAAAATTCAAAATGAGCTACATTGAAAGCATTCACGCCCGGCAGATCCTTGACAGCCGCGGCAATCCCACCGTTGAGGTGGAAGTGTTCACGGAGTCTGGCGCCTTTGGACGCGCCGCGGTTCCTTCCGGTGCATCGACAGGAACACACGAAGCCGTTGAACTTCGCGATGGTGACAAGAAAAAATACATGGGCAAAGGCGTGTTGAAGGCTGTGGAGAATGTGAATTCAAAAATTGCCTCCGAGATCACGGGATTCCCTGTGTTCGATCAAACCCTTATCGACAAGGTGATGATTGAACTCGATGGCACACCCAACAAAGGGAAACTTGGGGCAAATGCCATACTGGGTGTTTCATTGGAAGCGAAAGCAGCGGCCATGGAAGCAGGACAGCCGCTTTACCGCTATATCGGCGGGGTGAATGCGAGCACTTTGCCGGTTCCGATGATGAACATTTTGAACGGCGGAAGTCATGCAGATAACTCCATCGACTTCCAGGAGTTCATGGTGATGCCGGTAGGCGCCAGCACTTTTTCAGAAGCACTGAGGATGGGCGCTGAAGTATTCCATACCCTGAAAAGTGTGTTGCACGACAAGGGACTTTCTACCAACGTAGGAGATGAAGGTGGTTTTGCCCCGAATATCAAATCCAACGAAGAAGCCATTGAAATTGTATTGAAGGCCATTGAAAAGGCAGGTTACAAACCCGGTTCTGATATTTTTATAGCGTTGGATCCCGCAGCTTCTGAATTCTACGACAGTAAGACTAAGACGTATCACTTCAAGAAATCCTCCGGAAAGAAACTGAAGCCCCTGGAGATGGCTGCATACTGGACCAACTGGGCCAAGAAGTATCCCATCATTTCGCTCGAAGACGGCATGGCCGAAGACGACTGGGCTGGCTGGAAGGCATTGACTGACAGCATTGGAAAGAAGGTTCAATTGGTTGGAGATGATTTGTTTGTTACCAATGTGAAGCGCCTTCAGGAAGGTATCAATAAAGGGGTCGCTAATGCCATCCTGGTCAAGGTAAACCAAATCGGGTCCCTCACAGAAACTATTGATGCGGTAAATCTGGCGAAGCGTAATTCGTACAAGAGCATCATGTCGCACCGCTCAGGTGAAACGGAAGATAACACCATTGCTGATTTGGCAGTGGCGTTGAACTGCGGCCAAATCAAGACTGGCTCGGCCTCTCGTTCCGACAGGATGGCTAAGTACAATCAACTGCTTCGCATTGAAGAGGAATTGGGTGAAGTGGCCTATTTTCCTGGAAAGAATCTTTGAGTTTACATTCAATCTTATAGAAGGCCGGAGAGAGATCTCCGGCTTTTTTTGTTTTGTATACCTTGGCGAGCTCAGCGGTTGCTGGCCATTTACGGCACAATCGGGCTAAAAACCAACAGATAAAGGTTACTTTGGCAAGGTTGCGCATCTAAACTGTAATCCTTGCCCTATGAATCGGTGCGCTTTGACGGCCTGCTTCATTCTTGCAACGTTGCAATCACTTTCCCAAATCAGCGGGAAGGTCACCGACAGCAAGCGTCATGAAGGCATCCCTGGCGTGGAGGTGTTTATCCACGGAAGAACAACGTCATCACAAAGTAATTCCAGCGGAGAATTTTACCTGGGTATCTCAGACGAAGGATTTGTTGATCTGATTTTATACAAGAAGGGCTACCAATTGCTAAGATCCTCAATCCGCATAGCGAAGGACAAGGCCTATGTATTGAATCTGGAACTTATACCACTAGCAACGGGGAAAGCTTCAAAGGATCAGGACATCGGCCCGACAAATCTTGTTTCAAAATTCAAAGAAGCCCTTTTTGGGAAGGAGTACATGAATGAATACTCAATTCTCAATCCAATTGCACTGTCTTTTACCTGGGAAAAAAGCGGACTGGACCTCAAGGCAGCAGAACCTCTGCTCATCGATAACCCCGGACTCGGGTATCAGATTCGATATTATTTGCAGTATGGATTATTGACAGAAGACCAGAGCGAGCTACAGGGCTATTTCAGTTTTCAGCCTATGATTGCCGAGAGGAGCAAACAAATCTTAGATTGGGCAGCTCATCGACAACAAATATATAACGGATCATTGAGGCATTTGATCAAATCGTTAATACGAGGAAAAGCTGAACAAGAAGGATTTATTCTGCTGGACAAGAATGGTAAGCTGGATTCGAAACCTGTCATCACGCCTGCAATAGATAACTATTATCGTTTGCACCTGAATGACACCATCATGGTTAAATATGAAAATGGTAAGGACACCTTGATTTCACAACTGATAGCAAAGGGCCCTCTTCAGACCAACGGAGAAGGTATTTTGTTGATCCCAGAAAACCTTGATGTCAGGGGCTCAATGGCCGGAAACAGCCGCACGATCCTGCTGCCTTTGGACTACGAGCCGCTGATGCCCGAACCGTCTCAATTCATGCGCTACTATGAGAGGATTTACATCCAAACCGACAAGCCTTATTACTATCCCGGTGAACCTTTGTGGTTCAAGGGATATATTGATTATTTCTTCCCGGCTTGGCAGGATTCCTTAAGCAAGGTGGCGTATGTTGAGATAATTGATACAAATAGATTGATCC
>JANYHW010000204.1 GCA_025358885.1 Cytophagales bacterium | reverse complement strand
CCACGATTACAGGTACAACAAACTTCAATAATATCAGCATTAGCGGAACACTGAATGGGCCAGCAACTTTGAATGTTGGCGGCAATTTTGCGAACACTGGAACATTTAACCGGGGAACCGGTACCGTTGTATTCAACGGTAGCTCAACTCAATCCATCTCGGGAAGCTCAGTAACCGATTTCAATAACATTACGGTCTCGAACAACATCAATTCACCAGCGGTTCAAGTTCAAAGCAATCAGAACCTAAGGGGTGTACTCACGCTCTCAGGAACCAATACAGTCTTTGATGCGGATGGATCAGGCAACACGAGCATATTCAAACTGATGTCAACTTCCGATAACCCAACAGTTGATGCCAGCATTGCAGCTTTGCCTGCAGGCACATCGGTTTCCGGAAGCATCACCATGCAGCGTTACATGTCCATCGAGGGTGCCAACAGCAACAGGATTTACCGCTATATTTCTTCTCCTGTTTCTGGCGCAGCGGTTTCACAGATTCAGGCATTTATACCTGTCACAGGTGCATTCACCGGTGCAACTGCAGGAGCACAATCCATGTTTCTATATGACGAAACAGTAATTACAGATATTAATGCGAGCGGCACAGCTGACTTTAATGATGGCTACACCAACTTTCCTGTTGCTGCAAACACAGAGACTTTCGCTGCAGGAAGGGGCTATGCAATCTTTGTAAGAGGCAACACTGCACCAGTATCTACTGCAGGTTCTGCTCTTTGGGAGTTGAGGGGTCCCATTAACTCGGGAAGCACCCCATTGCCTGTGAGTTTCACAAGTTCTGGCACGGTTGCCAATGATGGCTGGAACCTGGTGGGTAACCCATATCCTGCAACCATCGATTGGAACTCAGGTGGATGGACAAAGGCAAACCTGAATGGTTCTATCTATATGTTGGACAACGGCCTGGGCGCTCCTGTTTATGCCACCTTTAACGGTGGTACAGGAACAAATGGCGGATCCCAGTACATTGCCGCTGGTCAGGCTTTCTATGTCAAAAGTGATGGGGGAGTTCCAGTATTAACAGCATCAGAAACAGTAAAAGTGGGAGGAACCCAAACAACATTCTTTAGGCAGGCCTCGGTATCAGATATGATAAGAATTACCCTGCGCCAGGGAAATGTTGCTGATGAGTCGGTAATCCGGTTCAAGGATGACGCGACATCAACTTTTGATTCACAATGGGATGCACACAAACTGAGAAATCCAGCAGCCTTCAATCTTTCTTCATTCTCCTCAGATAATCTTAAGTTGGCCATCAATGCTTTGCCATTGATTACAGATTGCATAGGAAGTGTCAAACTTGATGTGAGTGATGTAACCGCAGGAAGTTACTCACTGGATTTTTCAGAGTTTGATTCGTTTACAAATAGCACAACGAAGTTGACACTTGTTGACGCCTTTACAAATCAGTCGATTGATATCAGACAAGTCGGATCATATGCCTTCCAGGTAACGGCAAGCACTGCCTCATTTGGAAGTGATAGATTCTCCCTAAAGTTTGGCGAGCAGGTAGCCTCCATTACTGCCGTTGGCAATTCTCGCTGTGATGCGGGTGTCGTCACGATCACGGCCACAGGAGCTGCTGAGGGCAATTACAGGTGGTACAATGTTTCTACAGGGGGTACGGCTTTGAGTGGTGCCACTGGCTCCTCGTTTACAACTCCATCAATTTCACAAACAAGCACTTTCTATGTGGCGGCCGCCAATAGCTCAGGTTGCGAGGGCACTAGAATCCCGGTTGTGGCTACGGTGACGGGACCTCAGCCATCAACATTATCAGCAGCTAATAATTCGAGATGCGATCCGGGCACGGTAACAATAACTGCATCAGGCACCCAAGAGGGAAGCTATCGTTGGTATGAAAGTGCGACAGGAGGAGCGGCCATAGCCGGTGCAACTTCGGCTTCATTCACGACTCCGGCACTCATTAAATCCCAGACATATTATGTGACCACCCCTGGCCTTGCAGGCTGTGAGCAGGTACGGATTCCTGTTGTTGCTAACGTGACAACATTGGATCCGGCGGCAATCACGGTGATCGGAAAGAATCTTCAATCCAACTATACGCTGGGCAACCAGTGGTATCTGAATGGACAGCCTATTTCCGGCGCTACTGGCCAGACAATTGAACCACAAAAATCGGGCGTTTACATGGTTAGGGTTACAAGTGCGGGCTGTACCACATCGGCGGACCATGAGTTTGTTATCACCGCACTTGAAGATGCACTTCCTTCTCACATTTCTGTATCGCCCAATCCTACAAGGGGAGTAATCGCAGTGGCGGTTGAGTCTACCAATGAAGTAAGGGCCAAGGTCGTTTCATTGCTGGGTGCGACATTGCAGGAGAAAGAATTGGAAGGGACAACGGTAAAGCGTGGATCATTTAACTTGGAGGAGCAATCGGAGGGGATGTATATATTGATCGTTCAGGATGGCAACAAAGTTTATAACACCCGAATCATTAAGAAGCAATGAGATTCATTAGACTCCTTTCCGTTCTGATCGTGCTCCTTGTATTGCTGCCTCTGGCGGGAGTCTGCCAACCTGGTGACCCTGGTGGAGACCCGGATGTACCCATAACTGGCATTGAATTCCTATTGGGGGGTGGCGTCCTTCTCGGAATACGGAAAATCATGGCAAGATTTAAATCCAGAAATGATAAATCGTGAAGTGGTGGGTTAAGCTTGTTCGAAATCTTAGAATCTTACCAAGGTGGGTGATTATATTCATCGACCTTTTTTTTATTTCATTCTCGGCCTTTCTTGGTTATTTATTGCGATTCAACTTTTCACTTGAGGACCTTTCTCATTACAGGTTTCAGGAAGGAGTGATGCTTTATGCATTATGCGGCTTTGTTTCCATCCTTATAACGGGCAGCTATCGGGGAATCATTCGCTATACCGGCCTTCAGGATGGTGTGAGGATTTTCTACATGGTTGTTCTTAATCTTATCCTGGTCATTGGGATCAATGTCTTTTTTCTCTCTAATGGATTGGGTAATGTGGTGCCGTATTCAGTGGTGCTCATTAGTCTGCTTTCATCGTTCCTTTTCCTATTCAACTATCGCCTCCTGGTAAAATATATTTTCTCCTTCTATAAGGACCACCTGCTGAAACAGACAAGGGTCCTGATATTCGGAGCCGGACAAACTGGGATTATTACGCGGCATGTCGTTGATTCCTCACTTCGCATGAGAATCATGGGATTCCTGGAAGATGATCCAATTAAGATTGGGAAAGTATTGGATGGTGTGAGGATATACAGTGCCAAAAAACCGGACCTGGAGAATTTGCTGACGGCCAATGCGTTTGATGAGTTAATCATCGCATCGAGAAATGTTAGCATCGAAAGAAGAAATGAGCTTGTGGATAGCTGCATTCAACATCAGGTGCGGGTCAGGGTGATTCCACCCATTGACAAATGGGCAAAAGGTGAGCTTAGTTTCAACCAGATCAAGGAAATCAACATCGAGGACCTCCTGGGAAGGGAGTCGATAAGACTTAATAAAGAAAATGTTGAGAGAGACCTTAAAGGGAAGCGGGTCTGCATTACAGGTGCAGCAGGTTCCATTGGGAAAGAAATGGTCAAACAGGTTATAACATATCACCCGGAATGCATAATTGCTATTGACCAGGCAGAATCTGCGCTCTATGAATTGGAGCGCGAATTGCTCACCATTGATACGGATGTGAAGGTAATCACCTTCCTGGCAGACATAACCAACCGTGATCGCATGAGTGCTATTTTCAGAGAGCAGAAGCCTGACATGGTATTTCATGCAGCCGCATACAAGCATGTACCGATGATGGAAAATAATCCTTCGGAAGCTGTTGTTTGCAATATACTGGGCACGAAGATTCTGGCGGATATCTCTGTAGAAAATCAGGTCAAGAAGTTTGTAATGATTTCTACCGACAAAGCTGTGAATCCCACGAATGTAATGGGATGCTCCAAAAGGATCGCTGAAATTTATGTTCAATCATTGAATAACTACCTGGGTGGACAAGCTACAACACGAACAGTTTTTGTCACTACCCGATTTGGGAACGTATTGGGCTCGAATGGTTCTGTCATACCACTATTTAAGCGCCAAATTGAGTACGGCGGCCCAGTAACGGTAACGCATCCGGAAATTACCAGGTATTTCATGACCATACCGGAGGCATGTCAATTGGTTCTTGAGGCGGGGGCCATGGGCAAGGGCGGGGAAATATTTATTTTCGACATGGGCAAATCTATCAAAATCCTTGACCTGGCGAAGAAAATGATTTGGTTGTCCGGCCTGGAACCTGACCGGGACATTGAAATTCATTTTACAGGGTTAAGGGAAGGGGAGAAGCTGTTTGAAGAGCTATTGTCAAACAGGGAAAACACAATCCCGACACACCACGAGAAAATAATGATCGCCAAAGTACATGAATACTCTTATGATGAAATCAACAAGTATGTAGAACTGTTCAATGACCTGGTGAATGATCGCAATGAATTGAAGATGGTGGCACTGATGAAGGAACTGGTGCCTGAGTACAAATCAAATTATTCCCGATACGAAGTGCTTGATAAGCAAAGGGCGTTATCTTCCTGATTACTACTTCTTTAGACCACCACGCTTATTGTATCGGTAAAACGCCTTGCGTTTGTTTTTAAAGGTCTTTTGTCCGCTTCCTCCACCCTGGAAGAAATTCACCGGAAGATAATATTCGATCTTAACACTGTAGAGAATGTAAGCGTCGTCGGTCTTGGGATTACCACGAATCTCACCATCTGCCTTCAGTGGCTGAGGTGGATTTAATTCACCCCTCCTGTCTGACAGGGCTGCAGCAAGAGCTGTTGGGAATTTTGATGCATCATGATGAACTGTGCTGACGTCATCAAGATAGTCGGTAAAGGTTTTCCGAAACCCCCCTTCAAAACATATATTCATGAAGGGACCCACCTTAAGTCGAACTCCAAGGCCTAGCGGGATTACTGGTACAACCCGGCTATAATTTACCAGTTCTGTATGCTGAGGGGCCAGTTGGTATTTCTGCCCTTGATACATAGTAGTAGGGTTGAAATACAAAAGGCCAAGGCCGGTGAAGGCATACACATTGAAAGCCGGTCTTTGGTAAAAGCTTCTGCCTTGTGGGAATAGGTTATAGATACCTACTGCACTTATTTCAAAATCATTCTCGCTGAATGACAGATTTCTGCCCCTGCGCCCGCTCTCTACGGTGGCCTTTGCATCATCTCCGGATAATTGAAACCATGATAGTTCAGAGCGAATAGCGATCTTGCGGCCTACATAATACATGAAGCCAGCATGAAAGTTTGGGT
>JANYHW010000178.1 GCA_025358885.1 Cytophagales bacterium | reverse complement strand
CTCGAGTATGTATTGCGGGACAAGGAGATATTCAATCGTATTATGATATTCACCCGAACCAAGGATTCAGCCAATGACGTTTTCAAATTTATCGAAAGAAAGAAAATTGGCTCCGCGAGAGTGATTCATTCCAACAAAGGTCAGAACAGCCGCATCAACGCCATGAATGAATTCAAAAATGGTGAACTGAGGATTATGGTCAGTACCGATGTGGCCTCACGGGGTATAGATGTCACCAACGTTTCACATGTCATTAATTTTGATGTACCTATGCTCTATGAGGACTACATCCATCGCATTGGAAGAACGGGCCGCGCCTTTCAGACGGGCAAAGCCATCACGTTTGTAACAGACGCTGAAAAATACCATGTCGGGAAGATTGAGGAGCTTATGCATGAGAAGATCGCAGTGAAAGAGTTGCCCTCCGAGGTAGTTGTGGAGCCCACCCCTTTACCCGAAGCGCAGATGATCGCGAAAGAGATTGACCGGCAGAAACGATATGAAGACCCGGAGTTCAGGGGGGCGTTTCATGAGAGAAAGAGGAAATGATTTGAAAATCGTGCTCGTGCTGTGAACCTTGATTTTTTACTAATAAGAAAGGCACGGAATCATCCGCGCCTTATTTTCAAATCAGTCAATTATCAAATTAACTACCCATTCATCGAAATCAAAAACTCTCCGTTATTCCTTGTTCCTTTCATCTTGCTGAGGAGGAATTCCATGGCTTCGATAGAGTTCATATCGCTCATGTACTTACGCAGGATCCAGACGCGGGCCAGTTCGTCGTCTTTCATTAGGAGGTCTTCGCGTCTTGTTCCGGAAGCAGGGACGTCGATGGCAGGATAAACACGCTTGTTAGATAGCTTTCTGTCAAGCACCAATTCCATATTGCCGGTACCCTTAAATTCTTCAAAAATTACCTCGTCCATCTTCGAACCCGTGTCAATGAGGGCAGTGGCGATGATAGTGAGCGAGCCACCGTTTTCAATTTTACGAGCGGCGCCGAAGAAGCGTTTTGGTTTATGAAGGGCATTGGCATCCACACCACCGGAAAGTATTTTTCCTGACGATGGCACCACTGTATTGTAAGCCCGGGCCAGGCGGGTAAGTGAGTCTAATAAAATGACAACATCATGACCACACTCCGTCATACGCTTGGCCTTCTCCAGCACGATGCTGGCGATTTTCACATGGCGGTCTGCCTGTTCATCAAAAGTGGAAGCGATCACCTCAGCCCTTACACTGCGCGCCATATCGGTAACTTCCTCCGGACGTTCATCGATGAGCAGGACAATGAGATAGACTTCAGGATGATTTTCGGCTATGGCGTTGGCAATTTGCTTTAACAACACCGTCTTACCGGTCTTGGGTTGTGCTACAATCATACCCCGTTGCCCTTTTCCTATTGGGGAAAAAAGATCCAGGATACGCGTAGACATATTGTCCGGCGTTGTGCTCAGTTTTAGTTTTTCGTTCGGGAACAGGGGCGTCAGGTACTCGAAGGCAACCCGGTCACGAATTTCTTCTGTGGTTTTTCCATTGACGTTGTCGACCTTAAGAAGCGCAAAGTATTTCTCACCTTCTTTCGGCGGCCGGATTTGACCCCGCACCGTATCACCGGTTTTCAGGCCGAGCAATTTTATTTGTGATGGAGAGACATAAATGTCATCGGGACTGGCCAGGTAATTATAGTCGGATGAGCGGAGGAATCCGTATCCATCTTGCATGAGTTCAAGAACACCCTCGTTAGTAATAGCACCATCGAAATCCTTGATATTCAGGATCCGTGCCTGCTGCTGGCGGTCTTGTTGAAATTCGCGCGGAGGCGGTTCATTAATGTTAGGTGAAGGCTGTTGGGTGGAAGATTGAGGCTGCTGCGTCTCTTCGTATTTGGGCTGAGGTTCGTCGAAACGGGTCACATTCTGATCAATGTCCAGATCCACGGACTGCAGGAGCTCTTCTGAAGACAATTCCTTTTGTTTGGGAGCGGCAGGGGGTGCAACATTTTCACGTCTGCGGGGACGCATCTTGCGGTCGGCCGAATCTTCATTGTTCTTTTTCGCCGGGGCTGCTTCTTCAGCTTTTGCCTGTTGATCGAGGATTTTGTACACCAATTCCTGCTTCGCAAGTTTCTTGGCGTTCTTTACACCCATTTCTTCGGCTATGTCCTTTAATTCAGACAGGAGCCTGACATTGAGGTCGTCAATAGTATACATGAGAATTTAAAAAAGTAGTTGTAGTATGTTGATGATAAATAAGTGAAAAGTCACGTCAGAGAGGTCGGGGGAGTCCGACAAAATCAATACATTTTTAATGGTAAGAACAGTAAAACGTTGAATTTATCTATCGGGAACGGCCGGGAAGGCCTGATTGACCCTGCAAGTATAGGTCAAAATGGAATATTATCAAATTCACCCTAAAAATTTATAATCAGGGAGTTCATGGTGATAAGGCAAAAGTATTGTTAAAGATAAGGTTTGTAATTTTGTCGATCTAAACGAAGTACATGCTGCAGATCAATGTCATACGGGAAAATGTGGGAAAGGTATTGGAGGGACTGAAGAAGCGAAACATGAGGGACGCTGAAGTGCTGGTCAATGAGGCTCTCACAGTCGACAAGATCCGGAGGGAGAAACAGAAGGAACACGATGATCTGGTAGGGGAGGTCAACCGCATTTCAAAGGAGGTAGGCAACCTGATGAAGTCTGGCCAGAAGCAACAGGCAGATGAAATGATTGCCAAGATGGCTTCTAACAAGAAGGTGGCATCGGAGCTGGGTCAGGAGCTGCTGAAAGCGGAGGAGGAACTCCAGAGGGTTCTTTACCTTATACCCAATGTGCCTGCCGATAAAGTCCCTGCCGGCAAAGGGGCCGAGGATAACCTGAATGTATATCAGCATGGACAAATACCGACATTACCGCCTGATGTACAGCCCCACTGGGAGCTGATCAAAAAATATGATATCATAGATTTTGATCTGGGTAACAAAATCTCCGGCGCAGGTTTTCCGGTATACAAAGGCAAGGGGGCAAAGTTCCAGCGGGCACTGATCAACTTCTTCCTGGAGGAGGCATCGCGACAGGGTTATACCGAAATCCAGCCACCCATTGTGGTGAATAAAGCAAGTGGTTATGGTACAGGACAGCTTCCCGACAAGGAAGGACAAATGTATTTTATAGCAGAAGATGAACTTTATCTTATCCCTACGGCAGAAGTACCCATCACGAACCTCTACCGGGATGTCATACTCAACGAGCAGGATCTGCCTATCCGCCATGTAGGTTATACGCCATGTTTCCGTCGCGAGGCGGGAAGTTGGGGAGCTCATGTTCGCGGATTGAATCGTCTGCACCAGTTTGACAAGGTGGAGATTGTACAAATAAGAAAAGCAGAAGAATCTTATGAGACACTTGAAGCAATGTGTCTTTACGTTCAGGGTCTGTTGGAGAAGCTGGAACTTCCCTACCGCAAACTCCTGCTTTGTGGAGGAGATACGGGATTCAACTCCGCGATGACGTATGATCTGGAAGTCTATGCTGCAGCTCAGCAACGTTGGCTGGAAGTAAGTTCTGTCAGCAACTTTGAGACGTTCCAGGCCAGCAGGTTGAAGCTGCGCTATAAAAACAAAGAAGGTAAAACGCAATTATTGCATACTCTGAATGGCAGTGCCCTCGCGCTTCCCAGAATCGTTGCGGCCATTCTCGAAAATAATCAAACACCTGACGGCATTCGTGTACCCAAAGTGCTTGTACCATATACTCAGTTTGAGATGATTGATGCCAAACTCTAGTCCTCCACCCATTACTTAACACCCCGTCTTTGACTTTTCACGATTTTCATTTTAACGCCAAGCTGCAGGAAGGACTTGATTCCATGGGTTATGCCAAACCCACTCCCATACAGGAGCAAGCTATTCCCATAATCCTGCAGAATAAAGATGTCATTGCCTGCGCCCAAACAGGAACTGGTAAGACGGCAGCATACATTTTACCTGTTCTTCACAAAATCATTCATACAGACCACCGGCACCTGAACACGCTGGTGATTGCACCGACCCGTGAACTGGCCCAGCAGATTGATCAGCAGATTGAAGGCTTTGCCTATTTCACAGGAGTAAGCTCAATTCCTGTGTATGGAGGGGGAGATGGTGCCACCTGGGATCAGCAGCGCAAGGCCCTTGATCATGGCGCCGACATTGTGATTGCCACACCCGGACGATTGATTGCCTTGCTGGCCGGAGGCACAGTAAAGCTGCAGCATCTCAAGCACCTGATCCTTGACGAAGCCGATCGCATGCTCGACATGGGTTTCTTCGATGACATCGTGCGCATCATTAGTTATCTTCCTGCAGAGAGACAGACACTTTTGTTTTCGGCGACCATGCCCCCACGAATCCGCCAGTTGGCCAATAAAATATTGAACCATCCTGTGGAGATCAATATTTCCATTGCCAAACCGGCGGAAGGAATCTTGCAGCAGGCATACTTGGTGTATGACACACAGAAAGTAGCGCTGTTGAGAAAGTTGTTGAAAGAAGGAGCCTACAGCAGTGTGCTCATCTTTGCGTCCACGAAAGAAAATGTAAAAAAACTGGACCAGACTTTACGGAAAGCGGGATTGCCGGTGAGGGCTTTTCATTCTGACCTGGAGCAAACCGAACGTGAAGAAATCATGCGCGGCTTCAAGAGCAAGCAGATCAATATTATTATTGGCACTGATGTGTTGTCGCGCGGGATTGATGTGGAAGGCATCAGCCTTGTGGTCAACTTTGACGTACCGCCCGATCCCGAAGACTATGTCCACCGCGTGGGCCGTACCGCCCGGGCCGAAACAACCGGCACGGCCATCACCTTTATCAATGACAAAGACCAGCGCAAATTCAGCAGCATCGAGAACATGATTGGTGCAACCATTCCTAAGTTGTCGCTGCCAGAGTCGATGGGGGTAGCCCCGCTATATCAACCGGAAATAAGGCCAAAGAAAACTTTCGACAAGAAGAGAACTCCGCATAAAGGTGGAAGCCGAAGTAGCGGATTTCGGAGGCGCTAGTGGGGTGTTAGGTTACTTCTTAAGAGTAAGTAGAACTTCATTTAATTTCAGCAAAGCTTCCACCGGGCTAATGCTATTGATATCAATCTTGCTAAGTAATTGCTGAACTTCCTTGAACTTAGGGTCAGCCTCGAACAGGGCCATTTGAAAATTTTCTTTCGGCAGGTCGGCAAGTTTTTTCTTTTGCTCGTTTTTATGTTTGTCTTTTTCGAGGAAATGAAGGATTTCGTTTGCCCGCAACACGATCTTGTTCGGCATACCTGCGATCTGGGCCACATGAATTCCAAAGCTGTGCTCGCTGCCACCTTCTTTCAGCGTCCTCATGAATATGATCTTATTGCCCACCTCTTTAACACTCACATTATAATTCTTAACACGCACAAAATCCTCGGATAGCTGGTTAAGTTCATGATAGTGTGTCGCGAATAATGTCTTGGGCTTGTAATCCTTGTGCTGGTGCAGGTATTCCACGATGGCCCAGGCGATGGAAACGCCGTCATAGGTGCTCGTGCCCCGGCCGATTTCGTCCATCAGGATCAGACTGCGGTCGCTCAGGTTGTTTAGGATGCTGGCCGTTTCGGTCATTTCAACCATGAACGTTGATTCTCCACGCGATAAATTGTCAGAGGCCCCCACCCGGGTAAAGATTTTATCCACGATGCCAATGGATGCATGACTGGCCGGAACATAGCTCCCCATCTGAGCCATCAACACAATCAAGGCAGTTTGTCGCAGCAGCGCAGACTTTCCGGCCATGTTGGGTCCGGTTATGATAAGAATTTGCTGGGTATCGTTGTCGAGGTAAATGTCATTGGGAATGTAGTCTTCCCCCGACGGCAATTGCTTTTCTATGACCGGATGGCGTCCAGCCTTGATAATAAGTTCTGTTGACTCGTTTATCCCGGGTTTGGAATACCGGTTGCTATGGGCAACGGTGGCAAACGACAGAAGACAATCCAATACCGCGATGACCCGCGCATTTTGCTGAATATGTGATACAAAGTCAGCAGCATGATGAACCAGTTCAAGAAAAAGCTTTTGCTCCAGCACCGTTAACTTCTCCTCGGCGTGCAGGATTTTTTCTTCATACACCTTTAGTTCCTCGGTAATATATCGTTCGGCGTTGACGAGTGTTTGCTTGCGAATCCAATCTACGGGTACCTTATCCTTGTTGGCATTGCTCACTTCGAGATAGTACCCAAAAACCTTGTTGTACGAAATCTTCAAAGAGTTGATTCCGGTCCGTTCGACTTCGCGCCTTTGAATCTGCAGCAAGTAATCTTTCCCTGAGAAAGCAATGGCGCGAAGTTCATCCAGTTCAGTGCTTACCCCCTCTTTGATAATGCCACCCTGGTGCACAAGCATGGGCGCATCGTCTTTCAGTTCCTTTTCGATTTTCTCCAGCAGGAATTCACATTTATTCAATTGACCTCCCAATTTCTTTAGTTCAGGAGTGCTTGCCGCGGAAATCAATTCTTTCACTGGCAATATGGCAAGCAGCGACCTTTTCATTTGAACCAGTTCCCGGGGGTTGATGCGCCCGACCGCGACTTTTGAAATCAACCTTTCAAGGTCAGCGATTTGCCGAAGATGGTCAGTGATTTTTTCTGCAAGTTCGTTTTCATTAAAAAATTTGTCCACAACTTCAAGTCGACCTTCTATAGAGACTTTATCCTTTAAGGGGAGTACCATCCACTTGCGTAACTGACGGGATCCCATCGGCGTCACGGTTTGATCCAGGATGCGAAGCAGGGGGACTCCTCCCTCATGGGGAGAAGAAATGAGTTCAAGATTCCGGATGGTAAACTTGTCGAGCCAGACATAAGTCTCCTCGTCCATACGGGCGATGGAGGCGATGTGGTGTGTGTCCTTGTGTTCAGTGGCTTCGAGATAATGGAGTATCGCCCCGGCGGCCACAATGGCCTGGTCCAGGCCGTCGACACCAAATCCCTTTAGCGTGGTTGTCTTGAATTGTGACAACAGTTTATCATGAGCAAAGTCAAAAGCATACACCCAATCATCTAAGGCGAATGTGGCATATCCTTCACTGAAATGTTTTTCAAATTTTTCCCGCTGACTTTTACAAAAGATGATTTCAGATGGACTCAGACTCTGGATAAGTTTAAGCACATAGCCTTCACCTCCCTGTGCGCAAAAAAATTCGCCGGTACTGATATCGAGAAAGGCAATACCTACGAATTCTTTGGATGCGTATACTGATGCCAGAAAATTATTTCGTTTGCGCTCCAGCACATTGTCATTATAGGATACGCCCGGGGTCACCAATTCTGTTACCCCCCGCTTCACAATGCCTTTCACAAACCGGGGATCCTCCAGCTGATCACAAATGGCAACCCGATGTCCGGCCCGCACCAACCTGGGCAAGTAGGAATCCAATGCATGATGGGGAAATCCAGCGAGTTCGATTTCGGAGGCAGAGCCATTTCCCCGCTTGGTCAGGACGATGTCAAGTACCTTGCTGGCCTCAATGGCATCTTGTCCAAAAGTCTCATAGAAGTCACCCACCCGAAAGAGCAATAAGGCTCCTGGATACTTCGCCTTGATGGCGTTGTATTGTTTCATAAGGGGGGTATCCATTGCTCCGGCTGCGGCCATGGCGGCAAAGATGCAGTAAGAATGCAGAATTGAAATTTCGGATTCCTACTATTTTTTGATTTGCAATCTGCCCCTTTTACCGGCTTTTCACCCCAAAATCTATTTTTTTGACTGAATGGATCAGGATTTTCTTGCAACCATAGCCAGGATTTTTCAGTTTGTGGATTATGCTAGAGTCAAACACCGTAAGGGTCGAAGGTCGCACCGCGCGCAGGGGGATAATGGAAGGCATGTCGGACTCCCTGAAAGCACCCTTTCCATTCTATCTCAACGATGACCGCAAGAACCTTGTGCTGGTATTTGTGCTAAGCATTTTCGTGACTCTTTTTCTCTATGTGTTCAGGACACCAAACGAATTCAGGCCGACCAGCAACCTCCAATGGCTGCATGGTTCGATCACCTTTGTTTCCCTTTCTTTTAACATCCTGGTCCTTCCAAAACTGTTCCCGGCGGCAATGGACCCTGTTACCTGGAATTACAGAAAGTACATCTTCCTTAACCTTGGACATTTGATTTTGATCAGTGCGTTGTGCACGGTGATCGAGAAGCTTTTTGTTTGCCAGGAACTTTCCTGGATGACAGTCGCCAATCATGTAAACACGCAGGTGGCCCTGAAAGGAATTATCCCCATTGCGCTCACAACGCTTTTTCTAAAAGCGCACCTTCTTCAACGGAACCTACAGGAGGCTATTAAGAGCAACCGCGAACTTCAAAAAATACAAGCCCTCAAAAAAGATACGCCCAGGGCCGACAACCACATCACGTTGTATTCCGATACCAGCGAAAGTCTTTCTTTCAACCTGCCAGATTTACTTTTCGTGGAAGCAGACGACAATTACTCCACCGTGACATGGAGAGAAGGAGAAGAAGTGAGAAAAAAACTCCTTAGGGTAAACCTGAAAAACATTGAAGCACAACTTGACAACTCCTTTGCACTTCGGTGCCACCGGTCTTTTATCGTAAACGTAAATGCCATAAGTGCCATCAGCGGCAATACAAATGGATACAAACTGCAGATCCAGGGGACTGGATTTTCCATTCCGGTTTCCCGCCCCAAGGGCAAAGAGGTAATGGATAAAATAAGTCAGCTTCGAAACATGATGGAACTCAGCTGACCATTGACCCCAGCACTTTGTCGTTCACCCCATGGGTTTTTGATCACCTCAAATAACTCTCCTTTTGCCCCAAAAGCTGCTTCTCGCTTGGCTTCGTGCGCTGGACCTGCGTTTGTTTGAAAAAACAAAAATCCTTATGAAAAATCTATTCACCGCATTGGCCTTGTTCGTTATTTCCACCGGCTGGTCACAAACAAAAAATGAAATCCCCCGTTCGGAATTTACCATCAATCTGTCTGAGAGCAGTCTCTCCATCAGGCCTGGAGAAAGCAAGACCCTAACTGTATTGATTGCCCGGTCAAAATCTTTTGCCAAGGGAATCACTGAATTGGGCTTTTCCAGTGCGCTGCCAACCGGCATCACTGTTACCTATGCGCCAGTCTCTGGAAACTTTGAGAGCAGCATGGCAACCATAACAGCGGACCCTGCTGCCAGTTCAGGATCCTATAACCTTGTACTCAATGGCACCATCTACCACAAAACTAAGGGCTCGATTTTGAAGCTTTTGGTAACGAACGATAACATCGTGGCCAAGTAAAGTGCAATGAAGGCCATTCACGGTCACGCAATCATTCGGGTTGCGTGATCTTTGTCGATGGTCGGTTTTTATACTTGCGTATCTTCGCGCATGAAAAAACTTAAGCTGGAGGAACTGGGCCGCCTTTCGGTAAATAAATTCAAGGAAGCGACAAAACTTCCGGTCGCCATTTTACTCGACAATGTCCGCAGCCTCCACAATGTGGGATCTGCTTTTCGTACGGCAGACGCCTTCTGCATTGAAAAAATTTACCTGACGGGCATTACCGGCACTCCACCACATCGTGAAATTCATAAAACCGCGCTCGGTGCCACTGATTCGGTGGAGTGGGAGTATGCGCAACATCCGGGATTGGCCGTTCAGGAATTGAAACGCAGAAACTATACCATCGTCGTCATAGAACAAACCACGGAAAGCACACCCTTGCAGCAATTTATGCCGGACTCTGAAACAAAGTACTGTCTGGTTTTTGGAAATGAAGTGGATGGAGTGAGTGATGAAGTGCTTGAACTTGCCGACCTGGCACTCGAGGTGCCTCAGGCAGGGACCAAGCATTCGCTGAATATTTCCGTTTGCGTTGGAATAATAGCCTGGGAGCTTTACCGGAAGCTCAGATTCTCGTAACTCTTTCGCAGTTTGCTTCATTAGGATTTGATAACTTTGTCCTGAATTTCAATCCTATTCATATGAAACACAGAATTCTACTGCTCCTGATGATGGCATTGTCCATATCAGCTGTTGCGCAGGATCCTGAGCCTGGTAATTGCCAGCTTGCCTCTCTGCTTCAAATAGACGGTCAGGCGGACGAGTGGCCCATGGAGTGGATCAAAGGGGACGAAAACAAGTTCAGCTACAATGTCTGCAGCGACGACAATAACCTGTACGTCAGGATGAAGACCGGCGATGAATTAATACGCCGAAAAATTGCACTCTTTGGCTTGACCTTGTGGATGGATCCTAAAGGGAAGAAAAAAGAGAAGTTGGGATTGAAATTTCCAACCGGTGCAGAGGCCCATGACCGTATCGAAGCGATGAGTAAGTCAGGCGAAAACCGAAGCAACATGTCCTCAAGCCAACGGGCGGATTTTCAAAAGGAAATGATTAAGGCTGTAATCAAAGATGCAGAAATACTTGAATTGCTGGGTTTGGCGGATGATCCTCTGACCAGTACACGATCAGGAATTACCAATGGAATAAAAGTGGCCATTGTTAGCGACGAAGATGGATTGATTTTGACCTATGAGGCAATTGTCCCATTTAAATCATTCCGGATGTCGAAAGCCGCCATTTCAGTTATTGGAATCGGTTTTGAAACAGGAAAATTTGTTCCGCCGCCGACCAAAGGTGGCAGCGCTTCACCCGGTTCAAATCAGGGGTACAGCGGAAGCGGTAGGGGAAGCGGTGGTTATGGAGGTGGAGGCTATGGAGGTGGAGGGGGAGGAGGTTCTGGTATGGGCCGGGGATTGGGCACTCCACCCCGAGGCAGTTCGAGCAGCCCCATGTCTTCCACATCCAGTTTCTGGGTGTCAGCGAAATTCAAATAGGAAATACTTACGCACGTTGGACCAGGCTACGGACCGATATCAGCAGCGCGGGGTATCCTCATCAAAGGAAGATGTACATCGGGCTATTCAGCAGCTCGACAAAGGACTCTTCCCCAAATCGTTTTGTAAGATTGTTCCAGACCTGCTGGCAGGAGATCCGGACTATTGCACGGTGATGCACGCCGATGGCGCCGGGACCAAATCATCGCTGGCTTACATCTATTGGAAAGAAACAGGAGACCTGTCCGTCTGGAAAGGAATAGCACAAGATGCGATCATCATGAATGTGGATGACCTGATTTGTGTGGGCGCCACAGGACCTGTCTTTCTATCCTCAACCATCGGGAGAAACAAAAACCGGATTCCCGGCGAAGTCATCTCAGCCATCATAGCGGGAACTGAAGAAGTTTTGTTGATGCTTCGCAAGTACGGAATGGAAATTTATAGCACGGGTGGGGAGACTGCAGATGTCGGCGACCTGGTGCGCACCATTATCGTGGACAGTACAGTAACTACCCGGATGAAGCGCAGCGACGTGATTGATAACGGCCGCATACAGCCAGGTGATGTGGTTGTGGGCCTGGCTTCTTACGGGAAGGCCGAATACGAATCAGAATACAACGGAGGGATGGGAAGCAATGGACTCACGTCTGCCAGGCACGATGTCTTTTCGAATAATTATGCCTCTCGCTATCCTGAATCATACAACCATGAAATTCCCGAGGACCTTGTCTACAGTGGAAAATACGTGGTCACGGACCATATTCCGCAAGTCCCCGTGACAGTGGGAAAATTGGTCTTGTCACCCACCCGAACCTATGCGCCGGTGCTGATTGAAGTGTTGAAGGAATTGAGACACCAAATCCATGGTATCATTCATTGCAGTGGCGGAGCGCAAACCAAAGTGCTACACTTCATTGAAGATCTCCATGTCATCAAAGACAACCTGCTAGATGTGCCGCCTCTTTTTGAACTTATCTATGAGCAAAGCGCTACCTCGTGGCAAGAGATGTATAAGGTCTTTAATATGGGTCACCGCATGGAAGTGTATCTGCCAAAGCAACTTGGTGCCAGGGTAGTCGAAATTTCGAAGGGCTTAGGTGTCGAGGCGAAAATAATTGGACGTGTTGAGAGTGCCGTGGGAAAGAAAGTGACAATCAAAAGTGCCAAGGGGGAATTCTCTTACACATAGACTTCTATTAACCTGCCTTCAGTACAACTAACTCCACCCGCCTGTTGCGGGCCCTGCTTTCTTTATTTTGATTGGGGGTGAGTGGTTTTGTTTTACCATAGCCCCTGGCTTCAAAACGCTCATTCACAATTCCATTGCTCTTCAAATAGGTAACTACACTCTCGGCTCTGAGTTGGGAAAGTTTCAAATTATACTTGGCTGTGCCCACGTCATCGGTATGGGCGGCGATTTCAATTATGAGGGCAGGGTTTTGACGCATCAATTCGATGACCCTGTCAAGTTCTGAATAGGATGATTGTTTGATTTCTGCGGAATTGGTTTCAAAAGTAATATTGGTCAGAGTGAGTGATGCGCCTTCTTTGATCGGGGTAATAGCCGTGTTTAGCCGATAGACTCCATCCTGAGTCACCTCGCCGCCTCCTGCCAGTACATTTGTGGTGGCGAAGAAATAACCCTTATCGCTGCTGGCTACAACCTGATAACGGTCTCCCTTTCTGAGATAAACGGACTCACCGGATTCCGCAATAATTACTTCATCCTGGGTGGTGTTATTGAATGTCACCTTGGTCCTTACCCGTTTGTTGCTCGTGATGTCGGTTACCTCTGCAACAAATTTTATCTTGTCATGTGTTAACTGGAATGTGAGTGTAGTGTCCGCCCTGAAGATTTGCGCATTGAAGACAAGAGACTGTTTCACCTCCTGGTAAGCTTCACGGGTAACCGTGATTTGATACTGATGGACGGTTTCCAGGGCAATGGGCTTCAGTGGTTGTCCGGCTTTCACCGAATCCTTCCATATAAGAGCCCCCTGTTCATTTGACACCTGCACAAAAGCATCCAGGGAGGCCTTCAAATCGAAGTCCGTTGCGGCAATGGAGGCGTGGTAAGTTGATTTGAGATTAATATTCAGGCTAATTTCTTCATAGACCTCTTGTTTTTTGAAATCAAACTCTCTCGTCTCTTTGACGAAACCAGGATTGTAAAACTCTACCCTGTAGCGTGACCCGGCCGCCATGACAAGGCTGAAACGTCCATCATAAGGATTGTTAATCTTGTTGACTTTTTCCCGGGTATCCAGGTTATACACCTCAATGTTAGTTGACACCGGGAACCTCCGTTGTTCCGTCTTCACGAACCCTTGTGCCGTAACATTGGTTGATTGCCTGAACTCCATGGGTATAGGCATCGCATAAATATCATTCTTAGTATAGTAATAAATGACATTTCCCGCAGCGGATATCGTGGGGGATTGATCATTCTCGGGAGAGTTAATGAAATCCAATGGCTTTGCTGTTGTCCATTTGCCGTCGGCAGTTTTCTTGGACTGAAACAGATCATACTTTCCCTTTCCGCTGGAGATAATCGCTGAGAAGATCAAGGTGTGGTTATCGGCCATGATGCGCGGGTCGCGGACACAGCCCAGGTTGATCTGGCTTGGAAGCTTCTTGGGCTGCCCCCATTTACCATCTGCCTGCAGGGTCGATACAAATATTTCAAAACAGTTTTCTTTGGATTTCTTGTCCACAGGGTCAATAAGATTGACGCGCATAAAATAAAGGGAGTTTCCGTCGGCGGAGATGGATGGAAATCCTTCGAATGCCTCAGTATTTATAGGAGCACCGACACTTTTTGGTTCACCCCATTGTGTATTGTCGAGCCGTTCTGCATAGAATATGTCTTCACTGGTCGTTACCCCATTGATGAATGCGGTGAAGTATATTCGGTTACCGTCATAGCTCAGGCACGGACCTGCGAGGAAGCTGCATTTTTTATTGATGGTGGTAAGTGGTGTAACGTCACTCCAGGTCCCGCCAGGAGAACGAACTGATTCAAATAATTCCCAGCTTTCAGTACTTCGCGGTGAATTTCTGTTACTTTGAATGATCATGGTATTGCCGTCAGCACTGATCGTGGGAGCAAACTCAACGAATTTCTCTGTACTGACTCCATCTACCCGCCGGGGCTCCTCTTTGATCGTTTGCGCATGTATTGCATCTGAGAGTGCCAACACCGCCAACACTCCTAAAAACCATGATGCGGGACGTATCATGGTGCTAAAAATAATCTTTTATCGGCCAATGAGCACAAAAGCCCCCCAATAAAAGGGCGCTTCATATTTCTTTTTTATGTCAAGTTGAGCCTGGCGGAACGCTGCCGCCTTGTCTTTTGATATCAGAAAGTTTGTATAGAATCGTGTCATCAATTCTTCTGTGGCCTCATCACTGACTTTCCACAGACTCATCACCAGGTTACTCGCACCTGCCACAAGGAAGGCCCGCTGTAAACCATAGACCCCTTCCCCGTTCCGGATCTTACCTGAACCGGTCTCACAGGCAGAGAGAATGACAAGGTCTGTATGATCAAGGGTGAGGTTCATTACTTCCAATGCCGTGAGAATGCCATCTTCTTCCTGTATGATACCGGACTTCCGTGGTTCAAAGTTTAGGTTCTTTTCAACTCCAGCCAATAGCAGGCCGGACCGGGTGAGGGGGTTGTCATGGGCAAGTGCCGGATCATTTGAATAAATGATGGGAGTCTCGTCAGACTGCTCTGGAATGAAGAAACCATGGGTGGCAATGTGCAAAATATCCGGGCTGTGGATGCTCTTGATTTTTTCTTCGGATGCCTCCTTGCTTAAGTAGGAAGTTACTTTCCATTGATTTTTTTTAAGCAGTTGAGCGATATTCAGAATCTCCTCTTTTGTCCCAGGCAAGTCAGCCACTCCACTTTTTACAATTTCGGAAACAGCGGTATTTCTTGTGGGTGGCGAGAGATTCACCGAATTGATAGGTTGGCCGGATCTGAAATCAGGGAAGCCGAACAAGGCCGCTGATGGAATAGCCGAAAGAGTTCCGGCACGCATCGTTACTTCACCGAGGTTGCTGAGCAGATGCACTGTTAGCCGGTCAACGAGGTATTGTTTTTTGTTGGGGTCATACAGGGTGAGTGGATTTATTTTGTTATAAATGCCATCGGCAGAGAAATAGATGATTGTCGAATTCTTAAGCGATGCCTCAAGCGGTTCCCAAAATAATCCATACGATCTCAAATTCTCAATATCATACCTGATGGTGTTGCTGTAATAACTGAACTCCCGCCCCTCCATGTCCTTGCCATTCCTATAAGTCATCAAAGCGGGAGTCGCCTGTTCGGGTTTGAGGACCAGGGCTGCATAGATGACGGAATCTTTCTCAAGGCTAAGGCGTATCATTTCGACCGCAGATTCACCAGGCTTCAAGGCCTTCTTTACGTCATGCCAGGAGAGAGGTCTTCTCGCAAATTCACCTTCAAATAATTCCGACTGTGATGAGAGCCATTTTTCTAGTTCATTGGCCTTCACTTCACTTTCATCGATCAGGGGTTGCTGTGTTCTCCTTTCCTCCAAAGTAAGCGTGGCAAAGCGCGCAAGTCTTTCCTTAAGATGGAGCCATTCCACAAATTTTGTTTGAACTTCAGGGCTGCCATTGGTAAGTATGACATTTCTCACTTTGACTGAGGCATTAAGCAACAACGCCTTCGTCTGTAGCCTAAAGTTGAAAAGTTGGCCGAGTGCATCTGCATCTTTTTGCTGGTACCTTACAACAAACTCTTCATAGTCATCAATAACCTTGTCGATCTTGTTGAGGTAGGCCGTCTTTTCAAAATCACTGAGGGATGGAAATATTTGCTTGATTTGGTTGAGATAGAAATAGGAGACCTGATTGAAGAGGGGCGCTGCAGAAGTGTAGTCACCCATTCCCTTTTTGAGTTCAGCCAGGTTATATAAAGTGTACATATAGTCGGGATGGTCCTTTCCAAGGATACGTTCCCGGATTTTCAATGCCGACTCAAGAAGTTGAAGGGCCTTCCCGGTTTCCCCCAATTCCTGATAAACGGTACCGAGGTTGGCTTCCTTGTTGGCATAGCGAAGGGTTTGTTCTCCGCCATTTAGCTTGTCAACTTCAATTGCCTGTAGATAAAGTTCCCGGGCTTGTTGAAAGTTGCCTTTCATTTGATAAAGGGCTGCAAGGTTCTGTAGGCTAATGGCGAAATCGGGGTGCTTGTTCCCGATGAGTTTTCGGTCATCGTCCAACACCTCGCGCAGGAGTTGCTCGGCCTGATCATAACGGAGTGTTTGCTGATAGATCGCAGCGAGATTTTGCTTGATGGCATCCGCCAGGGCAGGAGATGTTTGTGGATCGCCCAGGAGATTTTTGTAAATCGATTCGGCAGCGGTGTAATTTCCCAGGGTGATGTAAAATGTAGCGAAGGAGTTGTAGACCTGGTTAATATCAGCAGAATGAATTTTCTTGTTGGCCGCCAGGGCCGCCTGATATGTTTTCTCGGCCTCCTTGTATTTTCCCATTTGCTGCTGTAGCCTGGCAAGCTGGTAGAAGGTTTCGGCCTGCACTTCGGGGAGAGCGGTGGACTTTCTGATTACGGATTCAAACAGCCCCTCTGATTTTTTCAAATCACCTGACGCTTCATAAGCCTCCGCGAGTTGGAGGGTCAACTCATTTTGGGCACCAAGCGTTGTAGCCTTGGCTGTCACCAGGGTAAGGTGCTTGATGGCCGTTTCAGATAAATTTAGTTGAATGAGAATTTCTGTGTACAAGGAAGAAATCTCCATTTGGATCTTTTCCGGGAGTGTGGCCAGGATAGAGTAGTCGGTTGCCAGCCCTTCAAGAAATCCCCGGGCGATGTCTGGTCGGTTGGCATTGAGAAACTTGACTGTGGCACTGGTGCGATGTGATGCCTGTGTAACCATGGGCAGTGACGCAAAGTTTTTGAAAGCTGCTTCATATTTCTCCGGTGCAGCCTGGACTTTGCCGGAGGCAACAAGCAGGTCGCCATCGAGCTCCAATACATAGCCATACTCCAGGCTGGATAATGGAAAAAGTGCAGAGGCGATCTGGCGTGCCTTATCAAGTTTTATTTTTGCCTCTTTCCAATCATTATTGACGTACAGGAAGCGAGCGAAATTCTGAAACACTGAAAACCCGGTGTTTGACTGTTCTGTGGTCTTTGTGAGACTTTCTTCCGCTTGCTTAAAATACCCTAAGGCCTCGGCAGGGTGCTCGTGCTGTGATTCGATTGCCGCTTTGAGATATTGTTTGGCCTTCAGGTCATCGTCGATGTTGCCCTGCTGCACCAAGAGAAGCCCCTCAGAAGTATTCCCTTTTTGATTGGCAAGTTGAACCAGTTGAGACTTTGATTGTGCGTATTCCGGCCACGACTGCCACCCATTTTTTTCAGCCAATACAATAAATTCTTTTAGCCGGTTTTCGGCTCCTGTGTAGTCGTGGCTTTGGCTACTAGCATAAGCACTGTAGTAAAGCGCCAGACCATACTCTTCTACTTCATCTGGAAATTTCATTAATCCGGTCACAGCACTGTTCAAAATGGTTACGGCTTTGGAGACGTCATTGAGGGATAACAGAACCTGCCCATAATTACTCTGGGTTTTCAAATAGGTAATGCTTGTCGACCCCGGGGTATTGGTGTAAATGTTAAGGAGTTCTTCATAGTCCTTACTGGATTCCTGCCAGAGGGATTGGGCTTGAAACAATTCAGCCCTTTTCTGCAATGCCTCGACGTACCGTTTACTTGATTTACCCTCCGCCTGTTCAAAAGCCTTTACTTCTTCTTTTGCATAAGTCAGTCCCTTTGAATAGTCCTGAGTTTCCAGGCAGATGGCCGTGAGTAATTGCAGGGAAAATGCCTGGCTCTTGGCGTCCAGGTTTCTTGAGGCAGCATAGGCTTTCTCTGCACTTGCCATTGCCTGTAGATACTTTTTCTCCTGATATTCTGAAACGGCGCGATCATATGTACCCTTCCAGTCCTGACCATAGGCCCGACTGATGAGGATGAAGAGAAGGAAACTAAGCCAGATTGACCGCATGAGTTCAGAAAGATATAAAAGATATAAAATGTTTCTTCAATTAAGGATGTTGGAGCATTTTTAAAAAATGATCCTCAAAGGTATTATTGACGGTGATGAGTGGCACTTGTTTCATTCCTGATGATTGAAAGGCTCGGGTGAATTCAGGGAAAATAAGACCGTGCGGTGCCATTGATATAATTGTTAAGCATGGCCCATCTGGAAAAATCTATCTTCGCAGTAAATCGATTCACCATGAGACTTGCAATAATTGTGTGGCTGTTGCTATCCTTTATCCTCTTGGATGCCCAGAAGAAAAATGCGGGAGTTATTCCTAAAGCTATCACTAAACAGCCCTTGACTCATGCAGTCTATGATCAGTGGAAAGATATACCCTACAAAGCGCTCACTCCGGATGGTAAGTTTGCAGTGTTCACCGTGAACCCTCAAGACGGCGACGGCAAAGCAATTTTTTATAACATCAGCTCATCGACTCAAGACTCGGCGAAGCGGGCCGAAGGTGTACTTCTGTCCTTTGACAGCAGGTATGCGGTGTTTAAAATCAAGCCACCCATGAAACTTGTGAAAGAACTACGCCGTCAAAAGAAGAAGAAAGAGGACTTGCCAAAGGATTCTCTGGGCATCTACACTTTAGGAGCTGGCAAAATAGAGAAGATTCCGGAGGTAAGATCATTTAAGATGCCGGAGAAATCAGGAGGCTGGATCGCCTATCAAACAGAAGCGAAGAAAGAAGTCAAGGCAAAACCAGATGAGAAGAAAACTAAAAAGAAAAAAGTCAATTCTGATGACAATGGTTATTCTCTGGTAATCAGAAAATTTCCCGAACATAAAGATGTGTTGTTTGGATTTGTGAAGGATTATGTTTTTGCCAAGTACGGGCAGGGGCTTATTTTTTCGTCAACGGGTAATGACAGTACATTGAAGGCGGGAGTGTACTGGTATGATCTGGGAAGTCAGAAACTCATGACCCTCCACGAAGGAAAAAGTAAATACAAGTATAAAGGTCTTTCAGTCAGTGAAGACGGGACACAAGCTTCCTTCCTGTTGGACAGCGATACAACCAAAGCACTCGTGAGGCATTTCGAGCTCTACCATTGGAAACAAGGATTTCCTGCGGCAGCCGTTTTGGATGTGGAGCGTTCATTGGGCATTCCTCAACACTGGACGGTAAGTGAAAATTATACCCCCGTGTTTTCAAAGGATGGTTTGAAATTGTTCTTTGGATCGGCACCCCTACCCGTTGTGCAAGACACCACCTTGTTGACGGAAGAAATTGTCAGCGTAGAAGTCTGGGGGGGTGATGATCCATATATTTATCCGCAACAGAACCGTCAGCTGGAAACAGAGAAGAAGCGGTCTTATGTGGTAGCCATAGACCTGACAGGGAAGAGGATTATGCAACTCGGAGACAGAGAGGTGCCTTCCATTGAAACCGGAGATGAAGGCAATGCCACGGTGGCCCTCGGTGAGACAAACGTGCCCTACCGCAAGATGACCACCTGGGATATGACTGCCTTCAGAGACTTCTATCTATTTGATCTTGAGAAGCAAGTGCGAACGACCATTGCCACAAAACTGAAGGGCAACATGAGTCTCTCACCAAAAGCCAGGTATGCATTCTGGTTTAACCTGATGGACACTTCGTGGTATGCCCATTCAGTCACAAACGGGAAGGTGGAAAAACTGAATCGGGGATTGTCAGTCGCATTCGCAGATGAAGAGAATGATTCACCTGACTTCCCATCTTCTTATGGTTTTGCCGGTTGGACATTGGAAGACCAGAATCTCATTGTCTATGACCGTTATGACATGTGGATGTTTGATCCACAAAATCAAAAACCACCCACAAACCTGACGGGTGTTGGGCGAAAGGAAAAAATTGTCTTTCGCTATGTCAAATTGGATGCTGAAGAGCGATCAATAGATCCCTCGAGGGAACTTCTGCTGTCGGCTTTCAATGAATTAACGAAAGAGTCGGGCTACTATAAACTGTCGATTCAATCGGGAAAACTCACCCGGCTGATGATGGCACCTTTCCGGTTTGGTGGTGTGGTCAAGGCAAAGAACTCCAACCAGGTTCTTTTTACACGTGAAAGCTTTCGGGATTTTCCGGATGTGTGGTCGACTGACCTGACATTTAGTGCACCTAGAAGAATTAGTGAAGCCAATCCCCAGACTAAACACTATTTCTGGGGAAGTGTGGAGATGGTGCATTGGACTTCGCTTGACAATATCCCTTTAGCGGGGATGTTGTACAAACCAGAAGGTTTTGACCCAGCGAAGAAGTACCCCATGATTGTCTATTTCTATGAGAAGGAGAGTGACAACATCCATCAGCACATTAAGCCTGAACCGCTGCGTTCCGCTGTTAATCGCAGTGTGTATGTCAGCAACGGTTACCTGATCTTTGTTCCGGACATTACCTACAAGATCGGATTTCCGGGAGAGAGCGCATTGAATTGCATCATGCCGGGAGTGACTGCACTTATCGGACGAGGCTTTGTTGATGAAAAAAATATTGGAATACAGGGTCATAGCTGGGGAGGGTATCAGATTGCCTATATGCTAACCCGTACCAATCTTTTTAGAGCGGCTGAGGCAGGCGCTCCTGTTGCCAATATGATCAGCGCCTATGGAGGGATCCGTTGGGAGACAGGTGTCAGCCGGATGTTTCAATATGAGCACACCCAAAGTCGCATTGGGGGCACATTATGGGAAAAGCCCATGCATTTCATTGAGAACTCCCCTATTTTCTTTGCGGATAAGATTCAAACGCCACTGCTTCTCCTTCATAATGATGCAGATGGCGCAGTGCCCTGGTACCAGGGGATAGAGATGTATATGGCCATGCGCCGACTGAACAAACCCGTTTGGATGCTGAATTACAATGGAGAACCCCATTGGCCTGTCAAGAGGGAAAACAGGATTGATTTTCAGACCCGTTTAATGCAGTTTTTTAACTATTACCTGAAAGGCAATGCTGAACCGGAATGGATGAAGAAGGGCATACCCGCGATCGAAAAAGGAATTACAAAAGGGTATTAGATTTACTTCGCAGACAGGACGTTATGCGCAATTGAAAACAAAATTCGAAGTAAGATGATCACTGATCGTTTTCGTTTTTCTCGTTCTTCTCGTTTTTCTCGTTCTTGAAGTATTTGTCTTCGTCATCCTCGCCTTCTTTCTTTTCCTGGCGAACACCTATTTCGAGGATCTTGAATTCGGTGCGACGGTTTCGACCACGCCCGGCCGGGTTATCTGACCCATCCGGATTGGTGTTCCGTGCGATGGGCTTGGATTCTCCATAGCCTTTTGCGACAAGGCGTTCAGAAGCAATACCTTTCTTGATCAGGTAGTTTACCGTTGATTGTGCCCGTCGCTGTGATAGCCCGATGTTGAAATCAACAGAGCCGACACTGTCTGTGTGTGATCCCAGTTCAATTTTTATTTCGGGATTATCGCTCAGCACGTCAAGAAGTTTGTCAAGTTCGCGGGCTGCCGCCGGATTGATGTTTGCACTATCATAACCGAAATAAATATTCTTTAATTGGTAGGCGATATTCTTCTCCAGCCTGTCAAGCACCAGCAACGTATCCAGGGTGATATTGGTGATCAGTTCTTTTAATGTCTCCAGCGGTACAGACTTGCCATTAGTTGTGTAAGCACCTCGCTTGGTGAGATAACCATCGGTTTCTCCAATAAGCGTATACTTTTCATTTTCATAGACGCGGAAAAGGAATTTCCCGTCATTTCCTGTAACGAAGTCCGACATCGCATCCCCCCGTCCATCCAGGATCGTGACCTTCGTATTGCCAAGAATTTCTTTGGTGCTGTCTTTCTTCAGGGAATATGTAATTCCCTGCAGGTAGTAGTTGACCACCCTCAGGTTTGGATCATCATTAATGAAAGTATAGATGTCATCGTCGCCTTTGCCGCCTTCACGGTTGGAGCAGAAAAATCCACGATCGGGTTTGAACAGGAAAATACCGAAATCATCCCCTGTTGAGTTCACCGGTTGCCCCAGGTTTTCTACCACGGTCTTTCCATTTGCCCGGTTTACCACAAACAAGTCCATCATGCCGTATCCAGGGTGGCCATCCGATGAAAAATATAGCTTACCATTTTCCGACACGTAGGGAAACATTTCGTTGCCTGACGTGTTGATATCGGACCCAAGATTTCTCACGCGTGAAAAGCGTCCACGTGAATCCATTTGGGCGGAGTAAATATCGAGACCGCCAAATCCGCCCTTTCGGTTCGACGCGAAATAAAGGGTACGTCCGTCGGGGCTGAATGCAGGAGACGATTCCCAGGAGTCGGGCTGGTTGATATTAATTTGCTGCGCCTCCGACCATTCGCCATTTCTGAAACGGGACAAATACAGATCAACATCGTTGGCGCCTTTTCGCTTTCCCGTATTGCCTTTTGCGAACACCATGGTCTTGCCATCTGGCGCGAATGCAATCGTTCCCACATTGACATTCGGACTATTGATTTCAACAGGCAGGGCCTTGACCGTATTCGGGTCGACAACAGCCCCTTTTGTTTCTGCTTTGTAGAGGTCGGTATAGGGAGTGCCTGTAGCCGCGTAAATACGACTGTTGGACCTGGAAGAAGTAAAATACAGTTCACCGTTGAGGTAGGCAGGCGAATATTCGCTGAAATTGGAATTCAGGGTCTCCAGGTTCTTGATGCGGTAATAGCTTTTTTTCTCATCCAGTTGGCTCAGGTTGTTGAGACCGGTAAGTTCTTTGTTGGCCCTGTCGCGCATGGCATCTACTGTTGTGGAGCCCTTTAAGTTTTCCAGAGTCTGTTTCGATTCGGCATACTTGCCGTTGGCTTGCTGCGCTTTAGAAAGAAAAAACAACACAGAATCCTTGCTGACGCCGGGACCACCTGCCCGCTCATAATATTTTTCTGATTCCTTTATCCGGTTGGATTGCCTATAGCTTTCAGCAATGTAATAGTTGGCTTTTCCATTGCCCGGCTGTTTATTCAACACACCCTGATAGTAGGAGATTACATCTTCAAAATTGCCATATCGAAAGTTCTTCAACGCTTTCTTCTCCGGACTGCAGGCTGCCAGTACCGCAAGCGAATAAATTAAGCAGGCAATGGTTCGGATCGTGAGACTTTTCATCATGACATCGAAAGGTACAAAAAAGTAAAATCCGCCATGGCTACTAGGCTACCGCAGTTTTGGGTAAATAACGGGCCATCCAGGAATCTTTAACCGGTTGAAGCCATTGTCTCACCCACTCATCCCGTGTGGTCACTGCATTGTTAAACGAAATACTGTCAGCAGATAGTGTATGTTTTTCGAATAGCCTTTTCAGATCAGGGAGATCGTAAAGCATTACTTTTTTTTCTTGCAGGAAAGCCACATGCGAACGGTCAAAAAAATCAAGCCCCAGCGACTGCTGAAGGTTTTTCAGGAAGTGAACACTTCCGTCGATAGAACAACCACTTGCGCCATGCAGTCGTTCATCTACGGCCAGGACCACAAATTGATCATACTGCAAGGTGAATGAGGTGTGCAATGGCGAACCGTGTGCCGACCAGTCATCACATAAGGACCGCAATCCTTTCGTCAGGTGCGTTTGTTCATCGGCAGCAAATGGCCTGTTAGCCTGGTATACCCACAGCCGCGAATGCCCTGGCATTGAATCAAAAGGCAGATGCATATATTATATATCAAGTAAAATGTTTCCCGTCATTTCTTTAGGAACGGGTGTGCCGAGTAATTTTAGAATGGTGGGGGCGAGGTCCCCCAGTTTACCATCCTTGATCTTGCCTTGGTACTGGTCATCAACAAAAATGCAGGGCACCAGGTTCGTGGTGTGGGCTGTGTTGGGTGTACCATCGTCATTAATCATCATATCAGCGTTTCCGTGGTCTGCGATGATGATAACGGAATATCCGTTCTTTCGGGCAGCTTCGGTAACCGCTTGATTGCATTGGTCAACTGTTTCCACAGCCTTCACCGCAGCTTCAAATACACCCGTGTGGCCCACCATGTCCGGGTTGGCAAAATTCAGGCAGATAAAGTCGGCATCTTTTTTTTCAAGTTCGGGAATGATTTTGTCTCGAATATCCGTAGCGCTCATTTCAGGTTTAAGATCATACGTGGCCACTTTTGGGGAAGGGCAGAGTATCCGGCTTTCTCCCGGAAAAACCTCCTCGCGCCCGCCGGAGAAGAAAAAAGTCACGTGAGGATATTTTTCTGTCTCGGCAATCCGGATTTGCTTCTGGCCTGCCTTGGCAAGTACCTCCCCCAGGGTATTGAGAAGGTTGTCCTTGTCAAAGATCACTTCAACATCCTTGAAGGAGTCATCATAGTTGGCCATGGTTACGTAGTACAATTTCATTTTCTTCATTCCATGTTCTGGAAAATCCTGTTGGGTGAGCACCTGCGTGATCTCTCTTCCACGGTCAGTCCTGAAGTTGAAACAAATCACCACGTCACCTTCCTGAATAATTCCGAGAGGATTTGCTTTGCTGTCCGTCGCGACAATCGGTTTGATAAATTCGTCAGTCACTCCGGCTGCGTAGCATTTTTCAACCGACTGAATGATGTTGGTAGTTTTATCACCCACACCTTTTGTCAGCAAATCGTAGGCAAGCTTCACACGCTCCCAGCGTTTGTCACGGTCCATGGCGTAATAACGCCCCACCACACTGGCAATCTTTCCTGTGGTCTTAGAGAGATGATCCTGAAGATTCTTCAGGTAAATGGCACCTCCCTTTGGATCAGTATCACGTCCGTCGGTAAAAGCATGGATATAGAGGTTTGTCAACCCGTGGTTCTTTGCGATGGTGCAAAGTCCCTCCAGGTGCTTGATATGAGAGTGCACGCCTCCATCAGATAAGAGCCCCATCAGATGTATGGCCTTCTTATTGGATTTGGCATATTCAAGCGCTTTAAGCAATACAGGATTCTGGTCGAGTTCCTTTTCATCTACTGCCTTGTTGATTCTAACAAGATCCTGGTACACTACCCGACCGGCGCCAATGTTCATGTGGCCGACTTCCGAGTTTCCCATTTGCCCTTCAGGTAATCCTACGGCAAGGCCCGAAGCCTCCAGCCGACTGTGCGGATATTTCTTGTAGAGTGAATTGATATATGGAGTCTTCGCCTGGTCAATGGCTGAAACTTTGATGTTCCGGGCAATTCCCCAGCCATCCAGGATCATCAACAACACTTTCTTATTCATGGATTCAAATTTTACTTCAAATATAGGGGTGCAAGGACGGATTTGTTGCTTTGACTTGCTTCACCTTGGCCGGGCGAATTTAATGGCATACTTTTGGACTGAATTCCATTCGATGAAGCGTTTTACTGTTTTGTTGGTGTTGATCATGGCCTCTGTTAGCCTTGTTCAGGCGCAATCGGAGATTTTCAACCCGATGAAAGATGCCATTAAGGCAAGCGATGCGGCGGCCCTGGTCAAATCCTTTGCCGTCTCTGTGGACATCAATCTGGAGGGAAACATCAATACCTACAGCAAGGCACAATCAGAGTTTGTCCTGAAGGATTTTTTCAAGAAACACCCTGTCAACGATTTTAGCATTGTGCACATGGGTTCCTCTAAAGGTGGACTTCAGTTTGCTATCGGTCGCTACATCAGCGGCAGCGACAGCTACAATGTACTGATGCGTGTCCGCCAGGTGGGAGAAGAATATCTAGTACATGAAATCAGTTTTGTGAAAGAGTAAAGGCCGCCTCACGGCGATGACTCTACATCATGCACCCGCCTTACCTGACTTCTGAAGCACTTCATTCTTTCATTGCCTCTGCCCTGGCTGAAGACATCGGTGATGGTGACCTGTCCGCACAAGGTGCGATACCCGAAGGGGCTACCGCGAGGGCAAGGTTGCTGGTTAAAGACAAGGGAATTGTTGCAGGACTTGAAGTGGCTGAAAAAATATTTCATCAGTTTGATCCTACATTGAAGGTAACTTTCCTGAAAAAGGACGGTGAAGAAATAAAATCTGGAGATGTTGCGTTTATTGTAGAAGGTCATGCAAAGTCCATTCTCAGTACCGAGCGTCTCGTGCTGAATTGCCTCCAGCGAATGAGCGGGATTGCAACGTTTACCCGAAGGCTAAGTAAACAATTGGAAGGGACAAAAGCACGGCTGATGGACACCCGCAAAACGACACCTAACTTTCGCTTGCTGGAAAAATGGGCGGTGTTCATCGGCGGCGGTTTGAACCACCGCTTTGCCTTATACACCATGGTGATGTTAAAGGACAATCATGTTGACTTGGCTGGCGGCATTCGGGCTGCAATCACCAACATGCGGAACTTCCTGCTGGTGGAGCATAAAGACTTCGCCATAGAGATAGAGACCCGCAACCTGAATGAGGTCCGGGAAGTGCTGGAGGTTGGAGGAGTGGATGTCATCATGCTTGATAACATGGGCCTCAAGGACACCGCCGAAGCTGTTAAGCTCATCCATGGAAAATTTAGAACAGAAGCCAGTGGAGGCATTACAGAAGAAAATCTGCGTGCAGTGGCATGCTGCGGTGTTGACTACATTTCTGTAGGCGCCCTGACACACTCGGTCAAAAGCCTTGACATGAGTTTGAAAGTGATGGGTGTTGAGTAGGCGGTTTGGTGCGTGCCTGTTAACTTTGCGCCCCATTTAGAAATAAATTATGATTGTCAAGACACGGAATTATCGACTTGAGAAGAGCCTTTATATTAAAATGGCCCTCCGCAGCATCCTGCTGAAGATGTGGTGGGCAGTCCCGATAGCGGTGGCCATATGTCTGTTGTACCTCTGGATTCCCAGTTTTTGGTGGATTTTTGGTGGCCTGACGGCGTATGGTCTATTTGTGCTCTTTTGGCTGATACAGTTTTATGGGGTAACGCAACTGGAACAAGGCAAAATGCTGTTCGAAAGATTTTCGTACGAAATTAACAGTCAGCAAATATTGATGAAACTTAACACCCGCGAAGGTATGCCTTTGAAGTGGGACCAGATCAAACAGGCACAGGTCGGTAAGGATTATTATTTGCTTTTTGTTAACAAAGCGCAGTTGATTCACCTTCCATTCAAAATTTTCAATACAGACAACGAAAGAAAATTTTTGGGCAGCATCCTGAAAGCCAAAGGGCTCGTCAAATAGTCCATACCACCTGACAAAGGCGGCGGATTGAACAATTATGGAACAGACAGTTTCCAAAGCCTCTAAAAAGTATTCTCCTGCCGAAGCGTTACCGGCCATCACCCGCTATTGCGCTTATCAAGAGCGATCTCATCAGGAAGTCCGCGACAAACTATATTCTTATGGTCTGTATAAGGCCAACGTGGAAGAAATGCTTTCGAAATTGATTGTAGAGGGGTTCCTGAATGAAGAGCGTTTTGCCAAAGCTTTTGCAGGAGGTAAGTTCAGGATAAAAAAATGGGGCCGTAATAAAATAGCCCATGAGTTGGAAGCCCATCGTGTTACCCCCAGGTGTATTGAAAAGGGTCTTCGTGAGATTGATGACAGCGATTATCACAAAACCCTACGGGACCTTCTAAAAAAGAAGCTTGCTCATATTACGGATTCCAATGTGTTCAAGAAAAGGGATAAGGCGGCCCGATACGCCATCGGCAAGGGTTACGAGCCAGAACTGGTTTGGCGCTTTCTGAAGACTGACGCTAACGAATAAACTTGAATTGTAAGGCAAACGACAAATGCTGTCATTGGTTTGTCCGATTTTTAGGGCATTGCGTTATACACACGGTAAAACCTTACGATCCATTTGCAATGAGGATTCTCCCACTTGCCGCAACTTGTCTGATGTTCGTGAGCACCATGGTGTTTGCCCAAACGGAGGACCAAAGAAAGAGCAACTATAACATTAAAAAAGGTGTAGCCATCGGGGGCTACGATCCCGTAAGTTATTTTGACAATAAGCCTGCGGAGGGGAAACCTGAATTTGCTTATTCATTTAAGGGAGTGTCATACCGGTTTTCGACCAGCTCCAACCAGAAGAGATTTATTGCAACACCGGAGAAATTTGAACCGGCTTATGGAGGCTGGTGTGCATACGCGATGGGAGAGAATGGTGAAAAGGTAAAGATTGATCCTGAAACCCATAAAATACTTGATGGCAGGCTTTACCTGTTCTATAATTTTTGGGGAAACAATACGCTGACCGACTGGAACAAGAATGAAAATATCCTGAAAACGAAAGGCGACCAGCACTGGAAAAAATTCATCCCCTGAAACCGCTGCACTCAAGCCCACGTTTATTCAATGAATTTTTGTTTTAAATTTGCACCCAATTGAAAACCTATGCAGCTAGCGGATGCTTGCACTACTATTCTAGATCAGCTCTCTGATGTGATTCATCAGATGGAGAAAAAGGACTTTGCCAGGCCCTCCGCTGCATTGAGTAATTCAACGATTGGTCAGCACACACGTCATACACTGGAATTCTTTATCTGCCTTGAAAAGGGCTTCAAGATGGGTGTGGTCAACTATGACAAGCGCGACCACAATGAACTAATTGAATCGGATAAGTTCATTGCATTGAACACCATTCGAAAGATTACTGAGTTCATCAAGTCTCAGGAAGAGGACCAGAAGCTATCCCTTGAAGTGGGGTACGACCGGAACAGCGACCGAAGCGTAACCGTCGGGACAAATTATTTCAGAGAATTGATTTATAACATTGAGCATGCCGTACACCACATGGCGATCATGAAGATTGGCCTGCGCGAAGTGGCTCCATATGTTTCCTTTCCTTCCGATTTCGGCATTGCCGTGAGTACCATCCGCCACCAGGAAGCAATGACCGCCTCTCGTTGAGGAGCGTCATGAATTTCATCTCCAGGATTTCGCATAGTAATTTTTTTATCAAGATCCGGAGTTGGGAGTATTGGCCCTTTGGACTTCTCCAGGCTCCCCTGTTTCCGTATTGGCTTTGGCTTTCGCTGAAGGCGCGATCACTTGTTTTTTTCTCAGCATCAAACCCGGGGATACTTATGGGTGGAATGTTTGGAGAATCCAAATTTGATGTTCTTAACCTGGTGCCGAAGGACCTTACCCCAAAGACCATGCTGGTGAAATTACCCGTTACGGGTGATCAAGTCCGGCAAAAAATAGCAGAAGGTGGATTTACCTATCCCGTCATCTTTAAACCTGACCTGGGTGAACGCGGTTGGATGGTAAAAAAGATCAAGGGCCCGGGAGACATTGGTCCATACCTGAAACAGATTAAACTCGATTTTCTAATTCAGGCATATGTCGATCTACCACTTGAGTTCGGCGTCTTTTATGTCCGATATCCCAGCCTAAGCAGGGGAGCTGTAACCTCAATTGTGGGGAAGGAAATGCTCAGTGTTTGTGGTGACGGCATGAAGACGCTTGAAGAATTGATTTTGGAAAAAGACCGCGCGCGACTGCAGTGGAATACATTGAAAGTAATCTATGAAGCGACAGTTCAGTCAATAATTCCTCCGGGGGAAAGAGTTGAACTTGTTTCTATCGGCAATCATTGCCTGGGCACAATGTTTTTAAATCAGAACCACCTGATAAATGAAAAACTTTCAGCATCCTTTGACCGCATCAGTCAACAAATTCCTGGATTTTTCTTCGGCAGATTTGATCTCCGCGTGGCTTCAATAGAAGACTTGACGGAGGGCAAAGTGCAGGTAATGGAGCTCAACGGGTGTGGTGCCGAACCTGCCCATATTTACCAACCGGGATTTCCATTCCTGAAAGCCCTCAAGGTGCTCTTTCAGCACTGGCATGACATCTATCGTGTCAGCAGGGAGAATCATGAGCGGGGTGTTGCGTATATTTCGTTCAAGGAGGCCAAAACAGCTTACAATAACTTCAAGACTCTGACTGCACCCTAAGACTCATGGAATACGTCCAGGTGTTTTTGATTGGATTCTTTTTCAGCTTCATAGGCTCTATTCCGCCAGGCACACTCAACATCACCATTCTGCAGCTGGGTCTGGAAGAGAAAATCAAGATCGCCCTTCGCTTTGCTCTCGCGGTTTCTATCATCGAGTATCCTTACGCCTGGATTGGAGTTCAATTTGAATACCTGATCTCTTCTTCACCCCTTGTCATCGAGAATTTTCAATTGATTGCGGCCGTGGTTATGACCACACTCGGTGTCATCAACCTGTTACCTTCCAGAACATCCACAGGTTTTGCCAAGAAGTTTCATGCTAGCGGATTCCGACGTGGTATTGTGCTGAGTATTCTTAACCCAATGGCGATTCCGTATTGGATGGGCTTCACGGCATACCTCAAAGCCCAGGGATGGATCGATCTGGGTACAACGGGATTATTGCACAGTTACGTCCTGGGCACTGCGGTTGGAGCCATGGCGTTGCTTTCGCTGTTGATCTTTTTTGCTAGGCGCCTGGCTCCTTATGTACAGGGTAGCAAATGGATTAAAATTATTCCGGGACTGGTATTGCTAGTTCTGGGGTTATACGCTTTCTGGAAATATTTAATGTAGACGCCGAGTAGCTTCATAGCGATGACATTTCATCAAGTGATCATTTACCAAACCGCACGCCTGCATGTGGGCATAGATCACCGTGCTTCCAACAAACTTGAATCCCCTCCTGATAAGATCCTTGCTCAGGGCATCTGATTCTGGCGTAACGGCGGGTACCCCACTTAGCGTTTTTCTTTTGTTGTCAATCGGCTTTCCATTTACAAATTGCCAGATATACGCATCGAACGATCCGAATTCCTTTTGCACCTCCAGGAACCTTTTTGCATTGTTGACTGTTGCCAGAACTTTCAGCCTGTTCCTGACTACTCCTGGATCTTTGAGAATTTTTTCGATCCTCACAGATGTGAAACGCGCCACTTTCGAGGGATCGAAAGCAGCAAAGTTCTTTTCATAGCCCTTGCGCTTGTTCAGGATGGTCGACCAGCTTAGACCGGCCTGGGCACCCTCTAGCACCAGGAATTCAAAATGGATGTGGTCGTCATGCACAGGAACACCCCATTCCTCATCATGGTAGCGCATATATGTTTCGGATTTCAGGCACCATGCACAGCGTTTCTTTTCTTTCATTGCGATAAATTAGGATTAAGTATCTTTAACAAAAAAAGCAGCCGATGAAATGGTCTTGGCTCATGGGTTTTTTGTTGTTGATTCCTCTTGGGACTCGCGCGCAGTTTCGACCGACCGCCGCAATTTACCCCACATCGGCAGCCGCTTACTTGTACGATGGCAACTTGTCCGCTTCAGGTGGACGGTGGGGATCGGATGCCCAGACCTATTCCCGCTACTCCAGTCCCTGGCTAACCCAATGGCCAGGAACAACTGCCGGTCAGGCCTATTGGCTAGGAAGTACTACGACCCAGTCTTTTAATAAGGGCAAATTTGGCACAATTTATTATTATGACATGCTAGGCAACATGCGTTACTCCCGCACCTTCATCGACATTGCAGGGAAGAACAGACGTGGTCTCAAGTTGCTGCTCCCCACCATCAATCAGCGAATGTTTAGTCAGCATTGAACTTTCCATAAGTTCCCACCAGCCTGATGCGTTGTTTATTTATCTTTGAATAAAACCCATTCATTATGAAAAAGCCTCTCCTGATTTTCATTCTTGTTTCTTGTCTTACTCCTGCAATTGCTCAGAAAACAGATGTAGACAAGAAGTTGAAAGAACTTGGCATTGAGTTGTTTGCTCCTCCTAAGCCCCTGGCCAACTATGTGCGGGCTGTTCGGACCGGAAATCTTGTTTACCTCGCCGGCCATGGGCCCACCAAGTCGGATGGAAGTAACACAACAGGCAAACTTGGAAAAGATATGACCATTGAGCAAGGATATGAAGCAGCCAAACAAACGGGTATTGCGCTACTGTCGTCCCTGAAGGGAGAAATCGGGGATCTCAACAAAGTGAAGCGAATAGTAAAAGTTTTTGGCATGGTGAATTGTACGCCTGAGTTTGTCGATCAACCGAAGGTCATCAATGGATTTTCAGACCTTATGGTGAGTATCTTTGGTGACAAAGGTAAGCATGCGCGATCAGCCGTTGGTATGATTTCCCTCCCCAATGGCATCGCGGTAGAAATCGAAATGATTGTGGAGGTGGAAAATTGATTCGTGCGCTAACTTCCGCGAATAGATCATTAATTCACCACTGTGTTCTACACCCGTCTGCAGGTCATCTGCCATTCCGACTTTTCAGAGATTCTTATGGCGGAGATTGCCGAAGCCGGCTTCGACACGTTTCTTGAAACGGAAAAAGGCTTTGAGGCATACGCAGAAGAGAAGAAAACCAATCTTGCGGAAGTTGAAGAAATAAAGCAAAAGTATCAGCACGTGCAGCCTTTGATTTTCTTCCTCGACAAGGTGCATAAGCAAAACTGGAATAAAGAGTGGGAAAAGAATGTTGAGCCGGTAATTGTAGATGACCAGTGCCTGATCCGGGCCGAGTTTCACAAGATTGAAAAACATTATCCGTATGAGATCGTCATTACGCCCAAGATGTCGTTTGGCACGGGCCATCACCAGACGACTTACCTGATGGTTAAGAATCAGCTGCACTTCGATCACCAGGACAAACTCGTGATGGACGCGGGTTGCGGAACGGCGATCTTGTCCATCATGGCCTCCAAACTGGGAGCCAGAATGATTGACTCATTCGACATTGATGAGTGGAGTATTGAAAACGGAAAAGAAAATGCGGAGAAGAATCGGTGCGCAAACATTGAGATTCGTCAGGGTACGATTCGTGATTTCTCCTGGCCGGATCCATTCGATATCATCCTTGCCAACATTAATAAGAACGTGTTATTGGATGAAATCAAACTCTATTCAAAGCACCTCAAGACAAAGGGTATTCTTCTTTTGAGCGGATTCTATGAAAAGGACATTCCCGACCTGAAGCGGGAAGCAAAGCGTCAATCGTTGGACTTGCTTCGTAAAGATGAGAAGGAACAATGGGCTTGCCTTACTTTTCAAAAAGTGAGGTGAAAAGGGTGTTTGATCCCAATGTTTCAGGGTTGTTTTCCGTTACAGGAGGAGACCAAAGGCGGATTAATCCAAATAATTTTACGAATTTCAAGGTTTGACTGCGTGAAAAAGGTCTTTTCATATTGCTTTTTTGCATTTCTTCCGATGACCCTGGTGCAGGCGCAGACGAAGGAGGTGTACAGATTGGCCTTCCAGGACAGTGTGCGTGTCATGCTTGAAAACAATCAGAACACCGAGACCTCCATGGTGGGAGGGGTTTTCGCTACGGCATGGCACAAGATCACCCTTGACCAGCAACAGGTTATCCTGCGTCAGGCGTTGATAATGAAAAAGAAGAAACTCAAGATTTTTCCTGTCCTCACTGACTTTTACGGCACCATAGGTTTCGCCATCGAAAACGAAAAAATTGACGCAGACAAATTTTCCGATTTTCTGAAGGTGATAGACCAGGTACTTGCCAATGAAAACGGTGATCAGATCGCGGTCTTCCTTCATTACTGCAGGGATTTTTTTGAGTACCATGCCCTGCATTACGAAAAATCCTATCGCCTTTTTGCGGAAGATGAAGGCTACAGCTTTTCCTATATCAAGGCAGCCGCTGTCCTTCCTGATACGACAACGGTGACGCAGGATAACAGCAACGATACCCCAACGCCAAACGACACTACGGCAGTTGATCCTGCGGCGACATCCCTTCTTTTGCAGCCGGTTCCCCAACCGGAATTGTCAGGGCCGGTACTCAAGTTTGAACGCGTTTCTTTCAATTTTGCGACGCCCTATGATTCGGCCTTTCTGAAAAACACTACGGGTTCGGTTTCCTTGCGCGATGGCACTTTTGTTGGACAAAAGGGCACTTTTGGATGGAATCCTGCCGGGCTGAATTCCGACTCTGTCAATTTTGAGTTTACAGAATACAATTTCAATGTCGACAAGCCACACGTGAAATCAGAGAAAGGCAAACTTCGGTATGTGGGAAAGATTGCCACCCGGGCAGATGGGGTATTTGAGTTCTTGAGTCAGCGCCACAAGACCAAGGCTGATGCCAACTATCCACGCTTTATGTCATTCGATACCAATGTAACGATGCTGGGTCTCAGCAATGATAAGATGAGATTCACCGGTGGCTTTTCTCTAACGGGCCGGCGAATTTCAAGTGCTTCACTCAATGGTAACTATTCGCGACTGGAAGTCCTGGGCGTCGATGATAAAAAATTCATGGCGCGATCAAAGAGTTTTGAGTTTCAGGATTCAGTCATATCCTCGCTGAACACCATCGTTCACCTGTACCAGGAAAATGATTCGATCTTTCATCCGGGTCTTCAATTTCGATACGACTACGGCAAGCAACGACTTTCCTTGCGACCGGAAAAAGGAGAGTTTCATGCGGCACCGTATACCTCATCCTATTTTGGTGTTGATTTTAATGCCGATAATATCCGTTGGGACCTCAGGTCGGATAGTCTAAACATCACCGCTGCCGGCGGTGGTAGTCAGTCTCCCATGGTGATTGAGTCTGTCGATTTTTATAACCCGGATGACTATGTGCGACTTTCCGGACGTGGTTTCAGTTTTCATCCCCTGGCCCTGGTGGTGATGTATGCCGAAAACAATGGCCTGCGAGATTTCAGTGTGTATGATCTTGCCCATAACGTGGACAAGAAACAGCAGGAAGTAAGTGATGCCATGGAATTCCTTGCTCAAAAAGGAATGATCAACTTCGACCAACTCTCCGGTATGATACAAGTGAAGGAGAAAGCGATGCACTTCTATGATTCAAAGAAAGGAAAGGCAGACTATGACAACCTGAAGATTCACTCCATCACCGACAATACCGCGAATGCCACCCTGAATTTCAAGAGACAAAGAATGACCGTATGGGGGGTAGAAGAAGTCAACGTGAGTGACTCCCTTAATGTGATACTTAAACCCGACAGCAGCATTATCATTTTACTGCAAAACCGCGACATCAAGTTTGACGGAAAGATTACGGCAGGCAACTTCGAAATCAACGGCAAAGACTTCACTTTCAAATACGATAGCTTTTTTATCAATCTCAACAAGATTGACTCCATCCGTTTCTATGTCACGGAGACGAATGCGAAAGGTCAGACGGTAAGGAGGCGGGTGAACAACGCCATGGTGGGGGCCGACTCTGTCGCTTCCGCCGCCGCCGGACTCACCTCGGGCTCGAAGAAGACATCAGGGACATTGTATATCAACTTGCCTGACAACAAGTCCGGCAAAACAAAGACAACAAATTATCCAAGGCTGGACGCGACCGCAGGAGGGGTCATTTATTTTGACCGAAGCGAAGTGTTGGACGGTGCCTACGACCGCTCCGTCTTCTTTGTCGTGCCGCCGTTCAAACTGGATAGCCTGAATGATGCTGATCCGGGTTCAATCAATTTTGAGGGCTCGTTTATTTCAAGCGGCATGTTTCCGGGGTTCAAAGAAAAGTTGCACACCATGGCCGATAAGTCTTTGGGATTTACTCATTTAATTCCAAAAGCGGGTTACCAGCTTTATAAGGGAGACGGGAAAGTGTTTGGAGGCATTAACCTGGACAATGCAGGCCTGAGGATAAATGGCAAGGTTAATTACCTCGCTGCGACGGTGCAGTCCAACGATTTTATTTTCTATCCCGACTCAGTCGTCGGGAAAGGGAAAGTAGGTGAACTTGAGGAAAAGCAATTTGGTAAAGTATGGTACCCTCAGGTTACACTGTCTGAGTTTGAATTGAACTGGAAACCCAAGCAGGATAGATTTCACCTGCGGAACCTGAAAGACCCGTTCAATCTTTACAGCACCACCGCTCAACTGGACGGCTCGCTAACCGTGTCCAAATTAGGAGTGGCTGGAACAGGGAAATTGATAACGCGTGGATCAGAAGCGAAATCGGATGAGCTTAATTTTTCCGCGAAAGACTTTTCCGCACGACATGCAAGTTTCCAGGTGAAAACCACCAACCCCGACAAACCTGCCCTCGCAGGCGAAGACATACGGTTGACATTTAACCTCGCACAAAATTTTGCGGAGATCAGCCCTGAAATAGAAGGGGTTGCGGCTATTGATTTTCCTTACGCACAATTCAAGACCTCCATACCCAAGGCGCGGTGGGATCTTAACACACAAAAGATCACGATGACCAAAGATGCCAACGTGCCCATCGAAAACTCTTATTTCTACACCACGCGCAAAGAACTTGATTCACTGTCCTTCAATGCCGAAAAAGCAGAGTATGACATCAAGACACAACAGATGAAAGTAAGCGGGATTCCTTACATCGTTGTGGCTGATGCGAAGATTACTCCGGAGCACAATGAAGTCCTGATCCTGGAGAACGCAAAAATCAATCAACTAAAAAACACAACCATCGTTCTTGATACGCTGACAGGTTATCACCGTTTAACCCATGGGGTGGTGGATATTATATCGAGGAAGGAATTCAAGGGGTATGCCACCTACCAGTATATCAATGCCAGCGCCGACACTTTTGCGATCAAGATGACAGATTTCAGGCTGGAAGAATTGCCTGAAGAGTCAAAGGGCAAACACCATAAAGGAGGACCTCGCCTTCACACGGTCGCCAATGGCAGTGTGGATGACAAGGCCAAACTTATTCTGGCCCCCCGCATATTCTACAAGGGTGACATGACCATGTATGCATCCAAGCCGGCACTCCAATTGCATGGCTTCGCCAAACTGGATTTGAAAAAAATCAAAAACTACAATACCTGGCTGAAGTATCAACAAAGCGGTGACGAAAAAGAAGTCTACCTGAATTTTGATCAGGCGGAAACGGAAGAAGGAAGGAAGGCAGAAGCAGGACTTCATTTTGCGACAGATAACAGTCTTTACGTCACCTTTGTTTTTGACAAGAAATCTCCCGATGATGACGACTTCTTCCTGCCCAGCGGTTCACTTCATTTTGACAAAGAAAGTGGCGAATTCAGGATAGAAGACCGGCAAAAGGCTGCAGGTGAGAAATTGTCTGGAAAAGTATTCGCCTACAACGAAGAAAAACAGGAGGTGCGATTTGAGGGTCCCGTAACCTTTTTTAAGGGGTTCAAGGAATTCAACCTTACTTCTTCTGCCCTTGGCTCAGCAAATCTCGAGACCAACGATGCGAAAATGAATTCTTTTATCATGGCCGACATGAACCTTCCGGACCAGGCCTACCAAATGATGGCGTCTGACCTGATGGCCGTGATAAAGAACGAAAATGTTCCTGAAGGACTTGGCGACCAGACTGAATTGCTCTACAAGATCGCCGATATTGTAGGAGAGAAGGTGGTTAAAGATTTCGAACAGCGGTCGCTTCAAGGATACGTTTCGCTCGGCACCCTGCAGGCGCTTTCCAAGCCGTTGGTTTTTGCCACTACCAATTTGAAATGGTCTCAAAAATTTAAGGCGTTTTATAGTGAGGGGACACTCGGGATGAGCAACATCCTTAAATATGATATCAATGGCGCGTTTGAAGGATTCATGGAAATCAGAAAAAATGAAGATGGAACACCGGTGTTCCATGTATTCTTTAAGGCATCCCCGGAGTCCTGGTATTATTTTGGATATGAAGACAACCGCCTGATGGTGCAATCATCCAATGAGCCCTTCAACACTGTGATAGGCAAGAAAACAAATGCCTCCAAAGCAAAAGTAGGAGAACTGGTATTTATTCCTGGAAGCGATGAAGAAACCCTGGCCTTTATAAATCGCTTTCGAAAGAACTATCTTGGCCTCGAGTCATCTTATGAATTGAATGCGGCAGCCGCTTCGAAGAAGAAGGATAAGAAGAAGGACGAGAAGGATGATGGGTTTTAACTCGTGCCCCAGTGAGATCTAATTCTATTTCGTCATTGTAAACACATTCACACCACTCACCGAGCCTACCCTTCCACCTCCCAGCGTTGTTTTCGTCCAGGTGAATGTCATTACCAAAGAAGTCGACGTAGGGAGAATCTGGATCAGCAAACCATCATCTCTCTTAATTGCCGTTCCATCGGTGTTAGCGAAAGACCACGTGCCGCTGGCTGGCCATACAGTGCCGCCATTGGTAGTAGAGTATGCCGTACTGGTAAAATTGATACCAAAGCCGGCGTACACCGAGGTCTTGTCGACTCCGTCTACCGTTACCCCCTGGAGCTTCCAGGGATTCGCCACCAGTAATGCCTTGGCAGCATCCTGGGCTGAAGGAGTTGTGGGTGTCGGGTCACCGCCTTTACCACCGCAAGAGGAAAGTTGAACAATTGCGATAATCATGATTACCGGGTGGAGAATCCGGGCAATGGGTTGGATTTTTATTGTTGATTTCATTTTCAATGAGTTTTGAATGAGTGGAGATTATTTCTTTACGAACTTAACCTGATGCGTGGTAGTGGCATCTTGAATGCGAAGCAGGTACAATCCTTCCGACAAGCCAGCAACACTGGCGCGGTAGATGTCATCTTTCTTTTCAAGTACAATCTGAATGCTGCGGCCTGAAAGGTCTACAATTTGGGAGACCCCCACCTCTCCCTTGAGCCCTCGGATATCTACGTATGTAGTTGCCGGGTTCGGATAGATGGTGAATTCCAGTGGATTCTCACCTGTCAGATCGCCGGTAACAATGATAGCCTGTTGTTCAGACATCGCACTGGTACAATTGTCAGCTTTTGTCTGCAGGGTGTAGGCGCCTGCTGTCGACACGGTGAGCGTAGCATTCGTAGCACCTGTGATGGCTGTTCCATTCAGGAACCACTGATTCCCCGAAGTACTGTTGGAAGTCAGGAGGGGGGTTTCTGTATTGGCTGCGGAAAGTGAGATGGTGGGCTTCACCGGGTTGATACAAAAGGTTTGTGCGACCGGTGTTGCGGCAAGGAAGTTCGCGTTACCTGGTTGGTCCGCTGAAATCGTCACACTTCCTGGTGCCACGATAGTGATCTGGCTGCCTGAGATTGTCACTCTCCCTGATGGCGTGACGGAGTATTGCACCGCGAGAGCAGAAGTGGAGGTGGCACCTAAGTTGAAGGGTGCATCGCCCATGGTTTTTGTGCTGAGACCAGCAAATGTTATTGTTTGCGCCGCTTTAGCAACGGTGAGGGATTGTGATACCGGAGGAGCAGCATTGAAGGTGCCATTTCCGGATTGATTGGCGGTAATCGAGGTGCTTCCTGCACCGACAATCGTGAGGGTGTTACCGGAAACAGACGCTACCGATGTATTGCTGCTGATATAGGTAACGACCAGACTGGAGCTTGCGGTAGCCGTCAGGTTGAAGGCAGCATCTCCAAAAGTTTTCGATGACAAGGCCGCAAACGTGATGGTTTGCGCCTGCTTCACGGAAAGCACCTGGCCAACGGAAGTTGCCGCATTGTAGTTTGTATTGCCCGGTTGGCTTGCCGTGATGGTTGTATTTCCCTGTCCCACAATCGTGACAATGTTTCCAGACACGGTGGCCACAGAGGTGTTGCTGCTGGAATAGACAACGGTAAGCCCTGACGTAGTCGTTGGGGCCAATGTGATCGGAGCATCCCCGATCGATGCCGGTGCGAAACTGTTAAAGGTGATGGTCTGATTTCCTTTGTTCACGGTCAATGTTTGAGGTGCATTGGCGGCGGCGTTATAGTTTGCATTACCTGCCTGGCTCGCGGTGATGGTCGATGTGCCCACACCCACGATGGTTACCGTGTTTCCTGATATGGTGGCTACGGAAGTATTCGAACTTCCGTAAGTGACCGCGAGGTTAGAAGATGCCGTCGCGGTCAAATCAAAATTTGGATCACCAAACGCTTTTGCAATCAATGCATTGAACGTGATGGACTGGTTGGCTGTGTTGACACTAAGGGTTTGAGTAACATCGGTTGCCGCATTGTAGTTTCCGTTACCGGGTTGGCTGGCGGTGATGATGCTGGAACCAACACCCACAATGGTTACGGTGTTTCCTGAGACGGTGGCCACAGCCGTGTTGCTGCTTGCATAAGTCAATGCCAATGTAGAACTAGCCGTCGCTCCAGGATCAAAATTTGGATCACCAAATACTTTTGGTGCCAATGAATTGAAAGTAATGGTTTGCACGAGTTTGACACCCGTGCCCTGGAGGTTGATTACATAGGATGCTTCATCAAAGTCGTCGCTGGCGATGGTAATCTGGGCACTTCGGATTCCCGATGCCGATGGTGTAAATGTTATAGTGAACGTGCTGTTTGCGGCAGGAGCGATGGGTGTTGTGGTCGACGCACTGTTAACCGTAAAGTCGGATGCGTTTGTACCACCAATACTCACTTTCGGAGTACCCGTAAGATTCAGGCTGGTACCCCCTGTGTTTTCGATGGTGAAAGAAATGGCGCCTGAATTGGTGAGCATGTTGACATTTCCAAAATCAAATGTCCCGGCGCTGGCAATCGAACTGACTTGTTTCACATTGATTTCAGGAGCACCGAATCCCTGCACGAGGTTGTTGAGCTGGTCTGCCACGACAAGTGATCTGCCAGAGGCATCCACGTCAAGACTCACGGCTTGGTAGAAATGTCCGTTGCCGGCGTTCGGGCCATAGCCCAGGCTGCCAAGTTGGTACAGGAATGTTCCATTGTTCTGAAATACCTGGACCCGGTGGTTGTCGCGGTCTGCAACATAAATATTGCCGGCGGCATCCAGTTTGATGTCATAGGGGAAGCGAAACTGACCGTTGCCGTTTCCAACGGAGCCGAAGGTTCGTACAAAGGTTCCTCCATTGTCGAATACCTGTATTCGGTTGTTACTGACATCCGCCACATAAATATTGCCGCCTGCATCCACCGCCACGCCACTCGGGTTGGAGAACTGGCCAGTTGCTGCGCCCGCACTTCCAAAGGATAGCACCGGTGTTCCATTATTTTGAAAAACCTGGACGGTATTGTTGCCCTGGCTCGCTACATAGATTTTACCGGTGCCATCGACCGTAATTCCCGAAGGAAAGGAAAGCGGTCCCACACCCACTTTTCTCACGAACGCGCCGGTATTGTCAAACACCTGCACCCGGTTGTTGCCCGGATCGGAAACATAGGTATTGCCTGTGGCGTCAACGAAGACTTTCCCCATCAGGCCATTGAACTGTCCATCGGCTGTACCGGGAGCGCCGATGGTGCGCAGATAGGTACCTGCAGCGGAATAAACTTTTACGCGCTTGTCGGCGGCCACATACACGTTGTGTGATGCATCAAAGGCCACACCGAGGGGCTGGAAAAATTGGTTGTTGCTTTGGGGCATGGGGAATATGGTCTGAAGCAACGCCCCTGCACCGGAGAATTTCAGCAGTTCGTTGGTGCCATAATTGGAGACATAAAAATTTCCACTGCCATCCCTTGCTATACCGCACGCACCGGTTGAACCTCCGGGCTATGGCACACTTGACAGGAAGTTACCAGCGTTATCAAACACTTGTACCCGTGCATTGCCATCGTCCGTCACGTAGATATTCCCACTTGCATCCAGCTTAACATACTTCGGCAAAGTGAACTGACCGTTACCGCTTCCAAAAGTACCGATGTTGCGGAGGAAGTTACCACTGTTGTCAAACACCACGACCCGGCTGTTGCCGGGATCTACCACATAAACATTTCCGCTGGCGTCGAGTTCAATACCCCGAGCAAGGCTCAGTTGACCATTGCCAGATCCGCCCGTACCAAAAGCATACAAAAATGTTCCAGTTGTGTTGAAAACGGAGACCCTGCCGGTCGAGCGTTCCGTCACAAAGACCTTACCGCTGCCATCAATGGCAATGCTGTTGGGGGAGAGTAATTTTCCGGACGAAGCACCACGACCACCAAACTTTCGCAAGAATGTTCCGGAAGGAGAGTAGACGTCAATTCTGTTATTGCCCACATTGACAACATACATGTTCCCGGAGGCATCAATTGCAATGTCTGAAGGGCCCATCAGGTCACCATCATTGGTGCCAAACGACCCGAAGGTTTTGTTGACCGTACCGTTTGGATTGAGAACAACTACCTGGTTAAGGCTTGGATTGGGTACATAGATCATCCCATTGACATCTACTTCGATATTTCCCAGGGGGGAATACAGCTCATTTACCGGTGCGCCGCCTTGAATCGTGAATTTGAGAGGAGATAAAGCCTGATTATTCACTGTAAGTGGTATTGTTGAGGTAGCAGATAGAAAGTTATTGTCTCCGGCCTGGGAAAAAGTGATTGTTGTCGAACCGGCACCAACGGGTGTGATCTGATTACCCGAAACTGTAGCTACCGATGTGTTGGATGAGCTGTAAGTGAGCGGAAGATCCGAGTTGTAGATGGCATGAGGATAAAAGGCTCCATCGGTTGTCAGGCGTGGGATGCCGGTAAAATTTGATGTGAGACCCTGCGACGCCTTATTGACGGTAAGTGTTTGCGGCACATCCGGCGCGGCATTGTAGGTTGCGTCACCGGCTTGTTTGGCGGTGATTATACACGTGCCGGCACCTTCAATGGTAAGCACATTGCCACGGATACTGCCCACGGCTGTGTTGCTGCTGATGTACGTTACCGGCAGACCGGAAGAAGCAGTGGCGGTTAAAAGAATTGGTACTGCGTTGAAAGTTTGGGTGGAGAGAGGGGAGAAGGTAATGGTTTGACTAAGTTGACCATTACTCTCAACTACAGCCAATGAAAAAATCAGAATGGACAGGCCCTGGAATAACGTTTTCGAGCGTGTTAGAAATTTCATATGAGGTTTATTTAGATAAACAAATTTGACTTCATCATCTCAACTGATCCAATACCGTGCTCAGGGTATTTTACAATGCTATTTTTTCGCGCCAACCAATATGTTCTATGAACCTGAAGTGCTTAGGTAAACCGCAGAACAACTATTTGACTGCTCGATTCCTCCTTCGCAGTCGGACAGAATAACAGGCCGCTCCTCCTGAAGCCCTGCTCAATATTGTTGGTGCATCTCTACAAACAGTAAGCCCGATGGAGCTTGTAGCTACATCCCAACCCCAGACTTGGAAGAATTGTATGATTCTATACTACTTAAGGAGTATTATTCAACGATTGGCGCTTTGGTTGAGTGCTCTGGATACCCCAATTGGTGTATATTGAACCCAAAGGCTTTAGTCGATGACCCCCAAAAAAATTGTAATCTGCGAAGACCACGCACTGTTTGCCGATGGCTTGCGCGTGCTCTTGTCTTTCCACGCCCGCTTTCAATTGGCAGGACAGGTACGGCATGAAAAAGAGCTGCTGCCGATATTGGAATCAACGCCTATCGATATTTTATTGCTTGACCTCAACCTGGGAGGAACCGACGGTTTCACCATCCTGGAAAAAGTGAAGCCCAGGTTTCCACAATTAATGATTGTCATTGTCACCATGTATGAAGATGAATACCTCATTGAAAAAGCTAAAAAACTTGGCGCCAATGGCTATCTTTTGAAAAACGCCAACACGGAGGAATTGATCAGTGCCCTCGATGAATTGCAGGCCACCGATTTCTACCTGCCACCCTCTCTTCAGAAACTCAGGAACGACCACGCCCATCAGCGATTTGAGTTTATTGAGAAAATGAAGCTTACGAAACGGGAGATTGAGATCATCTGCCTGTTTGCCAAAGGCCAAACTCCCGAACAGATATCCGACCAATTGTTTTTGAGCCTCCATACCGTGCGTACCCACAAGAAGAACATTATGAAAAAACTGGGGTTGAGCCAGGGCAGCGACCTGGTCCGGTTTGCCTTTGAGAACCACATGTTGGGATCAAACTCCTAAATACCTTTGACAGGGTATTGATTAACACCCAGCGATTTTCTTGCTTTCCATTGCCATAGAAATGTTGTGAAATGTAAGCTGTACCATATTTTCCTGTTTTGTTTCCTTCCTTTCAGTCCGCTGTTTGCCCAGACGGATACGCTGAAGGTGGGAGATGGATTTAAAGAAACCCCAGCCAATTCCCACTTTGCATACTTTAATACCGGAGAAGCGTTATCAGCAGATTCAGCCTGGAAGGTCTTTACCCATCAACCTGGTGCCATCAGGCAACTTGACAAAATCAATTTTGGCCCCATCAATGGGTATTATTGGCTCACGCTGACTTTAAAAAATGTCTCAAATCAAAAACAAGAGCTGTTCCTGGACATCCGCCAGCCTCACCTCTACCGGCTGGTTTTTTACCGGGTGGAGGGAGATTCTGTGAATTCCATGTATGAGACCGGTATCCATTTCAACTTTTACCAGCGCCCCACTCACCACCGGTTTTTTGACTTCCCGATTTCATGCGAGCGTGGTGAATCGTTCACGATGCTGGTCATGGTGCAGCACTACAATAGTCTTTCACTTCCCATGTGGATTACCACCCGGGAGACACTCCATGAAAATAGCTATAGCCAGAATTTGTTGTGGGGCTTTTGGACCGGGTTTCTTTCTTTCTGTGCTGTATTTGCACTGGTTGCCGCCCTTTTGCTGCGGAGGGTTATTTTTATTTGGTACTTCTTGTACATTCTTTCGGCCGCTGCGTATGGTTTCACGTCGGAGGGATTCGGCTTTCAATATTTGTTTCCGGGCCTCGCCGACTTTGACGCACCCGCCATTATTCAACTCGGCACCTATGGATTTATCTTTTTGATCAAGTTTTCGCAAGGGCTGCTCGAGACACGAAAGTATCTGCCAAGGGTGCACAAGATGTTGAACATTCTTTTTTATTTTATCCTGGCGCTGATCGTGGCAGGCTGGCTCTTTGGCGAATTCATGTTCAGGTATAGCACGGTTATCATTCCCATCATCAACATCGTCATGCTGACCGGACTCTCCCTGCTTGCGTACAGCGGGGTGAAAGCGCTATTCACCAACAGGATCATAGGGATTTTCTATTTGGTTGCCTATGGCACATTGGTAGCAGCTTCCGGGTTTAGCATCATGACTTATGCTTTTGGGGCAACACAATACTTTGATTTGAACCCTGTTCTCATAGCGTATTTTTTTGAAGCCATGCTGTTGTCCGTTGCCCTGGTGATTCTGTTTCGTCAAATCCAACGGGAGCGATCGGCCCTTATGGTGCAGGTCTCCACACAACAAAAGCAGATGTACCAGCAATACATCGACGGCATCGAAAAGGAGCGCAGTCGCATCGCGGGAGAACTGCATGACGACATCGGCAGCCGTCTCAGTCACTTGAAGAGAGGAATCCAGCAGAGTGCGGAAAGCGCTTCCGGTCAACTTGATGGAATCATCAACGACATTCGAATGCTCTCGCACGACCTCGCCCCGCCTGCGGCACATGTTTCCGGACTCATGCCCTTGGTGGAGAAGCTGATTGTCGTGGCGAGGAAAAATTCTTCCGTTGACATCAAACTTCAGCAGTTCGACTACCAGGAGCGTCTTCAGCCTAACCAGATTCAGCAAGTTTATCGGATTTTACAAGAGTTGCTTCATAACATCACTGCCCATTCGAAGGCTGGCAGGGCCGATATCCAGTTGTTTGGCTATGATGACCATTTGAATATCACGGTGGAGGATGATGGAATTGGATTTAACATTGACCAACATCGGGGGTTTGGCATTAACCAGGTCACGGTGCGAACGGAAAGCCTTGGTGGCCGGATCGAAATTAACAGCAGGCCTGGTAAGGGGACGCAAGTGCTGATTGAAATTCCTTACCTGTAAAGTTTGCCGTTGCTAACCCCACCCTCCACCCCCGGGTGTTTTGATAATCAACCTGTCTTCAGGATTTACGGTGCCGCTATCCATTCCTTTCAATGTTTCCTTCTTGCCATTCTTGCGCATGATGATCTGCTCACCAACTTTCCCGGGACCCCCACCATTCATTCCATAAGGTTTTTCCTTTCGGTGTTGCGTAAGCAGGTTGATCTCCAGTTGTTCTTTAAATAATATCTCACGCTCGATCCCTTCTCCGCCATGCCATTTGCCTTTACCTCCGGATCCTTTGCGTATCTCAAACCGGTTGAGCCGAACAGGGTAGCGGAGTTCCATGATCTCAGGGTCGGTTATTCGCGTGTTTGTCATGTGTTGATGGACAGCATCGGTGCCATTAAATCCTTTCCCGGCGCCGGTGCCCCCGCAAATGGTTTCATAGTATCCAAACTTCTCGCTGCCAAACAGGAAATTGTTCATCGTTCCCTGACTGCAAGCAACTAAGCCCAATGCTTTCAGGATGGTGTCTGTCAACCTTTGACTTACTTCCGTATTGCCTCCGACGACCGCGGGTAATGGAGTCATTGTAAAATCCGGGTTGAGGAGTCCATTGGGTAAAATGATTTCTACTGGCTCCATCAACCCTTCATTCATGGGCAATGGATGGTCGACAAGTAGCCTCAGGGAATACAGCACAACACTTTGAACAATGGCTTTCGTGGCATTCAGATTTCCGGGATGTTTTGGGGCTGACCCGGTAAAATCAAACTTCAATCGGTCGCGCTTCCGGGTAATGCTCACACGGAGAACAGATCCATCATCCAGTCTCTCAATTGCATCAAATGAATTCTTTGAGAGTGATTTGATTTTTGTCTTCAACAGTGAAGCAGCATATTCCCTCAATGCCCGCATATGCAGAACTACGGTCTTGTCTCCATGCAATTGACAGAGCTCCTGGAGTCCGTATTCCCCAAGATTTACAGCAGCAAGGGCGGCATTTAGGTCGGCGAGATTCTCCTCCAGCGATCTTGTAGGATACTTAGTATTCTGCAAAATGTCCCGTAGGTTATCCCATTGGGCAACACCGCGCCTTACAAGATACACAGGTGCAATAATGACACCCTCTTCCTCCAATGTGGCAGCATCGGCCGGCATGGAGCCAGGTTTTTTTCCACCGATTTCGGCATGATGCGCGCGGTTGGCCACGTATCCTATCAACTTCTTCTTAAAGTACACCGGCTTGATCAAGGTAACATCCGGGAGATGTGATCCCCCGAACGCCGGATGGTTGGTTACTATGACATCCCCTGCTTTCATTTCAATTTCCTTGCGTACTTCGCGCACGCAAACACCAAGGCTGCCCAGGTGGACCGGAATGTGCGGCGCGTTTACCACAAGAAAGCCATCAGGGTCCAGCACCGCACAGGAAAAATCCAATCGCTCCTTTACATTAACAGAAAAGGAAGTTCGTTGCAAAAGCGCTCCCATTTCCTGGGCAAGAGCGGTGAAGCGATTCGTGAATAACTCGAGCAATGCGGCTTTGCTATGTTTGGTATTGACTCGCCGCTTTTGTTCCCTGATAAGGTGTGCATTGTTTGATGCGTCAAGAGCTAATCTCCAGTGTTGCTCCACATACGTTGTGGAATTTCCGCTGATCACCAATGAAGGACCCGCAATTTCTGCTCCCGCCCTCAGTTCTTCCCACCGATACACATTCCCTTTCTTCCTGCTCCCATGAGAGGTGATCCACATTGATTTGTCAGGGATAGGCCTGTACTTTTTTATCGGGGTACTTGACCTTCTTGTCACCTGTGGCTCAATAGAAGCGATGATTTTTACTGACTCAACTTCCACTTCGCGCTCAATCCAGTGGCCAAAAATGGAGACATACTTTTTTCTGAATTCATTCAGCACGGACAAGCCCCGGGTATATTCGATTTCCAGCGAACTGTCCTGTCCTGCAAAGCGGAGAAACAGCAGTGATTTTTTCCATTGAATTTCGCTGCCAGGAATATTTTCAGCCAGCAACCTGGATTTCGCATGGTTAAAAAGTGCCTGTAACTCCTTGGTCAAATCCAATGAAAATATTTTCCATGATTGAAGGATCAATTTTTCTTCGAAACGTTCAATGGAAGCATGCCCTATCCCATGAGCACTGAGGAGGCCTGCATCATAGGGTACCAGCACCTGCTTCATATCAAGTATTTCAGCCAGTGCGCAAGCATGCTGACCGCCGGCCCCACCAAAACTTAACAAGGTGAATGCCCTCGGGTCGTGGCCTTGCTGAACCGAGATCTTCTTGATGGCCTCTGCCATCTTCTCATTGGCAATTTGGATTAATGAGTTCAGGACCGTTGAGGCCACAGAGGTTAGGCCTGTCAACTTTTTTACTTTCTTTAACAAAAGCTGAAGTGCATCACTGGATTTTTGCACATCTATAGGAATGGCAAAATATTCAGGATCCACGCGACCGAGTAATACATTCACATCCGTAATGGTAAGCGGTCCACCGGCACCATAACAAGCCGGACCCGGGGATGCTCCGGCACTGTGCGGCCCGACGATAAATCGATGACCATCAAAATCACAAATGGATCCACCTCCGGCGGCGATGGTTTCAATGGCAAGGGAAGGTGAAAGAATTTTGAAATTGCCGACACGTGATTCAAACCGGTAATCAAAGCGATCATCAAATAGCGAAACATCGGTGCTGGTGCCTCCCATATCGAAACCAATAATCTTGTTAATTCCTGATTGCTTTGCCTGGTGTGCTGCACCCACCACGCCGCCCGCAGGGCCACTGAGCAGGCTGTCTTTTGGAAAAAATGAATCCGACCGCACAAGGCTTCCTGCGCTGGTCATCACCTTTAAACCGGCACCGGAAAGCCCATGTTGGATGCCGGATACATAGGTGCGGATAATAGGATCCAGGTAGGCATTGGCAACAGCAGTTTCTGCACGCGGCAGGATCTTGATTTGTGAAGAAAGTTCAGAAGAAATCGAAATGTGATGGAAGCCATGAGCAGCGAGACCACTTGCCAACGCCTTTTCATGCAGTGGATTTTTATAACTATTCAACAGCGCGATGGCAATGGATTCTATTTTTCTTTTTCTTAATTCTTTTACCAATTGCCCGATGGTGGAGTCTGTCAATGGATGCAGAATTTTTCCATCAGCTTCAATTCGCTCATCGACTTCCAGTACCAAATCATACAAGGGAATGGGTTTTATAACCTGAAGCGCAAATAGATTGTGTCGTTGTTGGTTGCCAATGAGCAGCAAGTCCTTGAATCCTTTGGTGACCAGAAATGCAGTTCTGGCACCCTTGCGTTCAAGGATGGCATTGGTGCCCCGGGTGGAACCCAATTTCATTTCAAGCGGAGGGAAGAGTTTGTGCAGGGGAGTGGCCGTGAGCAACCGGGCGGCAAGCACGGGCACCTCTTCATGGGAAGTTATTTCAAATGCAACACCCTCTATGTCGTAGGGCATCGACTGTTGAAGATGAATGTAATTTTTGTCGAGGTCAACCCTTTCGATATTACAGGCTAAAGATTTTCCAACAAGGCGAAATTCAAAGCCTCTGAATATGTCCTGCGTCACCGGCCACAGTATATCAGCCTGAATAATACGGTCACCGATTCGGCTGACCGTCATTCCACGAAGGACACTACTACTAAGTACCTTTAGTCTCTTCAATTCACCCGCAGGATTGCGGGCAATGCAATCGGTAAAAGTGCCCCCGGTGTCTATCCAGAGCTGCCAGGATGTGGGTGTGGTCATGGATGAATGGCAGGATAAAGGTCAGGGTGTGGGCATGGAAAGCACAATTGTCTTTCTCGCCATCTTGATTCCAATGGCATGACTGAACTGCTGAGATCCATCGGGATGATTACTGAATACTGGTTTGGTGAACAGAAGTGAATCTTCGCCCACTTTCTGAATGTTGTCGCCTACGCTTCCCACATCTGCCCCGGTGATGTATGCATCCACCAACTGTCTCTCAATTTCTCTCAGGGCTGAGTCAGCGGGGATCAGGGAATAGATCCGGACATGACGCGCCGCGGCAATGGAATCGATTTTGGATTTTGAACGCAAATAGAGGTCCGCCTTTTCGACATCGGCTATCACGGCTCGTGCATACGTCCATGCCGCCTCCATCAGATCAGCTTCTGAAACTCTTTTGATGTCCTGGGTTGCCATTCCTTCGTGGAGCTTTTGGCGTTGTTCATCGCTGAGTTTCCCTGTGCAACTGCATGCAATGATTGCCAGAATAAGAAGTCTTCTCATAGGAATTGAAATTCCTTTCAAATCTACTGCCGAATCAGTGGCATTCAAACTGTCTCCTGGCCGTGGTTTATCGGGCTGTTTCCAAATGGACTTTAATCCAAGGTCCTTAGTCTACTAAGCCCCTAAATACTTCTCTCGAATTTATAACTTTGTCCCCGCTTTTAGAATATGATCGAGAAACTTGAAGAAATCAACCATCGCTTTGAGGAAGTGGGACAGTTGCTGAGCCAGCCGGGTGTAGTGTCGGACATGAAGAAATTTGCCCAATTGAGCAAAGAATACCGTGACCTCGAAAAGGTGGTCGTCAAATACAAGGGCTACCGCACCTTGCTGGAAGGCCTGGAGCATGCGAAGGAGGTCCTGGAGACGGAGAAAGATCCCGAAATGCGGGAGCTGGCAAAAATGGAGCTGGACGAATTGAATCCACGAAAAGATGCCGCCGAAGAGGAGATTAAAGAACTCCTTATGCCCAAAGACCCCAATGACGACAGGAACTGCATCCTTGAAATACGTGCCGGAACGGGCGGTGATGAGGCTGCTATTTTTGCTGGAGACCTGTGGCGAATGTATCAAAGGTTTTGTGACCGCAAGGGACTAAAGATGACGGTCATGGATGTGACAGAGGGCACGGCCGGTGGATACAAGGAAGTGATCAGCCTGGTGGAAGGTTCAGGGGCGTACGGGATATTCAAATACGAGTCGGGGGTACACCGTGTGCAGCGAGTCCCTGAAACGGAGCAGCAAGGAAGGGTCCACACCTCTGCGGCCTCGGTTGTTGTTCTTCCGGAAGCGGAGGAAGTGGATGTAACCATTAATCCGGCTGACCTTGAATATCAAACCGCCCGCAGCAGCGGCGCCGGTGGACAGAATGTGAACAAGGTAGAAACGAAGGTACAGCTGACGCACAAGCCGACCGGCATTGTAATCACTTGCCAGGTGGAGCGATCACAGCACGCTAACCGCGAAAGGGCTTTGCAGATGTTGCGTGCCAAGCTCTATGAAATGGAAGTGGAGAAGCAAAACAATGAAATTGGAGCCTCACGCCGTTCACAGGTTCGCAGTGGTGACCGTTCCGAAAAGATAAGGACATACAACTATCCCCAAAGTCGGGTAACCGACCACCGCATTGGGTTTACCCAACACAACCTGCCCGCGATCATGAATGGGGAAGTGGACGAATTCATCAATCAATTGAAGATAGCGGAGACAGCAGAGAAGATGGCCGGAAATTAATTTGAAACTAAATTGATTAGTTCTCTCCCGTCTTTTTCAATTCCTCATCCAGTATCTTCTGAATAAGATCTTGCTGCCGTTCATTGATGGTTTGGTCTGTCTTCGCCTGCTTTTTCATATAACGAAACATGGCGTTCTTCTTGATTTCGTAGGCGATGAATACCGTATACTTGTTTTGCTTTTGATCGTAATATTTCTTTTCACCGATTTTACTAAGATCGGCCAGATCCGTGTTCACCACTTCACGTGAAAGGCTCTGAAATTTTTCGGCCACATCGGCGCCACGTTCATTTTCGGTTTGCCCCTGATAGTTGTCAGCCACCTGCTTCATGGTGACATTGACCTGACTCCCGAGAACGGATTTTGCTTCAATGTCGGCTTTACCGCGCGCGATGTTATCCGAAGAGCTTTCTCCTTTTCCCGTACCACGGAAGAAGCGGTTGTTTGACTCATAGGCAGATCCCTGGAAGGGCTCGTTGACCTTCTTTCCAAAAGGACCAGAAGCACATCCGGCAAGGACCAACACGATTGATATAGCAAAGAGCTTTGTTTTCATAATGGAGTTAATTGACTCAGATCAAAATTACGAAAAACTGTGCCAAAGATCGGGCTTATGGGCCCTTCCTGTAAACGACTTGCCAGCGGAACGCCCATTTCCAGTGCAACCTGAATGGCGATATCGCTGCCTGGTGGAGAATCGTTTCCAATTCTCCCCGCTTAAATGCGCGCAATACAGACAGGGGTGCATCAACCTTTACCATCGCGGATTTTGAAAAAAATTTTGTAAGGAGGCGGATGGAATGAAACGCCAGCCAATGGCGGTGAATGTCATTCACCACCAGACCTACTCGAACTTGTCGCCTGAGCTTCGAGAGAAATTCAATCAGTCGATCGTTTTGAAAGTGGTGATAAAATAATGTGCCCATGACAATGTCATAGGATTGTCGTTCAAATTCAGGCGAGAATATGTCCAATGTCTCAAATGAAATCTCTCCATAGGCCCTGCAGTTGCTTTTGGCGAATTCAATAATGTGGGGATTGGCGTCAATCCCGGTGAGTTGAAGACTCAAATTGCTTTTTCGTCCCCACTCCGCAAGCAGTTTCAGCATGTCTCCGCCACCGCAACCCAGATCGGCGATGGCAAATGATTTCTTGTCCTGACCCTTAATTAATTCCCTGATTCCCTCCAGGGTCACCGCATTTCCACCCAGCCACCGGTTGATGAATTCCAATTCGCGCAGGGTCTGGTGAACCACTTCGCCATTGCACTGAAGATCATCCATGATCTCGATTTCACCAGAACGCTGCGCAAACCGCGAAGTCATAAACCCTCAATTTTTAGAATTATGCTTTGAACATTCGACTACAACTCCCAGGTGGTCACGGTTTGTTTTTAACTTTCAACACCATACTTTCCAACGTAAGTCCCGGACCGAAGGCAAAACTGAGAATCCTTTTTCCATCATCGCCCATGCCCAGTGACTTCATGAGCGCATGAATAACAAATAGAACAGTGGGAGAAGACATGTTGCCATACTTCCTCAGTACTTCATAGGCAAACCGGTTTTGTTCCTTTGTCAGCCCCAGCTCACTTTCAATTGCCTCAAGAATTTTTTTGCCTCCCGGATGGATGGCGAAATATGAAATGTTAGAGAAGTCTGTTTGAATCTTGGAAAGCAAGGACCGCGTCAGGCTTTTGATGCCCGAGCCCACCACATCCGGTACGTAGGAAGACAACCTCATTTCAAAACCCATATCGCCTACAGTCCAGGTCATGTCATGCTCCCCTTCAATGGCAAGCTCACCGTGAAAACTCTCCAATTGAATATTTAATCCAGGTCGCAACGAAGACTCGACCAGTACGGCCGCCGCACCGTCTGCAAACAATGCATTCGCCAGCATATTGTCCTCTGTATTTTCCTTTTGAAAATGAATCGTGCACAACTCAATGCACACCACCAGCACTTTCGATTCCGGTTGTGACGCGCATACTGAGTCTGCGATTTTCAATGCATTGAATGCAGCGTAACAACCCATAAAATTGATGCTCGTCCTTTGAACATGCAGACTAAGGCCAAGTGACTTTACGAGATCAATGTCAAGTCCTGGTGCATACATGCCCGTGCAACTCACTACAATGAGGTGCGTGATGGATTCCTTCCGGAGGTCTGTCAGGGGGGACAAACATCTAAGCACTGCTTCCAGGCTAATCGCAAGCGCGTGACGGTGATATAATTCAAGCCGGCGTTTCGTGGAAGGAAAGGGTTCCAAGTCTGAACTGTTTTCATAGAATTGGAAGCCTTCGGTTTTGCCATAATCCTCTAGGATGGTATGGCGCGTTTCAATTCCACTCGCGCGAAAAAGGACGCGTAGCTTACGGGCATCATCATCGCCTAATTTCATCGCTTTGGTCATAAAGTCGGCGATGGTGGCCTGGCTCAACTGGTGCGGCGGTGTGGCCGTGCCCATGGAAGTGATAAAACTCATTTCTCAATAATAGTTCAAAAAGGATTATTTTGGAGATTAAGTTTCAGTCGATGTTTTCAAAATCTACATTCCTTCACCTCCGGTTTTCTTTTTCATACTTTCTATTGCCGGTATACCTGTTTGCGGTGGCGGTGTCCCCAAACTTCGGTGAATCCAGTTTGCTTTGGGTCTTTATTCTGCTGCACTTCTTCCTCTACCCGGCAAGCAACGGCTACAATAGCTATTTTGACAAAGACGAGAAAAGTATTGGAGGACTGAAAAACCCGCCTCCGGTTACAAAAGGATTGTACTGGATGTCAATTGGCCTGGATACAATAGCCATCGTGCTGGGATTTCTCGAAGTATCCTTATTGTTTTCCTGCATGTTGCTCGGCTACGGCCTTGTTTCCAAGGCGTATAGTCATCCAGCTGTTCGATTGAAGAAGTACCCAATAATAGGCTGGGTTGTTACGGGTCTTTTTCAAGGACTATATACTTTCCTTATGTGCTACATCGGGGTCAATAACTACGACTTGGAGAACATCTTGCAGGCGAAGGTTCTTCTTCCGGGTCTGCTTACCAGTTTGATGTTATGGGCGAATTATCCAATGACGCAAGTCTACCAGCACGAAGAAGATGAGGCCCACGGCGATAACACGCTTAGCCGCATTCTGGGCATCAGCGGTACATTCTATTTTGCCGCGCTTTTCTTCTCAATTACGACAATAGGGTTCCTGGCATATTTCAATAGCTACTACGAAATCCGCTATGGCTGGACATTCATGGCTGCATTGAGCCCGGTGGTATTGTTCTTTGGCTTCTGGTTTATGAAAGTCATCCACAATCCCCATTATGCAGACTTCAGTCACACGATGTGGCTGAATTTCATTTCTGCCACCTGTCTGAATGCATTCTTCCTCTGGCTCTTCTTCTCCATCAGTCACATTGGAGAATACCTTTTTTGAAAACTAGATCGCCATGCCCACTTTTTCCAGGAGTCGCTTCGTTGTCCGGATTCCCTCCTCCTCTGAAAGGCCGTCACCCTCGTACTCAATTCCTATGTAGTTTGTGTACCCGGCCTTCTTGACGATGGGCAGCATCTTGGCATAATCAGTTTCAACACAATTGCCCTCGGCATCGAAATCGTACGTCTTGGCACTTACTCCCTTGGCATAGGGTATCAATTCAGTTACACCTTTGTACCGGTCATAATATTCCACGCATTTGGAATTCCACATGTCACCTTTCTCCCTGCGAATACAGAAGTTGCCGAAGTCTGGTAAAGTGCCGCAGTTGGGCAGCCCCACGGCAGTAATCACCCCGCTCAGCCACTGACCATCGGAAGACATTCCTCCGTGATTTTCAACGATTACATTGATACCTGCACTTTGCCCGTATTCACTTAGTTTGTGCAGTCCCTCAATTCCCGCTTTAGCCACTTCTTCCCTTGAGCCTTCTCCAAAGCAATTGACCCGTATGGAATGACAGCCCAGGAATTTAGCTGCGTCAATCCACTTGTAATGATTTTCCACAGCCTGCTGGCGTTTCTTGTTGTCCAGGTCAGCCATGAACCCCTCGCTGTCGATCATGATCAACACACTGGTAACACCATTGTCGTCGCAACGCTTCTTGAGCTCAGTGAGGTAGCCCGTATCCTTGGCCTTGTCTTTGAAGAATTGATTTACGTATTCGACTGCGGAGATTCCGAAATCGTTTTTGGCTTTCGCCGGAAAGTCAAGGTTATCAAGTTGCTTTGCCTGCAGGGCCCTGTGTAATGACCATTCGGCCAGGGAAATCTTAAAGAACAATTCCTTATTGGGGGCCGTGGCCAAGGTGGTGGAATCTGCCGCTTTTTCAGACGAAGACTTTGATGCGCATGCGTCGAGCAGGGTGGCACCCAATGCAGAGCTTGCGGTGACCAAGCCAAGGGTACGGATAAATTCTCTTCGATTCGTGGAGTTCATCAGAATGTTGGTTTATGGAGAAAGTTATAAAAAATCATCCTGGTATTTTCTGCTTTTACAGGAACTCCGGATTCAATTGGATGGAGTGCTAAATTCTTGATTAAGAAAGTTCAAAAGGGCTCGCCATGCGTTCTTTTTATCAGTGAATTTGCGATCCGTGGAGCATGAAGCGCAAGATTTACGGCCAGGTTGGACGTCCACACATCACCGAACAACCTTTGAATCTGTCGGCCTGTCCACAGCCTTTTGGCAAAAAGTTTCCCCCAGGAATTTGAATAATCCTTCTCCAGTTGGTTGCGGGAAGATCCACCGACCCGGCAATACTGAAGAATATGCTCGCTGAGAATCTTTGCCGAGTGAATCGCCATGGCCATACCATTTCCACAGAGCGGTGTGATCATTCCTGCAGCATCTCCTGCCATGAGAATATGCTGCACCACCGGCGACTTGGTCTCAAAGGAAATTTCATTGATGGTCTCGGGTTTATCAAACAGAAATTTCGCTGTTCCAAAAATTTCTCTCAAATATGGGTTTTGGAACAACACTGCCTCTTCCATGGCGCGGATGTTTCCATGTGTTTTGACATTCTTGCGGTGGGTGAGATAGCATAGATTGACAATCTCGTCTTCGACACAACTAATGCCGCAGTAGCCGTTCTGAAAATTATGAAGTGCAATTTGATTTGCCGGATAATTATTTAATCGGATATGATATTTCACTCCCAGGTAAGGTGATCTCTTCTGAATAAATGAACGATTGAGATGAACATCCAGTTTTGATCTCTTGCCAAATGAACCGATGACCAAATCCACAGACCGCTCACCCTTGTTGGTTTGGACTGTAAAATTGTCGTCATGGAAAGTAATTTTTTCGCACTCTGTATTAAGGCTAAATTCAACACCAAGGCAGGTTGCTTTTTGAAAAAGGAAATAATCGAGCTGATACCGACTGACTCCAAACCCTCCCAAATCCAGTGGAAGGGTGGCGGTATTGCCGTTGACTGAAGTGAGTTGAAATTGACTGATGCGGGAAGGGCGAAGTTCTGCCAGATCAATCCCTAGCGATTTCAGGTAAGGAAGAACTTCATTGGAAATGTATTCGCCACAGACGCGATGGAAGGGATAGGTCCTTTTTTCAATCACATGGCAATGAATTCCGGCGCGTTGGAGATGAATTGAAGCAACCAGGCCCGCAAGGCCGCCCCCAACAACACAGATTTTTTTCTCAGCCACAGCCTAAAACTACCATTTTAGAGGTAGTGTGAAATCGGGAGAGAAATGGTTTTTTTGAGGTTACCTGGGTTGCCTTTTCGCACTAAGGGTTATAAAAAGTACTATGAGAACAATATGCGATTCAGACGGTAGCTGGAAAATTCTTGTGGTTGGCAACAACCCAATTGAATTGAGTGATATTTTTGATCGGCTCAAAGGGATTCAACATAAACTGATCCTTACCGAGATGGCCTTTGATCTGAAATCCATCCTGGAACGCCTTTCACATTTCAGACCGGAGCATATATTGATTGACGATAATATTGGCAGGGTAGCGTTGCAAACCATGATTGGAACCCTTCATCACCATAAGACGCGGAATGTCCCCATCACCATATTGAAGAATTCAAATTACCAGGAGACGATAGGGTTTGGCGTGATGAACTTCATATTAAAGCAGCACCTGACCAGTGAAATGCTATACCGCGAGCTGGTTAACTCAAACCATTTCCTTGAAACGCAGCGTTCCTGGAAGAAGGAATATGGTAAACGAAAGGGTCAGCTTGAAAGGTTCTTCAGCTCGTCGAAGGTTCAAATTTGACTTTCGAGTTCAAACCTTTTGGTCAATTTTACACCATTTCGTAATAAATCCAATTTGATTTTCTTGCCAGGCCTTTCGTTGAAGTAGCCATTAAGGCTATTCAGGTCCAGTTGATGGGTGGGAAAGCCATTGATAAACAGCAACTCGTCTCCATTTTGAATATCGGCCTTTTCTGCCGGTGAACCTTTTCTTACATCTGCGACTTCAAACTTGCGAAGTCGTGATCCCTTTGCCTTCAGCGTAAGACCACTCATGTTAAAATTAAAGGTGTTGTAAAAAGAAGAATTCTTTTTAACATATAATTTTTCTCTGGGGAAGTCATAGATGGTTGTAAAGCGGCTTAATATTTCACCCCCGATCGCACCGTTTCTGAAAACATCGGAAGCCTTTAGTGTATCGATATAACTGTTTGCATCAGGAAAATTGACAATAACGTTCTCAATGCGATACTTACCGATGTTCAATGCCTTAATCCTTGCAATTTCACCCGTGATCAATCCACCAAGTCCACGGCCAATCAAACTGTTAACATGCTTTTCGGGTACGACTATTTTATTGTCAGAAGAAGGATCCAATACGAGCCCATGGCTGGCGCCGCTGTCAACCAGTAATTTTGCATTGACAACTACACCGTTACCCATCGTTACTGGAGTAATGAGGTAAGGTTTCGTGTCTTCTATCTTAATGGACAGTTCCTGAAAGTTCTTTTTGGGCTGAAAGTATTCCGGGAGCGACAGGGTGAGCTCTTTGCTTCTATAATCAATCTCTACGATGAAACGGCTAAAGACTTCATATCCCAGAACCCCCTGCACATCCATCCCCATATAGTTTCTAAGTTCCAGGTAGTCCTTTTCGAGGACCAGCATGGCATGCCCTTCGCCATGAATACCTGGCAGGTCGAGCGATACGTTGTTGGTCACAAAAGCCTCCACAACCTTTTCTCCCCCGGGCCCCGCCACCATGTAATGCCGCCCATAGGTTAGTTTGAGAATGTCGCTGAATGTCTTCTCCGTGAGAATGGTGGTGCGCACGCCGGTGTCCAGAATAAATTTCAGCGGTAGTTGTCCGTTGAGAACGACGGGTATCACGACCAGGTTGTTGCAGACCTCAATCGGAAATTTCACCCGATGTCGCCCATCCATCAGGTTGAGACCCAATAATTGAGCCTTTGCCGTCAATGGAATCAAGAACACCAATAGAAAATATCTGCAAATGCGCATGAAGCCGGGTTGCCCCGGATTAAAACTATTGAAAAAAATTATAAACGATAATACTTAAACGGTAACTACCCCCAAAGAAGTGAGCAATTTTGAAGGAGAATCTTCAATCGCCAGGAAATTCAGATTGTCTTTATGGAGAAATCCCCTTTCTGACATGGTTCTCATTTGGGCAACCAATGGGGAGAAAAAAGAATCAAGATTTAAAAGTCCTATAGGCTGATGGATGAGCCCAAGCTGGCGCCAGGTAAGGATCTCGGCCAGTTCATCCAATGTGCCCCATCCCCCGGGCAAGGCAACAAAAATGTCCGACAGGTCGGCCATTTTCTTTTTTCGATCGTGCATGGAACTGACAACAATCAACTCGGTGAGCCCCTGGTGTCCTACTTCTCGTTTGAGGAGAAAGTCCGGGATAACCCCAATGACTTGTCCGTGATGGGCCATTGCTGCATCGGCAACGATTCCCATCAGGCCAATATTGCCGCCACCATATACCAAGGTATGCCCCGAATGAGCAAGTAACCGTCCTGTTTCGCGGGCCGCATCGGCAAAAATGGCGTCATTACCGGCGCCAGAACCGCAAAAAACACAGACATTCATGTATGAGGACCTGAACTCAGTGCTTAATGTCGTGTTCGTTATTGCTAACGGATTTGTTGGGGAAGAGCCAGACAGAAACAATGGCCAAAACGAAAAGGGCGATCACAACACCGAAAACTGCCATAAGGTTGATTTTAGGTGGTCAATTTAAGCTCCTTTTGGCATTTCTTGCAATATTTGTGTGACCAAGAAACCTTATTCTTTTGATTTGAGTTTAAAACGCACTTAATGCCACTTAAATAATGAAAAAAATCCTGCTCCTTTCCGGCCTTTTGATCGTCATCGTAATTGCGGGGGCACTTTTCTATGCGTACAACAAAACAAAATCTTACAGTCCGGAATCCACTTCGACTTTCAACGAGGGTGACCTGAGAATCCAGGTTTTCTACAATCGTCCTTACAAAAAAGGCCGTGATATTTTTGGCGGACTGGTTCCTTTCGGCAAAACTTGGAGAACAGGTGCGAATGAACCAACTGTGTTCGAAACAAGTAAGGACCTGAGCATTGGGGGCAAGAATCTCCATCAGGGAAAGTATTCCCTCTGGACTGTGCCTGGAGATCAGAGTTGGCAGGTGGTTTTCAATTCCAATATTCCTGAATGGGGTATTGACGTGATGAACAACGGCGAGGCCGCCAGAGATCCGAAAAATGATGTGCTCATCGTGATTGTTCCTGTCATGACAACCGAGAAAGAGTTTGAACAATTCACGATTTCAATTGGACGAACTGACGATATGCTGGAAATGGTGTTGGCCTGGGACAAAACTCTTGTGGCATTACCTATCACCATCAGTGAATAACCAACTTTACGAGAGTCCTTCTGTTTTCAATCACGGCTTCAACTTCAGCCTTGCCTGATATGGCCAGGTGACCGGCAGGTATTCCCTGCTTGACAAAATATTCTTTCAGTGACTTTGCCTGTTTTTCTGTGCGGTTGTTGTGGTAATGGTTCTTGATCACCAGGGAATCTCTCGTCTCGGTTGTTACCGAATCAATTTTGACCATAACCGGAACCTTGATCGTATCTGTGTGCACCTCTGTCAGGTCAGGCTTGGATCGAACGGAATCCACCTCATAGCCCTGCAAAGTGATCATAATGGAGAAGTACTTATTCGGATTGCCCGACATCAGGCGCGACGCCCTTCGAAGCTCTTGTGCGGAGACCGGGTCGATATCTGACGAACCCGGAAGGAAAGAAATACCCTCCAACGCAACCTCATCCCCGCTGCCTGCTGCCTTTAAAGAAACTACTACTTTCTCAGTCGTGGAGGTTCTTTCTCCGGTCAGGTCGATCACCTTTGAATAGAAAGTAAAGTTATCCGCCTCCGGATCCACAGACACGTCGTACACCCCTCCTTCGTTTACGTAGGCAGCAAATGTTCCATCCTTACCAGGCTTGGTCGAGAACACACGGCTTTGGTCCTTCATATTAAATATGGACACGAACGCAGATGAAGGGTTGGTAGGCCCGGACACGGTGCCCAAAATAGTGATGGTTTTTTTAGGTCGAAGTTCAGGCGGGAAAAGGACCTCCAGCAATTCGCTTGAACGTTGCCCAGGTGAATCTTTAACCAGATACCTCCCCAGGGAGGAAGCGGTTACAAATTGGTCGTCGGCCGGTGTATTAACAAAATCCATAGGTTGCGGGGATGACCATTGGCCATTCATGAACCGGGTCATATACAAATCCATGCCCCCCTTATTGGGTTGCAGTTTGTTGGAAGAGAAAATCAGCGTTTCTCCATCGCCCATGATTCGCGGCGTCTGGGAGTTGCCACTGTTAATGTTTGGCGGCAACTCGGTGGGTTCATCCCATTGTCCATTGGCTTTTTTCTTCACCATCATGATCTTGCATTTGTCAGCACTTGTTGTACTCATCACCTCGCACTTCATAAAGTAAAGGGTGTTACCATCGGCCGACGGAGAAGGCGCCCCATCATTCGATTTGGAATTAAGCGGAAGTCCAGGGTTCACAGGTTCATTCCAAAGGTTACCGCTTCGCTGACTGGTAAGAATATCGTAGCCACCAATACCATTGTATTTCGTGCTGGTAAAAAAAAGGGTGTTTCCGTCTGCGCTAAGGCCATAGCCCCGAAGGAAATTCAAGTGATTATTGACGTTTTTTGGCATGACTACTGGATCACGCCATTCGATGCCATCGCGCACAGAGAAATTCATGGTGAGGGTATAGTCCTCGCCCACATCCGAGAGGTACACTAGGGAATTTCCATCCAGGGACACGTAGGGTGCATAGTTGTTAATGGGAGTATGGTTAATGTTGGGGGGCAGTTTTCTCATTTTGGCCTGACTAAACAGCTGTTTGGCGACCAGAAGTAAAATGATGCAGAGTAAGAGTCGGATCTTCATATCTAAAAATAACGAAAAGCTCTGCATAGCGTGCAAAACGATTGCCAATCATGTTAGGGATTTTGAAATTTGACTTGAAACTTTCTACGACTTGAAAATTTGCATTAGTTTAGGACAATGATTCAGATAATACCCTCCATCGCTATCCGGCGGGGCAAAGTAGTCAAGATGCGCAAGGGCGATCCCGCCAGTGAGAAGGCTTACGACGAAAATCCGTTGGACTTGGCCAAGCGCTTCGAGGACCACGGAATTGACGTTGTTCACCTTGTGGATCTGGATGGTGCTGAACGCGGTAGCCCCAAGAACTTTCATGTCCTGGAGGCCATGGCCAACCATACAGATCTCAAAATAGATTTTACCGGAGGAATAAGTACAGATGGTGATATCAGTAGTGCCTATGAATATGGTGCAGACTATATCACGGCCTCCAGCATAGCCATTACAAACCCGGAGTTATTTGCCTCTTGGGTGGTGTCGTTTGGGCGTGAGAAAATTACCCTGAGTGCTGACGTAACGGATATCAAAACCAAACAAGTTGCTTTTCGGGGCTGGCTCAAAAAATCTGACCTTACTCTTTTTGAGCACCTGCGATTTTTTTATGATCGAGGCTTGAAGTACGCCAAGTGCACAGACATCTCCCGCGATGGTGTTTTGGAAGGACCAGACTTTCCTTTCTACCAGGAAATAATGGACACATTCCCTGACCTTAAGATTCTTGCCAGCGGGGGTGTTCGGGGGGTAGATGATATTCAGCGACTGAATGACATGGGCGTCTTTGCCGTGATCTTCGGAAAGGCATTCTATGAAGGAATTCTCAAGCTCAAGGACCTTGAGCGATTTCTCATTAAGACCTGAACTTTATTGTCTGACCAGCGGAACGGTGACAATAAAGGTGGTACCTCGTCTACCAGGCTGTGTATCAATTTCCGCTGCTGCCTTTATAAGGTATAGCCTTGACAGAATGTTCTTCCAGCCATTTCCTGGCGAATCCCCCAAGACCCTTTTGTCAAATCCCTCGCCATCATCTTCCAAGGTGATGGTAATCTCACGTTCATGGGCAACCAGCTGTAACTGTATCGAAGTGGCATTTGCATACTTAAGTACATTATTTATCCACTCTTGTGTAACGCGGTAAAGGGAAATTTCCTGTATTTCCTCAAGTCGGCCTGACAAGTCGTAACTGTTGACCCCGATCTTCACCTGACCGGTGCTGCTTACCCTGGCAGCCATTTCCTGCAGGGCTGGCACCAACCCACTCTTGATCAGTACCTGTGGCATGAGGTTGAAGGCGACGCCCCGGATTTCACGGTGCATTGAATCCATAATCTCCTCTGCCTTCGACAGCCGTTCTTCATTTCTTTCTGGTGAAATGTCATCTCTCCTGAGTACGATAAAACGTAAAGCGGAAATAAGCTGCCCCATCCCGTCATGCAGATCCTGTGCGAACCGTTTCCGTTCACCCTCCTGTGATTGGATAGAGGCGCTGATGAATGCCTCGCGCAAGGAAAGTTCATATTCTTTCCTGAGGGTCTCTTGTTTCCTTAATTGCCGGCTGCGGACTAGAAATAGAATGACCAACACCAGCAACACAACTACGGCAAGTCCCGCAATGAAAATGTAGTTTCTCTGTATGTTGGCTTCTTGCAAGGCGATAGTTGCATTTTGTAATACTATCTGCTGTTCTTTTTTTTCAGTTTGATATTTTGTCTCCATGTCAGCAATGGCTTGTGCGTTACCATTTTGATATACGCTGTCTTTTGCGTTCGCCCAAAGTTGATAATAATGGCTCGCTTGCTTGAAATCACCCAGGCCTTCGTAATTGAGGGCCAGTACTTGATAGGTGTTTTCAAATTTCAGGAGGAGATGATGTTGCCTTACTACCGCCAGTGCCTCCAGCCCTGTTCTGACCCCCTTATCATAATGACCAGTCTTTTGATACAGGGAGGATAGGGTGTATAAGTCTGAAACAATGAAGAGGGGGTTACCCACTTTTTCTCTGAAGGGTTTGGCGAGTTCATATTCACGGATGGCCATTTCATTCTCACCTGCATTGGAATAAATTGTACCCAAAATAAAATGCCCATTGGCAAGGCCATGATAATCGTGGTTCCTTTCTGATGCCTCGATCCCGAGGTTGACGAAGTGTCGGGCGGAGTCAATCTGGTTAAGCGCCCCATAACATATCGCCATATTGTTGTACAGATATAAAGCCATCCATTGATGGCTTGAATCCATCTTCATGAGACTTTGTCGTCCCAAATTGACTCCATCGCGGTACCGCTTGAGCTCCAGGTATGCCCAGGTGAGGTTGATGCGGATCTTCATGGCAAACTCCTGGTCATGGTCCTGGTCTACCAGGCGAAGGCCTTCCAGAAGGTTGGAAACGGCTTCTTTGGCCTTTCCGGCTGAGATGAGCGTCTTGCCAAGCCCGCTGCATATACTGGCCATGGTAATGGGATCATTGGAATTCAGCGCTGTTCCCTTGGCAAGGGTGAACCAATATTCAGCACTGTCGAGTGTTCCAACACCGGAATAATATACCCCCTCAACCATCCGCGCATAGGTTTGTGCCTTGGGATGGATGTCTTGCAAAAATCTTTGAGACAGTAGTCTGAATTTTCTTGTTTTCTCCTGGTCTGAACGCTGGTAGTAAGAAACGAGTGTAAACAGTGCAACGGCCTTTTCATCGGAGGAGTATTTCTCCAGGTTCGCCTCCAGGCTGTCAATCAAATGGGTGGATTGGCTGTAGCTTGCTCCGACCACAAAGCAAAATATCATTGCGGCCGGGTACCTCACCATCGAATTTGTTTATCCGGAATTGTATGAATCATTCCAATCTGAATCATCTTTGCAGGATTTGCATCTAAAGGTATCTCTAAAAACTCCGTTTGGCCTTCTTCCTTAGAGTAGATTAGGCCTATCGGCGGTAGTGATACCAGCCTGCCGGTAGTCAAGTGGTCAATGGGCAAGGTCTTTCGAGATGCTTAAAGATATGGATTGTCGCCTGAACATGGGGTTCAATCACCCGGTTGAACCTTACCGGGAAGGTTGAATGTAAACGCTAAACCAGCCGCTACCAGAAAGTAATGTGTGGCCAAACCAATGCAGTTACTGAATTGTTAAACTATTTTTGACCGGCGGATTTTCCGGAAATATACTTTTCATGGCCAAAGCAACGAGCACCTTAAGGACATCGACTGATCTGACAGGCCATGATGCTATTGAAGTTATTGGGGCACGGGAACACAACCTCAAAAACATCAATGTCTCATTTCCCAGAAACAGGTTAGTAGTCATTACGGGGATTAGCGGGAGCGGAAAATCATCTTTGGCCTTTGATACGCTATACGCAGAAGGACAAAGAAGATATATGGAGAGCTTTTCAGCGTACGCCCGCAGTTTCATTGGCAACCTGGAACGACCAGACGTTGATAAAATAAATGGTCTCAGCCCCGTTATCTCCATCGAACAGAAGACCACGTCACGCAATCCCCGCTCCACGGTAGGCACCGTGACGGAAATTTATGACTTCATGCGTCTGCTCTATGCCCGCACCGCGGAGGCGTATTCCTATCTCTCGGGAGAAAAGATGGTGCGACAGTCGGAAGAGCAAATTGTAAATGGAATTTTTCAACACTTCAAAGACAAGAAGCTCACCTTGCTGGCTCCCGTGGTAAAGGGACGAAAAGGACACTATCGCGAATTGTTTGTTCAGATCAGGAAAGGCGGATTTACAAAAGTGCGCATCGATGGCGAGGTGCAGGAGATCACCGCGAAGATGCAGGTAGACCGATACAAAATACATGACATCGAAATTGTCATTGACCGCATCGTGGCCGATGAGAAGGACCGCTACCGGATAAGCCAGTCGGTGGCCAGGTCATTGAAAGAAGGCAAGGGGGTCATGATGCTCCTTGAGGAGAATGGCCAGGTGCATCACTTTTCAAAATTTCTGATGGACCCCAAGACGGGATTATCCTATGATGAGCCTGCACCTAACCTTTTCTCCTTCAACTCTCCCTACGGTGCTTGCCCGACCTGCGGAGGCCTGGGAATTGTGGAGGAAATCACCGAAGACTCGGTTATTCCGGACAAAAAGCTAAGCATCGCCCGCGGAGGGATTCTTCCCTTGGGTGAATACCGTGACATTTGGATATTCAAAAAGGTGGAGGCCATCCTGAAGCGACATAGGCTTTCCCTCACAACGGCCATCAAGGAAATTCCGAAGGAAGTCATCAAAACCCTCCTGTATGGTGATGACGTGCCCGTTGCCGTTGCCTCAGTGAAATATCCCGGCACAGAATGGAACACCCGCTTTGAGGGAATCGTCAATTTTCTTGAAAAGCAGAGGGACGATGGATCGGAGGCGCTCAAGAAATGGGCTGAAGATTTTACGGTCACAAAAACATGCCCGGAATGCGAAGGTGCCCGGCTCAAGAAAGAGTCACTGCATTTCAAGATCGATAACCGGAATATTGCACAGTTGGCAAGACTGGACATTTTCGAACTTAAAAAATGGTTTGATGGTCTTGAAGGCAGGATCAACGAAAAGCAGCGGTTCATTGCCGCCGAGGTATTAAAAGAAATTCGGAAGCGAATTGGATTTCTTCTGGATGTTGGCTTGGAATACCTCAACTTGGACCGGCCGCTCAGGACGCTCAGTGGTGGTGAGGCGCAGCGCATTCGCTTAGCAACCCAGATTGGTACCCAACTGGTTGGTGTCCTGTACATCCTCGATGAGCCCAGTATTGGTCTTCATGCGCGGGACAACGTGAAGCTCATTAAGGCCCTTAAAGACCTTCGTGACCTTGGAAATTCTGTCGTCGTGGTGGAGCATGACAAGGAAATGATGCTTGAAGCAGACTATATTATTGACGTGGGTCCGGGAGCCGGGAGGCATGGCGGTCAAATTGTATCCGCAGGCGCCCCGCAAGATTTTATCAAGAACAAGAGCACAACATCGCGTTACCTGGCCGGGGATCTTTCCATCGCGTATTCCAAAGAGAAAAGGGTTGGGAATGGCGAAAAGCTTGTGCTCACCGGAGCAACCGGCAACAACCTGAAAAATGTTGAATTGGAAATTGCCCTTGGCACATTCACCTGCATCACCGGAGTTTCCGGAAGTGGCAAGTCCACCCTTATTCATGACACGCTGTTTCCCATCCTTAACAAATATTTTTTCAATGCTCACGCCGAACCTTTGTCATATAAAAAGGTGGATGGCCTCAAACTTATTGATAAGGTTATTGAGGTAGATCAGTCTCCAATCGGGCGAACGCCCAGGTCCAATCCTGCAACTTATACGGGCGTATTCTCGGAGATTCGTGATCTCTTTACGCAACTACCAGAATCAAAAATCCGTGGGTATAAGCCGGGACGTTTTTCATTTAATGTAAAAGGCGGTCGCTGCGAGACCTGTGAAGGTGCCGGATTACGCCTTATAGAAATGGAGTTTCTTCCCGATGTGTATATCAATTGCGAAACGTGTAAGGGAAAACGGTACAACCGGGAGACACTCGAAGTGCGCTTCAAGGGAAAATCGATTTCCGATGTGCTCGACATGACGGTCGAGGAGGCAGTTGTGTTCTTCGAAAATCAACCAAGAATATTAAGAAAGATCGAGACGCTTCATGACGTTGGCCTGGGCTACATCTCGCTGGGTCAGCACGCCACCACCTTGTCGGGAGGAGAAGCACAACGAGTGAAACTGGCCACAGAACTTTCCAAGCGTGATACCGGCAAGACTTTATATATATTGGATGAACCTACAACCGGCTTGCACTTTCAGGACATTGCTCACCTGCTTGACGTATTGCAAAAGCTGGTTAATAAAGGAAACACAGTCCTTGTCATCGAGCACAACATGGACATCATCAAATCTGCCGACCGGATCATCGACCTGGGTCCTGAAGGTGGAGAAAAAGGTGGCTGTATCGTTGCGCGCGGCACCCCGGAACAGGTATCGAAAAATCCTGCCAGCTATACCGGTAAGTTCTTAAAGATGGAGTTGCATTAGCAACCGTGCCAAAATCATTCCTTTGGCCGCCCATCAAAGTGCATTCTTGTTCCCTTTGCTGATTTCCTAACTTTGCCATCCCGATGGTCAATAAAATGGTAAATAATAAGGCAAGGCTTTACTGGACGCTGCAAATCGGCGGATGGACACTGTATGCCTTTACGCAGATCATTTTTAGTGTATTCGCTTCAGGCAGCCAGGGTATCAGCACACAAAGGGTAATATTCCTTACCTATGAAGCCGTCTTCTGTCTGCTTCTTACCCACGTATTCAGAAATCTCATCACCCGATGGCATTGGCTAAATGCAGGAATGGCCGTCCTGATTCCTCGTGTAATCGTGAGTGTGTTTGTGCTTGGTCTCATTTTTTATTTTTTAAGAATACCCATTTCTCTTCCCCTGGGACTATTCAATAGCAAAGTCGCCTTTGACATTCGCAACATTGTCGGGCTCACGGCGATCTATGCGCTGATCTTCTTTTTGTGGTGCGTACTGTACTTCATCTATAACTACTTTGAACGCTACAACACCTCCCTGAAACTGGAAGCTTCCGTGAAAGAGATCGAGTTGAATAACCTTAAGTCCCAACTCAACCCTCATTTCATTTTCAATGCCCTCAATAGCATCCGTGCTCTTGTTGATGAAAATCCGTTGAAATCAAAGGAAGCGATCAACCAGTTATCCAATATTCTCCGCAACTCCCTGACTACTGGAAAAAGGGGCCTTACCAAATTTGATGAAGAGCTTAAGATTGTAAAAGATTACCTGGGACTGGAAAGCATTCGATTCGAGGAACGACTCAGGACAGAATTTGACATTGATCCGGCCTCCCGGGATTTCCTGGTGCCATCCCTGATGATCCAAACCCTTGTGGAAAACGGAATTAAGCACGGCATTTCCAAGCTTACGGCAGGGGGCATCATTCAAATGAAAACGGCTGTACATGATGACCGGCTTACCATCCAAATTCGCAACAGTGGCCAATATACCAATGGAGCCCGAAGAAATGCAGGAGGTTTAGGGCTCCAAAACACTAAGCAGCGCCTCAAATTGATCTATGGAGAGAAAGCATCATTTATAATTATGAGCGAAAACAATACTTTTGTTTTAACAGAAATAGAAATACCGCATTTGAGATGAAAGCACTGATCGTGGATGACGAGCGCCTGGCGCGCAAAGAGTTGATGAAGTTACTGGAAGAACACCCTTCTATTGAAATTGTTGGTGAAGCCCAGAATGCTGACGAGGCGGAACAAATGATCACGGACCTGAACCCTGATTTGTTGTTTCTCGACATCCAAATGCCTGGTCGTACCGGATTTCAGCTGCTGGAATCTCTGGACACTGTGCCCCTGGTAGTGTTCACCACAGCCTATGATGAATTTGCCCTGAAAGCCTTTGAAGTGAGCGCGCTGGACTACCTTCTGAAGCCCATCACAGCAGAGCGATTGTCTGAAGCGGTACATAAAATTCAGGAAAAGGAACGCATTCGCTCCGGCCGTGCACGCGATCAAAAGTTAGGACTCGAAGACCAGGTATTTGTCAAAGACGGGGAGCGCTGCTGGTTTGTGAGTTTGGCCAATATTCGGTTGTTTGAATCAGACGGGAATTATATCAAGGTGTATTTTGATGCAAACCGCCCCATGATCCACAAGTCCCTGAACGCACTGGATGAAAAACTGGATGAACGCGCTTTCTTCCGCGCAAGCAGGAAGCACATTGTAAACCTGAGTTGGGTTGAGAGTATAGAACCGTGGTTCAACGGTGGGTTAATGGTAAAACTCCGCGGTGGCGACAAAGTAGAAGTCAGTCGCCGGCAGGCAGCGAAGTTTAAGGATATGATGAGTTTGTAATACTTCCGGTCAACCGGTCACTTCAATATCAACTCCACAAATTCCTTCTCCACTTTCCAGTCCTTGGCCAACTTGAGCATGGCTGTGGCCTCCATCTCGGTTACATAGCCCTTCAGGTTGTTGGATTCCCATACCATTTGGATCAGGTCAACCCGCTTTTCCTTTGTATAGTCACCGATGATGTCGTTGAGAAAGGACCTCGCTCTTTCAAAGGAAGTAATCTGATCTTTTTCGATAAAGTCTACCGCCCACTTGAGTTCTTCGGGAGCTTCCAGTTTTTTTGACACTACTTCCAACTCTTCCTTTTCCTCCGGATCGAGACCATGGTAATAGAAGATAACAGCCTTCAGCAACAGGTAGACACGTTTTTCTTCTGAAGTCATAGCGCAATAAGGTTGGAAATTAACATCCTTCACGACAACTACCAAAGGCTCAAGCAGGCACCATCAGGTCTTCTGCAATCTTGTCGGCAAAAAGCTTCCCGTTGCGGGTTAGTTTCAAGGTTCCGTCTTGAATCACCGCCAACGACTGCACCATCAATCTCGAAATGTATTGTTCATGCCTTTGAAGTAGATCTTCATTCAATTCGCTTTTAAGAAAATTCATGTCACAGCCCCATGATGTGCGCAAGGTGGTTAAGATGTATTCGTTGATCTTATTTTCACGCGTCAGGATTTCCATTTCAAAAGGGATGGTGCCTTCCTTGATGGATCGGATGTAAAGCGCATTGTTGCGCACATTGAATTGTCGTGAGCTTTGATTGTAAGAATGAGCACTGGGACCAATCCCGAGGTAGGGGGATCGACGCCAGTAACTGCTGTTGTGTTTTGAATGGTATCCCGGCTTGCAGAAGTTGGAAATTTCATAATGTTCGTAACCAGCCTCAACGAGTATGTCCATTAAAAATTCAAATTGAAGGGCTGCTGGCCCTTCTTCCATGGGATGAAGTTTACCCCTTTTGTGCCTATGTCCGAACACCGTTCTGTCTTCGATGGTGAGTGCATAGGATGAAATATGTTTGGGTTCATAGCCGAGTGCCTCCACCAACGTCTCCTCCCAGATTTTTTTGGTAAGACCCGGGATCCCGTAAATAAGGTCGATACTGAAATTGTCAAAGCCGGTCGCACGGGTGTCTTCAAGACATTGGCGGGCTGCATTTGCATCATGGGCACGATGGAGAAAACGAAGGATGTCGTTGGTAAATGATTGAATACCGATGCTTAGCCGGTTAACGCCTGCCAGGCGGAGCTCGCTCAATTTCTCTCTGGTTAAATCGTCTGGGTTGGCTTCAAGGGTAATCTCAGCAGTCGGCGTAACCTTATAATGGGTACGAATAGCATTTAAGAGCAAATCCAGCTCTTTTGGATGGAGGAGGGACGGAGTTCCACCACCGAGGTATATGGTTTGGAGGGGCTTATCCAGGTAATTTTTTTGAAGTTGCAATTCAAGAACGAGGGCTTCACACATTTCACGGTGCGACCGATTGTCGGTGGAGAAGTGGAAGTCACAGTAGTAACATGCCTGTTTGCAAAATGGAATGTGTAGATAGAGTCCTGCCATGGGAGATGTGAAATTGCGAATAGTTTTTTCGGTAATGGTGATGCTTTAGAATATTTTTGATCGATGACACGGGTGCTTTTGTTTTTGGTATGCCACGCAGGCTGGTCGGCCACACCGATTGTGGTAAAAGATTTTCGCACTGAATGGATGGAATTTACAGGCGCAGATTACCAGCGGGCGGATGCCTTTGGACACAAAAATCTTCACACCATCTATTTTGGAATTAATGCGCTCGATTTCAAGGGACAATATTTGTTTGTTCGGGGTATTGAGGAGTGGGATATGTTTATCAATGGGCGGTTGCTCTATACAGGGCATCAGCGGGTATTTGAGGTAGACAGCCTCTCCCAACTATATTCAAAGGAATTATTTGTTGGAATTCACACCAACGGAGAACTGGGAGATTTATCTACCATAATAGTATATCCAATGCTTTACCACGAAGGCAGTGGAGGAGAGTTGCGGCCCCGACCTCCGGGATTCTTCAGAAACTATGCTATTCTGGCTACTGCGTTGTTGACCTTGTTCCTCTTGGTGCTGTTCAGAACAAATCCACAACTCACGCTTGACTATTTTTCCTTTGCAAAAATATTTTCAGTTCAGGAGCGAAATGAAACCTTGTTGGCCTCACGCATCACGTCAAGTGTAAACCTGTTGTTTTATCTCTTCTGCGCATTGTTGACCGGATTCCTGTTATCATCCGTATTTTATTTCGCAGGCGCTTATTTGCCCGCCTCCAGGTTCATTGGCATAAACTCCTTTGCCGGATCTTTTGTGGTGTGGGGAAAGCTCTCCATGTATATCCTGCTCCTGCTAACCTCGAAATTGATCGTGGTGTTACTCTTTTCTTCCCTTTTCAATTTCAGGGAAACGGTGAGTTTTCAGTTTTTCAATTTTTTGCGCTTTGTATTGTTCACGGCTGTTATGATGAGCATCCTGACCCTTATATATTTTGTTTTCAAGGGTAGTCAGGCGTTATTTTATAAGCAATTGATCCTTTTGGCCCTTGCCTTGCTGAGTGCTGGTTCGGTGATGGTGTTGATTAAATTGTTGGCGCGGGCGCCTTTCTCCTTTTTTCATTTATTTTCCTACCTTTGTGCTTCGGAAATCATTCCGTTGGTGATCATAATCAAGATATTCTTTTGACTCGCGAACCCGACTTGTGCCGATATGACAGAAACGGTTGTTATTGACAGGATGCGGAAAGTAAAAAGCATTCTCGTCACCCAGGAATCGCCTACCGATCCGACTTCACCCTACTTCAAGATCGCAGAGAAATACTCGATACGGGTCGACTTCAGACCATTCATTCAGGTGGAGGCCGTACCGGTGAAAGAGTTTCGCAAACAGAAAATCGAAATACTCAATTACACAGCGATTATCTTCACCAGCCGCAATGCAGTAGATCATTTTTTTAGCTTGTCCCGTGAGTTGAAAATTGAGATGCCTCCGGGCATGAAGTATTTTTGTATCTCTGAACAAACATCCAATTACCTTCAGAAGTATATCGTCATAAGAAAACGGAAAATTTTTACCGGCCTGAAGGATACCCGGGATTTGCTGGAAATCATCAAGAAGCATAAGAACGAGAAGTTCTTATTTCCCTGCTCAGACATCCGGAAGAATGACATCCCCGATTTTCTAAGAGAAAACAATTATCAGTTCAGTGAGGCAATCACTCACCATACCGTAGCTGCGGATCTCTCTGACCTCAAAGAAGTATTCTACGATATCCTTGCATTCTTCAGCCCCTCAGGGATTCACTCGTTGTATACCAACTTCCCTGATTTCAAACAAAACAATACCCGGATCGCGGCATTCGGTCCGGCCACTGCAAAGGCTGTAAGGGATGCCGGTCTCGTTCTGGACATTGAGGCTCCTCTCCTAAATGCCCCGTCAATGACGGGAGCCCTTGAGCTCTACATTAAAAAGGCCAATCTTTCCAAATAAAACGAGTCGTTTCTTTCGTTAATTCGCTGTGCCGGGTGATGACACCCGCTGATTACTGATGAATGAATCGCGTATATTTGGAATTCGTGTGAGCCCTCCTGTGAAAAGAATTTTCATCATTCTCCTGATGCTCTTGTCCATTGAAGGATGGGCGCAACAGGACCCGCAATTTTCACAGTATATGTTCAATTCGTTTTATTACAATCCTGCTTTTGCCGGAACAGAAGGAGTGACCAAGATTACAGGAATATACCGAAGTCAATGGTTGGGATACTCTCCTACCTATGGAGATGGAGGAGCACCCACCACACAGATTCTGAGTGTAAATACCCCTGTCCCAATGCTCAAGGGTGGCATTGGAGGTTACCTGGTGAACGACAAACTTGGACCAGTGAACAATTTCGAAGCGCAGTTTTCCTACGCGTACTACATCAACATAAAGGATGCAAAGCTTAGCCTGGGTGTCCGGGCCGGCCTGTACTCACAAAAGGTTGATTTTGACTTGTACCGCGCGACTGATCAGAACGATCCTTTGCTTGCAGGAAAAGCTGGCAAGGAATCCCAAATGCGCCCTGACCTCGGAGTAGGCGCCGTGTATAGAAAGGATAAGTACTATATTGGAGTTGGCCTTGATCACCTCACTGAACCAAGTTTTGATTTTGGCCTGACACAAAACAATCAGTTACAGAGGCATATGTACGCTACAGGGAGTTATTTCTATGACCTTAATTTTGACGTACGCCTTCAATTCGTTGCCCTTGTAAAAACTGATTTTACAAAGACATCTTTTGACGTGGGCGCCTTGGCCTATTTCAAGGACACCATGTGGGGAGGGCTTTCATTCAGGCAATCGGAGGCCGCCATTTTGATCCTGGGATACAGCCTCCTAAAAGATAAATCCTTAAAAGTGGGGTATTCACTGGATTACATTGTAAAAGACCAGCAGGCAAAACAGCCCACATCTCATGAATTGATGGTTTCTTACAGTTTGCCCGTCAACCTGAGCAGCAAAAAGATCATCAGAACCCCTCGATTCCGTTACTAAATCAAAACATTTTTGGGTTTTTTGAAGATTTTACTGAATTTGGGACTCTATTTTTGGCAAAACAAAGGAATGAAATAAATTTATAGTCCATTCGTTGGACAAAAACCGAGGGGGAATAAGACCTAACAATAAGCATATGAGAGTAATGGTGACATCGAGAAGTCTAGGTTATTTGGCTCTGGCAACAATCACTTTGTCAATAGCAGGCTGCGGATTGCTTGGTATTGGTGGCAAGAAAGGTGGCGATCAGGGTGAACTGGTCGGCGTGGGTAATCGCGAAGGCTGGGTCATGACTATTCCCTACGGGATGGTGCCTATTCCGGCCGGTACGTTTCATATGGGGCAGGCGGATGAGGATCCAGCCTCCACACAGATAAACTTCAACAAGCAGATTACAATTGGTCCATTCTTCATGGATGATTCTGAAATCTCGAACAATGAATACCGTCAGTTCACTAACTTTTTCCTCGTCGACAATGGCACGATTGAAGGATTCCCGGCGGTAAGTGCAGAGGAATTCAGACAGAAATACTATCCGGACACCACTAAGTGGGTAAAAGACTTCGCTCACCATATGGGCGATCCTATCCAGGACTATTATTACTGGCACCCGGGCTATGACGAATATCCGGTAGTCGGTATCAATTGGGATGCTGCCGTATTCTTTGGCAAGTGGAGAACCGCCTACCTCAATGATTTCAGGAAAACAGTAGGGGAGTTTCCCATGCCTGAATTCAGGTTACCTTCTGAAGCCGAATGGGAATATTCTGCGCGCGGTGGACGCGATATGGCAAAATATCCATGGGGTAACCCATACATCCGTAACTCGAAGGGTTGTATGCTTGCAAACTTTAAGCCGGGCAGAGGAAACTTCTATGATGATGGATTTGCTTACACTTCTCCGATTCGCTCTTACTTCCCTAATGATTATGGCCTGTTTGATACCTCTGGCAACGTGTCTGAATGGTGTCTTGATGACTTTAATCCCGCCTCTGTACCTACGGTTTGGGATTTGAACCCACAATACATCGACCCCAGGACAGATCCCGACAACAAGAAGTTTAATGCCAAGATTCCTCCCAAGAAAGTGGTTCGCGGAGGCTCTTGGAAAGATGTCGCGTACTATTTGGAGACAGGTACCCGCACATACGAGTTCAAAGACTCCTCCCGTGCCTATATTGGGTTCCGTTGTGCGTTGACCCACTTGGGTCGCTCTTCCGGGACTGAATTTTAATAATTAAAAACTCGTGCTATCTTTAACTCGTCACCAGCGATCAAACAAGAAACCTTAAACCTTAAACTCTAAATAACCATGGCAAAGAAAAAAGGCGGATTCATGCAATTGCTCTATGAAACCATCATGCCCAAGATATATGGAATTGGTGCAGCAGTCGTAATCATAGGCGCACTCTTTAAAATTCTTCACTTACCCGGTGCCAACCTCATGCTTATGATAGGTCTTTCCGTGGAGGCTGGTATCTTCTTTTTGAGTGCTTTTGAGCCTAAGCATGAGGACCCCGATTGGTCAAAGGTTTATCCTGAGTTATCAGAAGAATATGAAGGTCCAGCCAATCAAACGGCTACCCGTATCAGCAATCGCCCTGCTGGTGGTGAATCGCCCCTGCTCAAAATTGATGATATGCTCAAGACTGCCAAAGTGGATCAGAACCTGCTCGATAATCTGGGCAAGGGATTGACTAACCTGGCAACCTCCGCTACGCAAATGAATAATTTGTCTAACGCGGCAGTGGCAACCAATGAATATGCCAAGAACGTGCAGGCAGCTTCTGCATCACTTTCTGAAATGAATAAATCATATGGCTCAGCTATGAAGGCCGTTTCGGCCATGGCAGATGCCTCCAAAGACACGGGTGAATATCATGCCCAGGTTCAGAAGGTTACCAAGAACCTCGCTGCATTGAATAGCATCTATGAGATGGAATTGAAGGATGCGGATTCCCATGTGAAGAACATGAACAAATTCTATGAGAGTTTGGGTGGAGCCATGCAAGGACTTTCTTCTGTGGGTGCCAATACCTCAAAGTTTACCGCAGAACTCGGAAAGTTGACTGACAACCTCACTTCATTGAATACGGTGTACGGAAGTATGCTTACCGCAATGAAGGGGTCTTCAGTAAAATAGTTTTTAGAGGAAGTTTAAGGTTGTATCTGAATTAAACGCTAAACCAAAACAAACTATGTCAGGCGGTAAGGAAACTCCGAGGCAAAAGATGATAGGGATGATGTACCTCGTGCTTACAGCGCTCCTCGCGCTCAATGTAAGCAGTGCCGTTCTTGAGAAATTTGCCATACTCAACAGCACCCTTATAGATCTTGTTAATGAAAACAGTGGCGCGAACGAAAAGAAACTTTTGAATATTCAAGGATCGACCAGTAAAACCCCCAATGCGCTGGACGCTATTGAAAAGGCAAAAGAAGTGCGTGCCCTTTCAAGTAAAACCATTGCCACATTGGATTCGATCAAGGATATTCTTGGCAGGGAGCATAATGGCAAGCCTATGGTTGGAGATGAGTTAGTCGGCAATACCAATATTTCTGAGGAAAAAATGCTCAATGATAAGTCAAAGCTCGCGCCTAATTATGAACAGACGCTCGTCAAGTTCCATGATAAACTGCAAGAGCTTTCTAAAATGCAATTCCCCAAGCTAGACAAGCGCGCAACGGATTTTAAGGAGTTGAAAAACGAAAAAGGCGAAGTTGAGCATGGTGACAAGTCCTTCATTGAGTTTTCATTTGAAGGAACTCCAACAATGGCTGCCATCACAGGGATTACCCAGATGCAGTCAGAAGTATTGGAGTATGAAGCTTTGGCACTCGACTCACTTGCCGTAAGGGCAGGCCAGGATGAGCGCAAATTTGATGTGGTCGTTCCTATGGTGATTGGGCCTTCCATCGTGGCCTCTGGCGCGAAATATGAAGGACGGTTGTTCATGGCAGCAGCATCCTCCGGTGAAACCCCTGAAATGTTCAGGAATGGAGCACCTCTGGCCGTCACCACGGATGCCGAAACCAGCATCAAGGTTGCAAAAATTGAGTTTACTGCCACGGGTGTTGGTGAACAAAGTTACAAGGCAACGATCCGAACCAAGAAGGACACTTTGAATCGCATCATTAAGTATCAGGCGATAGCACCTACCATTCAGGTCTTCAACGGGAATGCACCAAGCTTATACCAAAACTGCGGTAACTTTGTAACATTCGCTTGCCCGGTTCTCGGCGCAAGTTTCAATCCAAGCTTTACAGGAAAGGGTGCAACGGTAGAGAAGGGAGATGCACCCGGTAAAACCGTCATTGTTCCTGTAGACCGAAAAGTGGTCATCACGGTAAGCAACGCGGGTTCTGTCATTGGTACACAAGGATTTGATGTGAAGTTGATTCCAAAACCCCGTTATGTTCCCAGAGACAATAACGGTAAGGAAATAGATCTTAAGAATGGAGTCAAAGCTGGCTTAACCGGACTCAGAATCTCGGCTGATGCGGATGATAACTTCAAAGCAGAAGTTCCAAAAGATGCAAACTACCGGATACGCACAATGGAAGTTATTCTTGCAAGAGGAACTGCCCCCGTGGCAACCATTAATGCAACTTCTGAAATATTGGATCTGGCACCCTGGAGATCACAAATGAGACCTGGCGACAGAATTGTGGTAAGTATCAAGTCAGTAACGCGCAAAACTTATACAGGTCAGGACGAGAAGGTAGACATCGTTGGAGGGACCATGAACATTCCTATTCAATAAATAACCGGATATGACGATAAAGGAAATAATTGTTGGGTTGGCTTTAGTCTCGGTAAGTACAGTATGCGTGGCGCAGGAAGAGGAGGCACAGATAAATCCTAATTCATTGCTCACCATACCGAAGTATGAACAATTGTACAAGATCAAGGTGTGGAGGGTAATGGACCTGAGGGAGAAGCAAAATAAGGGTTTCTTTGCCAGGGGAAATGAAATGCCCGACCTTATTCTGAAGGCCATTAAGTCAGGCGAGATTGCGGATGTGTATTGGACAGATTCTCTGGACAGAAAAATGTCCAAGGAGGATTTTAATAATGCTATCACAACAAAGCAAGCCGAAACTCCACCAGCCTGGGAACCGGCGAAGGATTTCTACAAAGGTGACAGAGTTAGCTTCAATGGTGTGAACTATGAAGCGACGGATGACAGCAAGGGCAAGAATCCATCGACATCAAAGGACCAGTGGCAAGGGCCCGTTGGAAAGGCCGAAACTTTGAGGGGCAGCGATATTTATATTTTAAAGATCGTTGAGGACGTGATCTTCGATAAAAGGAGGTCAAGACAATACTATGATATGCTGGGTATAGGCCTCTATGCTTTTGACGAAGCCCAAGGACTATTAAAGCCACGCGGATGGATAAAATATAAGGACGTCGAGAAAGTATTCAGAAATCATGTGAAGGAAGCCATCTGGTTCAACCGCTATAATACAGCAGAAAACAGGAACTATGCTGATGCGTTTCTTCTGAGGTTGTTCCATGTTATTATTGAAAAGGTGGAAAACCCTGATGACGACACAATATTTAACCTTTACAAGTCCCATACGGAAGGTGTATATGCTACGGATTGGGAAGAAATGAAGATGATGGAGCGCGAGCACAATCTATGGGAATATTAAGGTTCTTGTAAACCTCATGAAAAGGAGAGCTGATTCAGCTCTCCTTTTTTTGTTGCCATGATTTAACCAGCGCGGCTTTTGAGTCTCCGATGACTTCAGCCAATTCGGCTTGAGAGGCGTCTTGTATCTTTTTGAATGACTTGAAGGTGGAGAGCAATATGTCTACAGTTTTTTCTCCGATGCCGGGAATCTGCTCAAGCGCGGTAACCAGATTATGGCTGCTGCGCTTTTGGCGATGAAAGGTTATTGCAAACCTATGTGCCTCATCCCGGATTTGTTGAATGAGCAACAGGCTTTGCGATTTCTTATGAATGTGCAGGGGCAAAGGATCCTCCGGATAATAGATCTCCTCAAGTCTCTTGGCGATTCCGATAATCGGTATCTTGCCATATAAATCCAGTTCCCTCAGGGCTTCAACGGCGCTGCTCAGCTGTCCCTTGCCGCCATCGACAATGATTAGTTGAGGTAATTCACTGTTTTCACTCTTCAGCCGAAGATAGCGTCGCCCGACAATTTCCTTCATGGAGGCGAAGTCATCGGAACCAACCACGGTCTTGATATTGAAATGTCGATAGCCCCCCTTGTCAGGTTTGCCATCCAAAAACCTCACCATGGAAGCCACAGGATCTGTCCCTTGCAGGTTTGAATTATCAAAACACTCTATAACGCGAGGCAAAACCTTTAGCTGAAGACCTTTTTGGAGATCCATTAATACGCCGAGGTTTTTGGTCTTAACTTCTTCCTTTGCAATCTCCTTCTTGACTTTCAGGTAAAGCGCATTTTTCAATGAAAGGTCCACGAGCTTTTTCTTGTCGCCGATCTGAGGCACAATATTCTCAATCGATTCGTTTGAGACCGACAAGGCGATGTTGCTAAAGAGTACAGGGTGCGTACTGTTGGTTTCCTGCCTCAATTGTTGGGCCACCATCGAGAGAATATCATCATCAGACTCATCGAGTTTCTTCCTGACCTCAACATTCTTTGAAAACACAATAGCACCCTCTATGATTTGCAGGTAATTTATGAAGGCCTCCTGTGTCGTGCTGGTAATGGTAATGACATCAATATTGGTAAGCTTGCGATTAACGACGAGGGATTTGGTTTGGAATTTTTCCAGTAGTTCCAGTTTGTGTTTGAAAACACCCGCCCGTTCAAATTCCATGGCCGCAGCAGCTTCCTGCATGTGTAGCTGAAAATAATTCTCAACGACACTCAAGTTTCCTTTGAGGATGTTTCTCGCCAGAGCGATTTCTTCAAGGTAGCTGTGCTCGTCCTGAAGCCCCTCGCATGGACCCTTGCAGTTACCCAGGTGATACTCCAGGCATACCTTAAATTTTGCCTTGGCGATATTTTCAGGAGAGAGCAACAGGTTACAGGTGCGTATGGAATAGAGCTTGCGGACCAATTCCAGTACACTTTTCATGGAGACCACGCTCGTGTAAGGCCCAAAGTATTCTCCTTGCCGTGGATTGTATTTTCGTGTGTAGATAATTCGTGGAAAGGGTTCTTTGAGTATGCACAAATACGGAAAGGTCTTGTCGTCTTTAAGAAGGATGTTATACTTCGGCTGATTCTGTTTTATGAAATTGTTCTCCAGCAGCAACGCATCAAACTCGGTATTGGCTAGCGTAAATTCAATTTTTCGGATTTCTGAGACAAGCTTTTCAGTCTTTCGATTGTATTGCGACTGTTTGTTGAAATAGCTGCCAACGCGCTTCTTAAGACTCTTCGCTTTTCCCACATAGATCAGTACCTCATCCCGGTCATAGAATCGATAGATTCCGGGAGAGTCTGGTAGCGACGCTACTTTTTCTTTGAGCGCATTGGACATGTCAATTATTGATGTCCCAGGGTTTTTCGTCTATTTTGATTGAGTCAGGCTGTTCAAACCGTGAGCAATCAAGTGTTATGTCAAGGCCGGATTTTGGAATTTTGAACTTTCCTTTGATCACATTAGTCCTTGGATCTGCATATGCCTTGAGCATATACTTGTCCCATATTGGTCGTGCGGTACGTCCACCCTGTCCAAATACCCAGGTAGGGAAGTGAACGAACCTTTCATCGCCTCCTACCCAAACGCCAGTTACGAGATCATGGGTAATACCCATAAACCATCCGTCGGAAGCCTGGTTGGTCGTGCCGGTCTTAGCGCCAACTTCATTGTCCTTTCTGATGTCCATGGGCATCCCCCGTGATGTGCCTTCCGCATCCTCCACCCCGCCACGAAGCATGTAAATCATTTTGTACGCCGTTTGATCACTGATTGACTGTCTGGTCTTGGGGACAAAATTTTCAATGACGTTGCCATTTTTGTCTTCAATCCGTGTAATGTAGAATGGCTTGGTATGAATTCCGTTATTCACAAATGTTCCATACGCACCAACCATTTCATATAGGGAAACGTCACTTACCCCGAGGCACAAAGAAGGCACCGCGTCCAATTCACTTTCAATTCCAACCCGGTGAGCAAATTCCACTACGTTTTCCTCTCCGAGGGCTTTCATCATTTGTGCTGTAATGGAATTTACCGACCTGGCCATTGCTTGTCGGATAGTCATCTTTTCCCCGTGACCCCGGGTGCCATCAAAGTTTGGCGGGTACCACACGGCGCCGGAGACTTTGAAACTGGGTGAAATATCCTCAAGCACATAGCACGGTGTATAACCGGATTCCATCGCCAGCCCATAGACAAACGGTTTGAACGTGGAGCCGGGTTGACGGCGGCCCTGTTTAACATGATCAAATTGAAAATACTTGTAATTGACTCCACCCACCCAAGCCTTGATGTGACCTGTGTTCGGATCCATTGACATGAGGCCCGTTTGAAGATAACGCTTGTAATAGGCAAGGGAGTCCATGGAACTAAACAGTGTGTCCCGTTCTCCATCCCAGTTGAATACAGTCATAGACCTCTTCATATTTAGCATAATGCGGATGGAGTCTGAGCCTTCACCATATTTTGTTACCAAATTTTTATAGGCTGGAGCCTTCTTGATTCGCAGTTTTAGAAAGCCGGGTATTTCCTTCCAGTCTTCGTCTACCCATGGATTTTTGCCTGCCCATTGAGTTTCAAAGTCTTTCTGTAGCTTTTTCATGTGCTCAGCCACGGCCTCTTCAGCGTATTTCTGCAACCGGCTGTCGATTGTAGTATAAATCTTTAGTCCTGAGTTCCACAAATCCAGCCCACGTTGTGAGCAAAAGTCCATCAAATAGGAGGTGATCACCGTGCGGAAATAGGTTGCCAGACCTTCGTTCTGATCCTGAATATTAAAGTGAAGCCCGAGTTCCAATGCAGCAATGGAATCATACTTTTCCCGCGTGTTGATCTTGTATTTGCTTCCGTAGATCTTATAAAGGACCTCATTCCGTTTTACGATCGCGTTCTCTGGTCTTCTCACCGGATTATATAAAGTGGGATTCTGCAGCATGCCAACCAATAGGGCTGACTCCTGCAGGTTAAGGCTGTCGGGAGGTTTGTTAAAATACGTTTCACTGGCCACCTTAATACCGTATGTATTGTTGCTGAACTCAGCAGTATTGAGATACATGGCAATAATTTCCTGCTTGGTGAAATTATTTTCCAGGTCGAGGGAAATAATCCATTCTTTGGTTTTTTGGACAATTCGTCTTGGATATTTGCCCAACTTCGCCACAGTGCCGTCGAGCGACTGATCAGGGTTTCGCGTGTATAAATTCTTGGCCAACTGCTGTGTGATGGTACTGCCGCCGCCTGCGGGGTCAAGCTTAAGAAGTCCCCACGCAACACGGAGATAAGCAATGAAATCCAGGCCGGAATGCTGATAGAATCGCTTGTCCTCAGAAAGTACGAGGGTGTTGACCAGATCATCAGATAGTTCATCAAAGTTGACCTGGCTTCTGTTGAACCTGAAGTACCGGCCTAAAGAAACACTGTCAGCAGAGATCAGTTCAGAAGAAAGGTCATTGGATGGATTTTCCACATCGGCCAGGCTTGGCATTCCGCCAAAAAGTCCCAGCAGGTCAATCTTCACCACATAGACATACAGCGGCAGGCCGAGGATGAAGCAAAAGAACGCAATCCAGCAATATTTGATGACGGTGCGAAACCAAGGCCGTTTGATGGCCAACAGGTCATTGATTTTCTTTTTGATAGTGTCGATCAAAGAAACTGAGGTACTCATCGAGTGCTTTGTTGCGGTAGAAGATATTGAAATTATCTTTCGTTATAACAAAGTTATGGAAATTTAAGGTGGAAAAGACCTTTCCATTCGCCAGTTGACTTCTGAATCGGTTGAAATAATCCAGGGCTTCTGCCTTGTTGTTGAGGTTGCCCACAAAAGTTAAGGCATATTGATCATTGTAAATAAGATTGCTGGTTTCCAACTTCTTGCTTCGAAAGAAATCGGCATTAAATTTCTCAAGTGCCGTTGCAACAATGGTACTGGCCTTATCCTCATAGCGATGCACGATGACGAAATAATGGGGTTCTTCAAAGGAAGCACTAAATCGGATACCCTTTGATCGTTCTGATTTTTCCACAAACGTCTTTGAACTGGCCAACAAGGTTTCAGCATAGGCGTGGGTAGTAGCATCAGAGTACTTTTTAATATACTCGCCCAGTTCAAATTGATACCGGGTGACATCCTCTGTCTTTCCGGTTATGAGAATCAACAACAGATCAAGTTGTGGGGTGAACGACGTTTCGCCGAGGCCCAGAGCGAGATGAATCTTGTCCTGGGCTCCCCGGAGGTTGTTATGCTGGAAGTCAGCGTAGGCTTCTTTGTAAATCATCTTTTGCTTTTCCTGTGCCACGCTTGTCTCCTTAAGATAGTCAGGGTTCAATAGAATCTTCGCATAAGTCGAAGAAGGAAACTCATCTTTCAGTTGTTGGGCAAGAACCTCTGCTTTACTGTCACCTCTCTCCTTGTGAATGAGGTAAAGTTTGTAGAGGACTTCAGGTTTGAAGGATGAGTCCGGGAAACGTTCCAGGAGTTTCTCGTACGACAATTCTGCGTTTTCCTTTTCAGTCAATTGAAAATAGTAGAGGTCGCCCAACTTAAAGTAGGCCTCTTCGATTTTTCCCAAAGCTTTCTGTTTTTGCTGTTCGGTCCTCGGGAGTTGTGGCAAAAGTTTGGTGTATGCTTCTTCCGCTGGATTGGCCTTCTCCGTCTTCTTCCCTGCCGAAGCAGACTTTTCATCAGCAGCAGGATTTTCGTTTGTCGCAATTGAAGGAAGGCTTGTCAACGCATTGGCGGCCCGGGTAGACCTTCGCCAGTTATCCTCCAGGGGGATGTCGCCCCAGATTCTTTGAAACTCGCTTTGGCCGGATGCTACCGCTGGCGCATTCCCGAAATACCAATCGGTGGTACTCGTGGATTCTGATTTGAAGAAGGTACTGTTTTGGTTATTGTTAGTTGCGCTTTCCGTTGACTTCTTTTTTTTCTTTTTCTTGTGATCGCCGGGTTTTTCCTTCAAGGCAAAAGACGAATCAATGCGCGCACGAAGGGCGGCAGAGTCCAGGGATGCTAGAAGGAGAAGGCTGTCCTGCAGCTGAATTGTCTCAGTGTACTGAACGAATGCTCCCAGCACCTCATGTCGCTTGAGGATGTCATTGTAATTCTCGACTTCTTTAGGCAGGGAACTTACGGCACTGTCGTAATAAGACTTTGCCAGAGAGAATCTCTTAAGCGAATCAAAATAGAGCTGCCCCACCCGCAGAAATGCACTGCCCTGAATCCTCTTGTTCTTACCGGCATGGGCTGACTTTTTGTATTCTTCAATGGCTTCCGAAACATTTCCTTGTTTTCGTTCAAATTCACCCAATTCGAAATAGATCTTGTCTTTGAATTCCTGATTCTTGGCATCGGACAACAAATTCTGAAACTGTTTACGGATGTTGCGCACATTGCGGGAGTTATCAAGGCGTGCGACCTGCGCCATATTTAACCGCGCGTAAAAATCTATTTCGTATTCAGGATTGGTGCCGAGACATTTGCGGTAATAATTGTAGGCCTCGGAGCCGAATCCCAGTTTCTGATACACTTGTCCAATGATAAAGTAAATTCTCCCTTTGCGGTCTGTGTGAGTGAGGAGCGAGTCAGCGCGAGTTAGATTTCTCACCATGTTATCATAGTCGACGCGCACCTGGTAGTAATAGGCCTTCTCCAGGTAAAGATTTTTCCCATTGACCTTATTAAGTTTTTCTTTTTCCAGGAATTGAAATGCTTCTTCAGCTTTCTCGTATTCACCTTGTTCTGTGAATGTCCGGATTAGATTTACGAGCGCGCGATGTCTTAAATCACTGTCATGACTTTTGGTATTGACAAACTTGAATGTTTGAATCGCATTTTGAAAATCACAATCATAGAGCCGGGCCAATCCAACAAGAACATAATTGTCATCCAGCCACTTGCTGTTGGGGTGACGCTGAATGGAAATGGAAGCCATCTTGATGATCTCCTCCGTATCCTTTCGATAGCTTTTCGCCAGGTTGGTATCCAGTTTCGGATAGAGCCGAAGAATTTGGTTTGGATCATCATCAAGACTCTTGAGGATGGTCTTCTCTACTTCACGTGTTTTCTCACGGGCATAGAAATATCCATTGTAATGGGCCGTTGTATTGTGAAAAACGTCGCCCGCAATGGTATTTTGATTGGATGAGCATTGCCAGCTAAGGGAGGCCGCCAGGCACGTTAATAATGCAAAAATTGCCCTCAGCTGGACCTTCATGAACGGGTTTGAATTACAAACGTAAAAAACAGATTTTCAATATTATAATCGTTCAGAATATCTAATTTTGCAGACATTTTAGTGAATTTGACACCTAAAAAGACATTATCTGAGAGGCTCACGGCCCGATACCAAATGGTAATCCGGAATGAGGATAACTTGGAGGAGAAATCGAGCTTTGGTTTCACCTATGCCAAGTTGCTTGTTTTCTCCATTATTGTCTTTATTCTGGTCTTTGTTGGTAGCCTGTTTCTTGCCCAAACCCTCCTCGCGAAATGGTTTGACCCCGGGTATGAACAGCGCGAAACCAATAAAAAGCTTGACCTTCTCGCGCAGAGGTTTGACTCGCTTGCCATGGAAGAAGAGAACAAAGACCAATTCATCCAAAATTTTAAGCGGGTATTCAACGGGGACACGGCCAGCAATTTTATCGATCCGGCCGCGGCATTGAAAGGACAAGACAAACCCATCAAGCCGGTCAGCAGTATGAAGCTTGCTCCGGTAGACTCTCAATTCAGAAAGGAGTTTGAACAATCTGAGTTATCCCTGATTACCCTAACGAGTAGCAAGTACCGTGAACTGAGAGAAACTTTCTTCTTCAGTCCACTCACGGGTGTTATCTCCGACCGGTATGATGTGAAGAAGGGCCACTATGGTGTTGACATCGTAGCCAAGACCAATGAACCTGTAAAGTCAATTGCCGATGGTACTGTGATCATGGCCTCATGGACACAGGATGCAGGCTATGTCATAGCTATACAGCACAGGGGTAACCTGATATCGGTCTTCAAGCACAATGCCGAATTGTTGAAAAAAGTTGGTAGTTTTGTTAATGCAGGTGAAATCATCTCAATTGTTGGCAATAGTGGCGAGATGACGGATGGACCACACCTTCACTTTGAGTTGTGGTACAATGGAAACTCGCTGAACCCGGAAGAGTTTGTAACTTTTTAAAATTCAAAAACATGTTTACGACGAAAGAGGAAAAGAAGGCGGCTGAAGAAATCAGCAACTCAAGCAATGTCATAGGAAAGGGAACCGTGTTGGAAGGAAACATCGAAACCTTTGGAAACATCCGCATTGAGGGCCGCATCAACGGCAACATCAAATCTAAATCCAAGATTGCCCTGGGTCACTCCAGTCATGTAGATGGAAACATCACAGCGCAAAATGCGGACGTCGAAGGCGGAGTAAAGGGCAAGATTGAAATATCCGAGATGCTTGTGCTCAAAGCCACTGCAGTGGTACAAGGCGATATTTCGACGGGTAAACTCGTTGTTGAGCCAGGAGCAGTATTCAATGGAAGTTGCAAGATGGGCGCAGCGATCAAAGACATAATGTCGGCAGACAATGGAACAGGAGCGCACGCCTACCGGGCGGAAGCCATCTGATACGTACATTCGATATAGCAGCTTCGCCGCACAACTTCTTGGCGGGATTGGCATAGCAGGGTATGCCGGTTATCGATTGGACAGATACTTGCAACTAAAATTTCCTGCTTTCCTGCTTACCTTTGTACTTGTGACTTTCATAGGCATCCTTTATCAGACCTCCAAGAATCTCAATAAGGAATAATTGCTTCGAATTCTATTGCAAACTGTCATCTGTGGGCTGATTATCGCAGCGATGGTGATGATCGGAAGTAACGCCGGATGGTTTCCACGCCCTTCGTTTTATGGGACTATAGTTATTTTTTTTGTTTTATCTAACCTCGCACTTCATTGGTTCGCAAATCGCACCATGAACAAAGCGCCAGATGGCTTTGTGCGGATTTACCTGCTGGCAACCGTTTTGAGAATGCTTTTTTTTGGAGCCTTCATTTATATGATCGTCTGGCTGGATAGGCCTGAGGCCAGAAAAAACACGACGTTTTTTCTAATGAGTTATTTCCTTTTTACCGCCCTTGAAGTCACCGTATTATTTAGACAAATAAATGCCCAAAAACGGTCCCAGAAGGGCCAAAAAAGACTTTAAACATTTTTTTTTGGTCGATTAATCAATAGTTTTGCGCTCGACTATCAAGACCGTGTATCCTTACCCCAAAAAGCCATTTGCATTAACGAAGAGTGCTTTTTTTGCACTTCTTATTTTCGTCCTAACAGGAGCAATTCAATCCGGTTTTGCCCAGGCAACCGAGGTGCCAAAAGAAGAGGAAGCAGAGACCCACTCCGCCAAGGAACCGAACGTGAATGAAGTGATTTTCGAACACGTGATGGACAGCCACATATGGCATTTTTTTGATGGACACTACGGTACACTCCACCTGCCAATCATAGCCTACTCACCCAATCGTGGACTGGAAATGTTTTCTTCAAGCAACCTGTACAATGAGCACCATGAAACAGTTGCTTACAATGGTTATTCTTTGATGAAAAACAAGCTTCTGCTGGACGGAAAACCCGTGCTGGATCTTTCGATCACCAAGAATGTCATGATGCTTTTCATCAATGCTTCATTGATCCTCATGGTGATGACCTCCGTGGCACGTGCCTACAAGCGGAATGCCGGGAAGGCGCCGAAAGGGATTCAGTCATTTATAGAACCTATTGTACTTTTTGTAAAAGATGAAATTGTAAAGCCCAACATAGGCGCGAAATATGAAAAGTACTTGCCTTACCTATTAACCTTGTTCTTTTTCGTACTCTTTGGGAATTTGTTGGGACTGTTGCCGGGTGCAGCAAACCTTACGGGTAATATCGCCGTGACGGTCACCCTTGCGGTGTTCACGTTTCTCATCACCAACTTCAGCGGTAACAAAAACTACTGGATGCATATCCTTTGGACACCTGGCGTACCCCTTCCCATAAGGTTTATCATCCTTCCAGTTGAACTTATTGGAATTATTACGAAGCCATTTGCTCTCACCATTCGTTTGTTTGCCGCCATCACGGCAGGCCACATCGTATTGCTGAGTTTATTGGGAATGACTTTTATTTATCATAGCTGGTTTGTGGGGATAGGATCTTCCATTGTGGTGATTTTTATCAGCCTGATTGAATTGTTGGTGGCGGGGATACAAGCCTATGTGTTCACCCTGTTCACATCGCTGTACATCGGGATGGCAGTGGAAGAGCATGGTCATGACCATTGATGTGTAAGCATTTGATGTAGGAAACTACATAAAAGATACTCCAGGAGAACCCTGGATTTTGTTTCACTTAACTATTTAATACTATGTTGTTCTCCATTTTAGTTGACATGAGCTACGCGATTATGGGCGCAGGTATCGGTGCCGGTCTGGCTGCAATAGGCGCTGGAATCGGAGTAGGCCGTATCGGTGGCTCTGCAATGGAAGCCATGGCACGTCAGCCAGAAGCTGCCAATAAGTTGCAGACCTCCATGCTGATTATCGCGGCTCTTGTTGAGGTGGCTGCGCTATTTGCGCTGGTGATTTGCTTTTCTATTTCAACCAGCACCGGAGCGTAAAACGCAAATTGAAACCTGCCTTGGGCGATGGGCCGGGCAGGTTTTTATTACTGTGCAGATGAACGGAGTGAATTTTTATAATGGTTTGATCAAAATCGGATAGCAATATGGAAATGTTAACCCCCGGCTCCGGCCTTCTTTTCTGGCAATTTGTCGTATTTATCGGGTTGTTCCTCCTCCTTGCCAAGACAGCATGGAAGCCTATTTTGGCTTCGTTGAAAGAGAGGGAAACCTCCATCCAGGCGGCTCTAGACTCAGCCGAAAAAGCTAAGATCGAAATGGCGGCGTTGAAATCTGACAATGAGAAGGTCTTCAAAGAGGCCCGTGAAGAGCGCGATAAAATTCTTCGCGAAGCCCGTGAAGCGGGGAGCCGCCTTCATGACCAGGCCCAGACGGATGCTAAGAAGAATGCTGACAAGATCATTGAGGATGCAAAAGCTATTATCAATACTGAAAAGCAGGCCGCTTTGCGCGATGTGCGCGCTCAAGTGGCACAATTCTCTCTGGAAATTGCTGAAAAGCTGATGAAGAAAAACCTTTCAGATGACAAGGCTCAGCAATCTTTGGTTGAGGGTTTTATTAAGGACCTTAAACTGAACTAAGACAATGGCCGATCAACGTGTTGCTGCCCGATACGTAAAGTCCCTCCTTGACCTTGCTGTGGAAAAGGGTGTGTTGGATGTAGTACATCAGGACATGTTGCTGTTTTCCAGGGTGTGCAAGGAGAACAGGGCGTTTACCGTAATGCTCAAAAGTCCTGTCATTCGGCACGAAAAAAAGAAATCTGTGCTAAGTAAGATTTTTTCTGGCAAAGTGAATCCCCTCACGATGGCTATCATTGAGATCATTACACGGAAAAATCGTGAACCAATATTGCCAGCCATAGCAGACGAATTTCACAATGCATACAATGAGTTCAAGCAAATAGGCAAAGCCACTATCACAACAACGATCCCCATGGATAAGTCTTTGCGCGAAAGCATCGAAGCCATGGTGAAGAAACTAAGTGATAAGAAACAAGTAGAAATAGCTGAAAAAGTTGACAAGGAGTTGATTGGAGGATTCATTCTCAACGTAGGCGATCGTCAGATCGACGCATC
>JANYHW010000127.1 GCA_025358885.1 Cytophagales bacterium | reverse complement strand
GGCTATGGCAGTCAATCCCAAAGCAATCGTTTTTGACAACAACCTGTATTATGTAATCATATTGCAAAATCAGTCTCCGGAAAGAAGAGAAGTCAAGATAATCAGCCAAACTCCAAGACATACATTTATCTCCGGAGATCTGAAGCCCGGGGATATATTGGTATCGGAAGGAAGTCTATTGGTTTACACCAGTTTGAACTAAGAGAATGAAAGAGTTTATTAGTTCGATTGTTAAGTATTCCATTACCAACAGGGTAGCAATTTTCTTCCTGACGGGGGCAATAATTATTGTCGGAGTAGTTTCCTTTATCAACACACCCATAGAAACTTTTCCCGATGTTACCAATACCAACGTACTCATCATCACTCAATGGCCTGGAAGAAGCTCCGAAGAAATTGAAAGATTTGTAAGTATCCCCATTGAAACTGAGATGAATTCCGTGACACGCAAGGCATCGATGCGCTCTATCTCCCTTTTTGGGCTGTCTGTGATTACAATCATTTTTGATGATGGCATTTTGGATTTCAATGCCCGTGTTGAGGTAGCGAACCGTTTGGTTAATGTCGACTTACCTGAAGGGGCCGATAGCAGGATTGAGCCACCTTACGGACCGACTGGCGAAATATTCCGCTACACCTTGAGAAGCATCACAAAAGATGTAACGGAGCTTAAGACCATACAAGACTGGGTGATCATTAAGCGGTTAAAGGCAGTTCCCGGCATTGCCGATGTGGTGAGTTTCGGTGGGAAGGTTAAAACAATCGAAGTGAGTTTGAGTCCAAAAGTGCTCGCTAAATACAATCTGACAGCAATTGATGTCTTTGAGGCTTTAAAAGCAAGCAATATCAATGTGGGGGGTGATGTGATTCGCAACGGTTCACAATCCCTCGTAGTGCGGGGAATCGGCATGCTCAAAAATACCACAGACGTACAGAATGTGATTATTGACAACATCGGGAATGTTCCCATAAAAATAAAAGATGTTGCCGTTGTCCGTGAAGGGTATGAACCAAGATTGGGTATTGTCGGTCGCGACAATCAGGACGATGTAGTCGAGGGAATTGTTCTCATGCGAAAGGGTGAAAATCCAAATGATGTTCTTCCCAACCTCAAAAACAAGATTGACGAGATCAATGCACTCGTTTTGCCTCCGGATGTTCAGATCGACGTCTTTTATGACAGGACCCGGCTTAATGAGTATACACTCCATACCGTAAGCGAGAACGTCATTATGGGAATTTCACTGGTGACCATCATTCTCTTGATTTTTTTGGCCAACTGGCGAACCACTGTCATCGTAGCCATTGTGATCCCCCTTGCATTGTTATTTGCATTCATCTGCATGCGTATCAAGGGAATGACGGCCAACCTGTTGTCAATTGGAGCCATCGACTTTGGAATTATTATCGACGGGGCAGTAGTAATGGTAGAAGGTATTTTTGTCATGCTCGCTCATCGCGCTCATGTAATGGGGATGGATACGTTTAATAAGCATGGGAAGTTGAGCTGGACGTCGAAGACTGCGCTCGAAATGGGGAAATCTATATTCACCTCAAAGGTCATTATCATCACTGCCCTCCTTCCCATTTTCAGCTTTCAGAAAGTAGAAGGAAAACTCTTCTCGCCATTGGCTTACACAATCGGATTTGCCCTCATGGGATCACTCATTATCAGCTTAACCCTGATTCCAATGTTGTGCACTCTCTTGCTTCGCAAAAATATACGCGAAAAAGAGAATCCCTTTATCAATTTCATGTATCGGATCTATTCACCGGCATTCAATTGGGTTCAGCGCAATGTCCGGTTAAGCCTGGGCCTCACCCTGAGTGCATTCCTGATATCAATTTTCATTTTCCTCAAGTTCATCGGCAGTGAATTTCTTCCTGGCTTGAATGAAGGTTCAATCTACGTCCGGGCAACGATGCCACTGTCTATTAACCTCGAAGAAAGCTACGCCTATACTCAAAAATTCAGAAAGATATTTCAAAAATTTCCTGAGGTTAGAGGCGTTATTTCCCAAACAGGGAGACCTGATGACGGCACCGATCCAACTGGCTTTTTTAATTGCGAATTTTTTGTAGACCTCTATCAGAAAAGTGAATGGCCAGAAAAAATCACCAAAGAACAGCTTGTAGTACGAATGCAACGGGAACTTGCCATCTATAAAGGTGCCGTCTTTAACTTTTCTCAACCCATTACCGATAACGTGGAGGAAGCTGTATCTGGCGTTAAAGGTTCAATGGCAATAAAAATATTCGGCAACGATCTTTCTTTGTTGGATCAAAAAGCAGACAGTGTATTCAACATAATGAAAGGCATTCAAGGCGTCGAAGACTTAGGTATATTCAGAAACCTGGGGCAACCTGAATACAGAATTGAACTGGATCAGCAGAAACTTGCTCAGTTCAACGTTTCCGCCCAGGTATGTCAAGGTGTTGTAGAGATGGCCATAGGGGGTAAAACCGTAAGTGAATACTTCGAAGGTGAAAGGAAATTCGCAATCAAGGTCAGGTATGATCAAGCCTACCGCTACAATGAAGAACAAATCGAAAATCTATTGGTGCCCACAAGGCTTGGCACTAAGATTCCATTGAAAGAACTTGCCCAAGGCGAGGTGAAATCAGGAGCAGCCTTCATATACCGCCAAAGCAACGAACGATTCATAGCACTTAAGTTTTCGGTACGGGGCAGGGATCTTGGAAGTACCATTAATGAGGCTCAAAAAAAAGTGGGTGATGGAATAACGATGGAGAAAGGATACTCTATTAGATGGGCAGGAGAATTTGAAAACAAGGAACGAGCCGAAAAAAGTTTAAGGATAGTAGTCCCAATCAGTATTGGACTGATTTTTTTAATTTTACTGTTCACCTTCCGTTCGGCAATCGATGCAGGTATCATCATTCTCAATGCTCCCTTTGCCATAATCGGAGGCATTCTCTCTTTGTATTTCAGAGACATGAATTTCAGCATATCCGCGGGGGTTGGTTTTATTGCGCTCTTTGGTATCGCGATACAGGATGGAATTATTTTGGTAAATCGCTTTAAAGAAAATCTTCAAGCCAAAATGAATATCACCGATGCCGTACGGGACGGAGCCTTTACCAGGGTAAGACCAGTGCTGATGACAGCGCTGATGGCAATGCTCGGATTACTACCGGCAGCGCTTTCGACCGGAATCGGATCAGAAACCCAAAAACCCCTTGCTACCGTTGTAATTGGAGGGCTGATCACCTCTACTCTCCTGACCCTTCTGATCCTGCCTTCCATCTTCAAAATGGTGTATTCAAAGCGTGTAAACTAACAAATTGCGCTGACTTTCCACATGCAGCACTTAAGACTTAGAAATTGATGACTCATCTGTATGCACGTGTTTTCAACCAAAATATTGTTAAATTTAGTCCAGCATTGAGTGATAAAATATTTTGAGCTTGATGATTACCATTGTTACATATCGCAAACGAACCGGATTATTTAATCTGGTTTTTGTTTTTGCCTTAACAGGTTGTCTATATATCTCTTTTAGTAATTATTTTACAGTATTACCCGCCCATGAAGAAGGGAATCACGGGTCCTATCTCTATGAAAATAATCAGTCGGTGGAGAATTCAACCCACCAGCGTACAAGGACCCAGGTGGTAACATTTCAAACTACCATCGCCGGTTTTGAATCCATTGTTCCCAAAAACAGACTCCATCTGGTAATATCCTTAGCCCGGATTACGCATCCCGGACCTTTTCAATATCTCATTTCCTCCCACAAGGCTTTGCTTCTATTCTGCCGCCTGATTCTTTGAGAGCCTGACCACGGCCTTCAAAGAGAAGGATCCTGTCCATGCTTAATTCAACCAGAGAAGTAATTGCCCTCATGAGAATACTTATAGTTCTAATTTACATTTTATTTATTTTCACAACTGGTTCTGCTCAAACCACAGAAAAGCAACGCCAAAACTGGACCTTTCATTTCATGAACACAGTGGTCCAACAAGGGCATTCATCATTCAACCCACCCTACTCAGGAATCAAGAGTCTTAGCAGCGAAAGTGAAACCCAAATTACGGTTCGCAATACCTGGTTCATGGGTAAACGTTTAGGAAAAAATACTTCCGTGTATATCAATCCTGAATTGGCGGGTGGAAGCGGGTTGAGCGGAGTGGCCGGTATCGCTGGCTTTCCCAACGGCGAAGCTTTCCGTGTTGGAAGTGGATCACCAAAAGTGTACATGGCACGGGCTTTTGTCCGGCATCAAATCCTCTTGTAACTGGTTGACACCATTCTTGAATGACTCTTTCTCATCATTTAGAAGGATCTGATGCCGGACAAAAG
>JANYHW010000103.1 GCA_025358885.1 Cytophagales bacterium | reverse complement strand
ATTTTGTCTTTGCCGGATACTTCATTGCCATGTGCATCCACGAATTTATGGTCGTCTGTCATTAGCGAATAAAGTTGGTCCACGTTATGCTCATTGATTGCATTAACAAAATCAAAAAAGACCTTATTGTTCATATTGCTTTAGTCCTAAGCATTTGTTGTAATAATCTGGCTGACATAGAAAGATAATGTAAAACTTTATAAATCAGGAAACAGATTCTGGTGGAGACAGTTCCTTACACCTTTCTTCCAAGCTTGCTATTTCATTTTCCTTCAATTCGCTAAACTCTTTTTCTTTTTGTAAGCTCCTCCTTTTTAGGACAGGATCAATTTAGATAATTTCATTGATTGAGGACCTCCCATTCTTAGGATGATGTCTTTCTTTGGCATAATCAAAAAATAATGGATTTTGGATAAACCAATCGAACAACAATCTTGATTGGATAAAATTGAGTGGAGAGTTTGCTGGAAGAACCAGTTTCAAGTTGAAAGCTCTGGATTTTCTTAGTGAATTTGATAATGACCAACGCCCTTGGCTGACATCTATGAGTTAAACCCAAGTCAGTACTCCTGTAACACAGAATATGTCTGTGTGAACACAGAAACACAGGTCACCTTCTAATCAAAAAACACTTATAATAAGAGCCCCCTATCGGAATCGAACCAATGACCTACTGATTACAAGTCAGTTGCTCTACCAGCTGAGCTAAGGAGGCCTAAACTATCTTAAATCAACCAATTTAATGAGGTGCAAAAATACAGGAAGTCGGCGGTTTTGCAAATGTCCGCAAGGCGGACTTTAAAAGGCCTTAGCTGAGCTTCTATTGGACCAATACCAAAGCAGAAGGCATGCTTCTTTTATTTGTGGGACATTAGGGCTTAGAATGAGGTAAGATAAACCTATCCTGGGTACAGGCACCTAAGCCTCTCAATAATAGCTTCATGCTTTTGCAAATCTCTAATGAATTTTCTTGATTTCATTCGCTTAATATGGCGTTCTATTTTAAGCGCCTGCATCCTGGAATTACATGCAATCTGCAAGAAAGGCTCCCAGTCATCAGCCGATGCCGTGTAACTACGTTTGAATAATTTCTGCCTATGCCAGGCGAACCGAGTATGGAATTCTTCTGTTTGCCCAATATAAAATCGGTCCAACACTTTTGAATATAAGATGTACACCACGAACATGCGGGCAACTATTACCTCTGTCAAGGTATACTATGATTCCTGCATATGGGAAGGCAATTATAAGTTAATCTGGAATTCCGGTAACCTGGAAATGACCTACTCCCGATTGCTATCGGGACAAGTCAGTTGCTCTACCAGCTGAGCTAAGGAGGCTAAATACAATATCAAATCAATCAATTTAACGAGGTGCAAAAATACAGGAAGTCAGCGGTTTTGCAAATGCCCTACATGGCAGCCTTCAAAAGCTTTAACTGTCTCTTCAGCTGGACGAGTTCTTGCGTGGAGGCTTCAATTTTTGCGTTCACATCGGCTCTGAGCTCATCGGCATTCTTGGACTTTGAACGCGCGAAGAATTCGAGATTATTCTTCAGCGTAGCCAAGTCATTCTCGGACTTGGCAATCTTTTTACGAAGGGCCTGTTCCCGCGTGTGGAGCTTGTGGCTGGCATCTGGATCGCTCTTGAGGTTCTCCAATTGGATTTCCAACATCGCCTTGTCTTTGTCTTCCTGGCTCACCTGCTCAAGAGAGCCCATGAATTTATCCATGGCAATGGTAAAACGCGCTTTGATGGAATTCACCGATTGACGCGGGACAAACCCGATCGCATGAAAGCTCCTTTGAAGTTCACGCAATTGACCCAGTGTACCTGTCTTCTCCGCCACCATTCTTTCCAACTCGGAGCAAATGGCCTCTTTCTTCAACAGGCTATCTGCCTGTTCTTTGTCTGCTTCTTCAAATTTTACGCGGCGCTGCTCAAAGAAATAATCACATGCCGCTTTGAACTCGGCAAAAACGCTCTCCCTTAGTTTCTCGGGCACCGGACCAATATCCTTCCACTTGGCTTGCAATGCTTTCAATTCATTGGCAGTTTTATCCCAGTCTATGTTGGATTTCAAGGCTTCTGCCTGCTGAATTAAACCCTTTTTCAATTCAAGGTTCTGCTGGCGCGACTCGTCCAACTTCTTGAAGAAGGTCCCTTTGTTGCTAAAGAAGGCTTTGAAGGAAGACCAGAATTTTTTGTTTATATCCTTTGCTTTGGCTCTGGGTACTGCACCAATTATTTCCCACTTTTTTTGAAGGGCAATGATTTGTGAAGTCTTTTGGTTCCACTCCTTGATCCTATCGGACTGAAATGATGTGTACTCGGCTACTTCAGCGATGACCTGCACTTTTTGATCCAGGTTTTTGGTTAGCTCCTGGTTCAGGTTGGCAACGAACGCATCACGGCGATGGTATACGGCATCGGATGCTTTCTTGAATCTTTCCCACACGGCATCCTGTTCATCACGCGCGACCGGCCCAACATGCTTGTATTCTTCGTGGAGTTCGTTCAACTCCCTGACCGCCTCTCCTATTTTGTCATTGAGCGCCAGCTTCTCCGCCCGCACACAAAGCTCTATTTTTGCCTCAAGATTCTTCTTGCGGTCCAGTTCTTTTAGTTCAAAATAGATATTCCGATTGTCGTAAAAGCGGTCGACCAGAGCATGATAACTCGCCCACAACGGACGCACCTGCGCAGACGGAACACCTCCGATGGCTTTCCACTTCTGTTGAACCTCCTTGAATTTGTCAAAACTATGCTTGTTATCTTCCCCATCAACCAGTGCGCGCAATTCTTCAAGCAGCAAATTTTTCTTCTGGAGGTTTTCGTTCTTGGCCTCCTCCTGATTTCTGTGATGCTCAGCTTTTCTGTCCCTCAGTAATTTGTAGTTAGCATCAAAGGCAATATCTTGCTGGCTTGGCCGAAATTCAAAATCGTCTGGTGAGCCTCCTTCATCAATGAATTTCTTTAGTGCTTCTGAGCGTTCCAGATCGAGCAGTTCATCAAAATGGTGCTTGACTTCACGGAGCACAGCATCGGTCTTTTTCAAATCGGGCTGATGTGCCAGGCTCTGCAGCAAGTCAACAAAATCTCCTTTGGAAAAATGGGAATAGTCCTGTGCCAGAACTACTTCTTCCAGCTCCACCATTGCACCGTTCGTGTTTTGTCCTGCTGTGCCGAATACCTCACTTTCAGGAACACCCTTCAACGCCACCAATTCTTCGTTCGATTCCATTTCCCTCATTTTCGGCTTTTGTACATCATTCTACCTTGTTGTAACGGCAAAAGTAAAGATTTCATTCAATTCAATCGCGGGTCCTTCGGATAATTCGAATAAACAGTAAACCGTCCCCCCATGATGGTGAGGGTTTTCTTCCACATCGATTCAGGCTCGGTATCGAATATCAGTTCCTGTTTGGCCTGGTCACTCACTATCCATGAATCCTGCTCAAGTTCTTCTTCAAGCTGCCCTGCTGTCCACCCACTGTATCCCAGGTAAAACTTGATGTCCTTGTAGGGCAGTTGCTTGGTTTCAATGAGAAAAAGCAGCTTTTCGAAGTTTCCGCCCCAAAATATACCAGGTGCAATTTCCACGGAGTCCTCAAGTGACGGAAAGCGATGGAGATAGTGCAGGGTATCCTGTTGCACGGGCCCACCCACCATCGCAGGCAAGTCATACCCCTTGATGTCATCCATCACCTCACTGACATTGGCCATTGACGGCTTATTCAGCACAAATCCAAAGGAGCCGTCTTCGTTATTTTCGCAAAGCAATATGATCGTCCGTTCAAAGTTTGGATCGGGCAGGTAGGGCTCTGAAATCAGGAGTCGTCCTTTCTCAGGTTTTATTTTGTTGCGATACTTAAAAAATTCCATGGTTGCTCTCTCTAAATAAACCACCGATTCGCAATACCTCCAAATGAAAATGTAAATTTTAATACCAAGGGTCGGAAAGGCCGCTAAGAAGTCACCATCTTTGCGGTAAATGCGGAAAATGCGATGATGTCAATTGAAGATTTACGAAAAGATTATAGCAAGGCCACGCTGGAAATTACTTCCGTGGCCCCTTCGCCTATTGCTCAATTTGAAAAATGGTTTTCTCAGGCACTTGAAGCAAAGGTGCCTGAGCCCAATGCCTTGAACCTTGCAACAGTTTCCAAAGGTGGTCAACCTTCTTCCCGGATTGTATTGCTCAAGGGTGTCGAAAAGAATTGCTTCGTATTCTATTCCAACTATCAAAGTCTGAAGGGAAAAGAACTCCAAGAGAATCCGTCATGCGCCTTGAACTTCTTCTGGCCTGAACTTGAACGTCAGGTAAGGATTGAAGGCATCGCGGAACGGACATCGGAAGAACAGTCTACGGCATACTTTCAAAGCCGCCCACGCGAGAGCCAAATAGGCGCATGGGCATCACCACAAAGTGTAGTGGTTTCTGATCGGAAGCTATTGGACGACCGCGCGAAGGAGATTGAGAAGAAATTTGCAGGTCAAGCCATATTACCCAAGCCGAAACAATGGGGTGGATTCAGGGTAGAACCATTCCTCGTGGAATTCTGGCAAGGGAGACCAGGTCGATTGCATGACCGCATTGTGTACACCAAAGAAAGTGAGGATTGGAAGATCAGCCGCCTGGCTCCTTAAAGTATATCGAAGAGTGACTTCACTCCTATCCACCCGCGGGAGGTAAATCCTTCGCCGTGTTTGGCTCCAATGGCATACCCCATTTCTATTGAGCGGGCCTCGATCAGCTTCAGAAATCCCGGATTGGAGATATAGGTCTCAGGCTCCTTGCTGGACGGATCAAAGAATTGGGTCTTGTAGGCCCGGATCGCCTCAAGTTTCTTTTCCCATGAATCCGATACATCGATCACAAAATCGGGCTCGATAAACCGGCTTTGGATATAATGGAATACGGACTTGGGTCTCCACGCCAATTGCGGCTTGTCGCCATCTTTGGTTTCCACTTTTGCCAGGCCGGACAAGAAACATGAATCGAATGCCAGGTCGGACGCACGTCCATGATCCGGATGCCGATCGACTATTGCATTGGCAAGCACAATGGACGGTTGGTATTTTCTAATTGCTCTGACGACTACCAGTTGATTCTCCCGGTTGTTTTGAAAGAAACCATCCTGAAGGTTCAGGTTTTCACGAATGCTTAATCCAAGAATTATTGCGGAAGCAGCGGCTTCCTGGTCACGGGTCTGCGCCGTTCCGCGTGTACCCAATTCTCCTCTGGTAAGGTCTACGACGCCAACTCTGTGTCCCGCTTTGATGTGTTTGATTATTGTGCCTCCGCAACCGAGTTCAGCATCGTCGGGGTGCGCGGCCAGGACAAGGATATCAAGTTTCATGAGTGAACAGGTTCAAGTTCTCTGGCCGCCAGAAACCGCTCCGCATCAAGTGCGCCCATGCAGCCTGTGCCTGCTGCGGTGACTGCCTGGCGATATACATGGTCAGCGGCATCGCCCACAGCAAAAACGCCTTCAATGTTGGTCCTCGTAGAGCCAGGCTTCACCAGGATATACCCTGTTTCATCAAGATCCAATTGACCTCCGAAAATATCCGTATTAGGCTTGTGGCCGATGGCAACGAAAAATCCCTTTATGGAAATATCTTTTCTTTCCCCCGTTTTATTGTTGTAGACCCTCATTCCTGCAACATCGTCAGTCCCCAGGATCTCCTCCGTCTCGGAGTTCCAGAGAATTTCAATTTTCGGATTGTTCTTCACGCGTTCCTGCATGATCCTGGAAGCCCGCATCTCATCGCGCCGCACGAGCAAGTAAACCTTGGGACAGAGTTTGGATAGGTATGTTGCTTCTTCGGCTGCCGCATCTCCTGCTCCAACTACGGCAACATCCATTCCACGATAGAAAAAGCCATCACATACCGCGCAAGCAGAGACACCCTTATTTACAAATTTTTGCTCCGAGGGGAGCCCCAGGTACCTTGCTGTCGCACCTGTTGCAATGATGACTGCTTCTGCTTCCAATTCAGTTGTGTCGTCAACAACGGCTTTAAGCGGATACACGCTGAAGTCGACTTTGGTGACAAGACCATGCCTTACCTTGGTGTCGAAGCGTTCGGCCTGGGCCTGCAGGTCCATCATCATTTGAGGTCCATCAATCCCTTTGGGATAGCCAGGGAAATTCTCCACGTCTCCGGTTATGGTTAGCTGTCCTCCTGGTTGCCCACCGGTGTACAATACAGGATCGAGGCCTGCCCGCGCCGCATAGATCGCAGCGGTATAACCGGCCGGTCCGGATCCAATGATCAATACTTTTACCTTTTCTTTTGTCATATTTTTCGCCTGTTACAAAAAAGGTCTCTTAGCAGAGACCTCATTATTCCTGCCCATTCAATTCTTCTTAACCTAAGTAAGGTTTAAGCGCTTTACTTCGCGAGGTATGACGAAGTCTGCGGATAGCTTTCTCTTTAATCTGCCTGACGCGTTCTCTGGTCAGGTTAAACTTCTCCCCAATTTCTTCGAGGGTCATGGCATGCTCTCCACTCAATCCAAAATAGAGCGTGATCACATCGGATTCGCGCTGGGTGAGTGTAGACAAGGCTCGTTGAACTTCACGGCGGAGGGAATCGGTCATCAATCCCTGGTCAGGTGTCTCTTCCCCATCATTCTCGAGGACGTCCAGCAAGCTGTTTTCCTCTCCTTGTACAAAGGGTGCATCCATGGACACATGGCGTCCACTAATTTTCATGGTGTCCACCACTTCAGCCGTAGTCACTTCTAGCACTTCCGCCAATTCCTCCGGTGAAGGCTCACGCCCATACTTCTGTTCCAGTTCTGAAAAGGTCTTTGATATTTTGTTCAATGAACCTACACGGTTCAATGGCAATCTCACAATACGTGACTGTTCAGCAAGCGCCTGGAGGATGGACTGACGAATCCACCACACAGCATAAGAGATAAACTTGAATCCACGGGTTTCATCAAAGCGTTGAGCAGCTTTTATGAGGCCAAGGTTTCCCTCGTTGATCAGGTCACCTAATGAAAGGCCTTGGTTTTGATATTGCTTTGCCACAGAAACAACAAAGCGCAGATTTGCTTTGGTAAGCTTTTCGAGTGCGATCTGATCGCCTTCTTTTATCCTCTTCGCCAACTCCACCTCTTCATCAGGTGTAAGCAAATCAACCTTACCAATTTCCTGCAAATACTTATCGAGTGACTGACTCTCGCGATTGGTAATCTGTTTACTTATCTTAAGCTGTCTCATGGCCTTGCGAAGCTCTTAAATGAAAACGAAACGGCGAAAAATTAGTTCCAAAAACCTATTTTTGCAAGTTACGCCTTTGCAGGCTCTTGCTTCATCGGAGGCTTTGGCAACAATACCTTTCTTGACAAGCGAAATTTGCCCGTTTTCTTATCCACTTCCACCAGCTTAACCTTCACTTGCTCACCTACTTCCATGACTCCATCCATGGTTTCCAATCGCTCCCATTTGATCTCTGAAATGTGCAGCAAGCCGTCTTTACCTGGCATGAATTCTACGAATGCGCCGAAGGGCATAATTGATTTTACAACGCCATCATACACTGTGCCCACTTCAGGAACAGCAACGATTTGATTAATGCGCTTCATCGCACCGTCCATTGCGGCTTGGTTCGTAGCGAAAATGCTTACGATACCGCGCTTGTCTTTCTCTTCAATGACGACGGTTGCTCCTGTGGTATTCTGAATATCCTGAATGACTTTACCGCCGGGCCCGATCACCGCACCGATCAACTCTTTTTCAATAAAGATGGTATGAGCGCGGGGAGCATGAGGCTTGAGGTCCGGGCGAGGCGCCTGCAATGATTTCTTCATCTCATTGAGAATGTGAAGGCGACCTTCTTTGGCTTGCAATAGGGCTTCTTTCAGCACGTCGTAAGTCAATCCTTCAACCTTTAAGTCCATCTGGCAACCAGTAATACCTTTCTCGGTGCCGGTCACTTTAAAGTCCATGTCTCCAAGGTGATCTTCATCGCCAAGGATATCAGACAAGATCGCATATTTACCATTGTCAGAAATCATACCCATGGCAATGCCTGATACGGCAGCCTTAACGGGAACGCCTGCGTCCATCAACGCGAGTGAGCCGGCACATACTGTTGCCATGGAGGAGGATCCATTGGATTCCAGGATGTCGGAAACCACACGGATGGTATAGGGATTATTCTCTTCTGCAGGAAGTACTTGCTTCAATGAGCGGTAAGCTAGATTACCGTGGCCAATCTCACGCCGGCCTGGTCCGCGATTGGGTTTAACCTCACCAGTGGAAAACGATGGGAAGTTGTAGTGAAGGATGAACTTGTTGTTGCCGGAGAACATGGCTCCATCAATCATTTGCTCATCCAATTTGGTACCCAGGGTAACCGTGCTCAACGACTGCGTTTCACCACGCGTGAAGACAGCCGAACCATGCGCTGACGGCAGGTAGTCTACTTCAGTCCAGATTGATCTTATCTCATTGGTCTTGCGGCCGTCAAGCCTTACTTTTTCTTTTAGCACCAGATCGCGGCAAGCCTTCTTCTGAATATCGTGGTAATATTTCTTCACCAACCCCCTGTCGATTGTTGAATCTTCCGGGAGGGAGTTCAAGTAATCCTCTTCAACCTGATGGAAGAGGTCTGAACGCTTCTGCTTGTTGGGTGTTTGCAAGCGCGCTACCGCGTAAGCTTTATCATAAAAGAGTCTTTGCAATTCTTCTTTCAGCGCGGGATCATTGGACTCGTGGCTATAGGTCCTCTTTTCGGATTTGTTGGTTGCCTTTGTCAATTCGATTTGCAACTGACACTGCACCTTGATGGCTTCATGAGCAACCTTTATTCCCTCAAGCATGTCATCTTCGCTCACTTCCTTTGATTCACCTTCCACCATTAGAATATTATCCATGGAGCCGGCAACAATCAGGTCGAGGTCTGCTTTTTCTTTCTGTTCCAGTGTCGGGTTCACAATAAATTGTCCATTTACGCGTGCCACCCGCACTTCTGATATGGGCCCCTGAAATGGTATATCCGAAACTGAGAGTGCTGCCGACGCTGCAAAGGCAGCTAGTGCATCAGGCAAAGCATTGGGATCTCCAGAAATGAGTTGTATGTTGACCTGAGTCTCAGCATGATAATCATCTGGAAACAAAGGGCGTATAGCACGGTCAACCAAGCGGCTGATGAGGATCTCATAGTCTGATAGTCTTCCTTCCCTTCTCAGGAATCCACCGGGAATCTTTCCTGTAGAAGCAAATTTTTCCTGGTAGTCGACAGAAAGGGGCAGGAAGTCAGCGCCTTCCTTACCTTCCTTGTTGGAAACTACCGTGGCCAGTAGCATGGTGTCTGCCATGCGCAGCACCACTGAACCGTCAGCTTGACGCGCCAGTTTGCCAGTTTCGATAGTGATTTCACGGCCGTCCGGCAGCTTGCAAGATTTGGTAATTGGAGTTGGTTTCATAAATTTTTTTGAGGCAGTTGGCCTTGTTACAAAAGCGAAAAGGGAACCCTGTTATAGGTTCCCGTGATATATGTTGAAGTTCTTATTTACGTAATTCAAGATCAGCAATAATTGACCTATAACGGTCAATATTGGTCTTCTGTAGGTATCCCAGCAATTTCTTGCGTTGACCTACCAGGTTAAGAAGTCCTTGCTGTGTGGAGAAGTCCTTCTTATGACCCTTCAGGTGTTCGGTTAATGAATTAATCCGGTGCGTGAAAAGGGCAATTTGAGACTCTGGAGACCCTGTGTCCGTCTTTGATTTTCCGGCTCCGTGCTTACTGAAAAGTTCTTGCTTTTTTACTGAATCGAGCTTCATCGTTTAATATTTACAGCTTCTAATCTTTTTTAATCGCGCAAAAGTAAGGCAAAACAATAAAACAACCAAATCAGGCTCCATTTGGTAGTGTCTCTCCTTGACTCTTGCTTCTTAAGCTTTCCCGGGGATTCATTTCAGACAGGCCCGCTACTTGGGTTTTTTGAACGTGCATTTCTGGCAGCAAACCCTCGCTTTAGTTTATCCCAGAGAACGTGATAAAAGTCCGCCTCGAAGAACCGGGCGTCCAGACGGGCCTGCCTCAGAAAGAGCAGTCCCACCAGGGTCAGGACGACATCGGCAAACCAGATTCCAACAGGCACAGTTATTCTGCTTTGAACTGCCCATTTCTCTCCTGTGCTTGTTATCAGATAAAAAAGGATGAAGAAGAATATGGAAACGATGACCGGCACCCCCAACCCTCCCTTCTTAATGATTGAACCGAGGGGTGCGCCAATAAGGAACATGACGATACAAGCCAACGAGTTGGAAAAAATCTTGTGCCATTGAATCTCAAATACTTTGTACTCCACCTGATAGTTGGTTCTGTTGGCATTCATGTTCAGCAATTGACTCTTCATCATCCGCGTCGCATTCAGGGCGCTTGTTATTTCGTCTATGCTGACTTTCCTCGAAAAGATGCTGTCTGAATAATGCTTCAACCTGGAGGTAACCACAATGGGTGGTGCTTTGAATCCCTGAGGAATAAACCTTGTGCTTCCGGGATTAGTTTTCTCCAGGATCGAATCCCTCTTCTTCTTGAATTCAAGAAGGTCAGGGGGAAGTTGAATGCTGTCATTCTTACCATGATAGGTAAACATGCTCGTATTGGTCATGTAGGCGGCCAGTCTGGAACTCTTGATTTCATTATTCACAGAATCCATATCATGGTCCAGCTCGATAATGTTCCGCATAATCCGATTTCCCTGAAACCATTTCTTGTCGGTCCGCGCGAGGCCGAAAGAAGACAGATCAAAGACGATATCTGTTTTACCGAACTTTGTCTTCCTCAGGCTTTCAGCAGACCCGCTGGAGGCTGTACCTTTTTGATCCGTTGTACCTTCCGTGTAATTGTAGCCATTGAACAATTCAAGCTTGAGGTATTGGTCATTGAGGATGGTAAACATTCTCCCGGAGTCGGCTATGGTTACCTGTTTGTTACCTGTGGTTCCACGGTGGTCGTAAATGATTACATCCCGAAGGGTTTTGCCGTCCTTAAACTTCTTACCCACTTTGATGCTGATATCCGGAATCCCACCATAGAACTGTCCTTCCACCAGATCCAGGGCTGGCTTCTTTTGTTTGATATCATACATCAGGCTGTAGGCTTCCAGGGCGGCCTTCGGAACCCAGTTGTTGTTCACATAAAAGGCAAGCCCCGTAAGAAATATGACAAAAATGAAAATTGGAACCAGGCTTCGTGTGAGTGAAATCCCAAGGCTTTTGATGGCAGTGATTTCAAAATGCTCGCTGAGGTTTCCGAACGTGATCAGGGATGAAAGGAGTACCGCCAGGGGCAGTGCCAAGGGGGTCATGAAGATGGCGAAATAGAAAAGCAATGCCCCCACGACGTCCCATCCAAGGTCCTTGCCTATGATGTCGTCAAAATACTTAAGCATATGCTGCAGCAGCAGAATGAAGACCACTACCATGAAGGTCATAATGAATGGCCCAATAAAGGAACCGAGGATCAGTTTGTCAATCTTCTTCATGCCCAGTACATCCATTCAAAAATAGAGCCATTTTTATTGCTTTTTGATTCTATGCCTGCAAATGCTAAAAGTTTATAAATTTGCGCCTCCAAAATATGAGGCATTGGAAGGTGCAATGTAGACCCCAATGCCCGGTACGGCGAGGTAGCTCAGTTGGTTAGAGCATCGGATTCATAACCCGAAGGTCGGCAGTTCAAATCTGCTCCTCGCTACAACAGAATCTTCAATCGCAAATTAAGCATCCCAGCCCTCGGAAATACGATCATTTGGGTAGCCGAGCATTTTAGTTGAATACATTTGTCCTTCGGTAAAAAATCTATATATTCCAATCGAATCTGAGAGATGGAAACAAGAATGATCAAGAAGCAATTATTCACAGCTGACTATGAGCTTCATGCATCAGTAAAGATGCTTTACCCTTACATACAGACAGCCAGTGGTTTATCGGAGTGGTTTGCAGACGACGTGCGGATCAGCCCTGAAAAAGTATTTACATTCGTGTGGGATAATGAAGAACACCAGGCAGTGATCAGTTCTCACCGCACCAACCACTTTGTACGGTTTGAGTACCTTCCTGAATCAGCAGAAGACAAGAAGGATCCCTCCTATTTTGAGCTGAGCCTCGAAGTAAATGAACTCACGCAAATGACCTTCCTGAAGATCTATGACTATTCGGACTTTGATGACATGTCCGAACTTCAAGATCTGTGGGACGGACTCCTGGAGAACCTGAAGAAGGTTGTAGGCGGCTAGCCTAAATATTAAGCCAATACGTAAGCTTAACCACCAACGCCCTGTTCTTGGGTGAAAAATTTTGCGTGGGCTGATCAAACGAATAAAAATAGTTGTCCGTATATACAATGAAGAGGTCAGATACAGGCTTGAACCGCCATTGAAAACGTGAGTTGATACTCATGTTCTGGTATTGACTATTGTATTGTACAAGCGTAGTAAAGAATACGGATCGCGTTAAAGTGAAATCGACCCTTGGGCCAATCAGATAAATATCAGCACTCTTGTACGGCTCGGGCAACTCGATTTTGTTATAGTTAGCATCCAATGAAAAGACTCCGTATGGCTGCCAACGGTAGTTGAGGCTTGCCTGAAGATTTGACCTTGTCCCATTGTAGTACTGACCATACAGTCCACCCAGGGCATACGTGAAAAGTTTTTTTGGGTCGGATTGAAAATTCAATCCACCATTGGTATAGGTGTAGGGTGTGAAGGCCGGAAGTTTAACCACATTCTCATCGGGCGGAGAATTCGTTGGGTCGAAATCAAAGAACAAATACGTATAGGTACTCTGCAATTGAACGCTCAGTGTTCCTTGATTCTGAAAATTGACTTGATACGAAGGTGTAAACTGCGTGTCGGTGTGGCCATACACATCATCCCAGATATAATAGCTGTCAAAAGCTGGCCCATGACTATTCACCACCGAAGACGATGGATACCATAAGTACTGACCGGAAGGCGAAACCCTCTTATATCCCTTTCTTGGAACATACCCCACTGCCGGATCATAATTCTTACCAATGATTTGTTCATATAGGCTGAAACTTAGCGTCTGCGTATTGTAATTGAGACTATAACCCTGCGCAAATTGATCGCCTGGATTCTCAGAAGTAAATAACTTGTGGTAGAACAAATTCCCTGTCCAGCGATTATTGAGGAAGCTGTAATTGTAATCGAGACCAACCAACCTGTTGTAATGGTAGCCCGACAACTTGAATCCACCGGAGTCTGAACTAAATTCCTGGCGGTTGACAAATATTGCCCGAATGTTTGAGTTGGTACCCAGCCTTCGCTGTCCTGTGGCCACCGTATAGTTGTAGGAAGGTATGTTTGATTCCGGAATGGCACCTGTCTGCATGTTTAAGAAACCTATGCGATAATACTTATTCAGGTTGCCGCTCAGCCGTGCTCCAAACAATATTTTGTTCTGCACATTGATGCCGGTGTTGGGATCACGGACCACCCCAATCCGCCTGGAGAAAAACGGCCGGGCATTCGGATGACCAAAAGATGAAAAGAGGTCTGCATTTTCCAGGAAGAATTGCCTTTTCTCAGGATAGAAGATTTCAAACCTGTCGAGGTTGGTTACCTGTCGATCAACTTCAACCTGCGAGAAGTCGGGGTTTGCCGTCAGGTCAAGGTTAAGCGAGGATGAGACGGCAATCTTTACATCACCGCCTATGGCCGTGCCCGAATTAGTGGGCTTATCCGCAAGAAAATCCTTTGAGGAATTGCCGGCCAGGTAGGGAATGATGGAAATGTTTGGACCGGGATGACTCAAAGGTTGATCCCAAAGCATTTCACCGGTATAGTTCAGGTTGCCTGGCTCAAAAAACCTTGGTGTCCTTGGCCAAATGGCACGCTCATTTTCTTTGCTGTCCTGGCGGTAAAGTTTGACATTCCAGCGGGACGACCCTGCTTTGAATCGAATGGTTGTAAACGGAATCGCCATCTCCGCCACATAGTATCCATCATACACTTTAACATGGCTGTACCACTTATTGTCCCAGGATAGGTCCAGGTCAGTTGGCTGAAGATATCCATTGGAAATCAAACCTTCACGCTGCACTCCTGCCGGACTCAGTCCGAAGAAAAAACCATTCGTCACATCCTGAAAAGTGTCAAGGATAACTGATACGCCGTCGAGGCCGGGTCCCCGGAAATCGCGACGCAAGGAAGAGACAACATATCCGCCCTTCACGTTGTCGTACGCAACGGCGCTGAAATAAAGGAAATGATCATCATAAGTTGCTCTGAATTCGGTCCGGACTTTTGATCGGGAGGTGTCGTAAGGGAACTGCTGGATGAGTTCGCTCACGACAGCGGCACTCTGCCAGGATGCTTCGTCGATTACGCCATCCAACTTAATCACATCTTTCGCGCGCTCAATCGAAAAGTTGGGTCTGTCCTGTAGAGGAGCTGCGAGGGATTGGCCAGTGAGAAGCATTCCGATCGTCAAAATCAGTCCGGTGCAGGTCTTGCGCATGCTCCAAAAGAATGCAATGCTTTTCAAATGACGAAATAAAATCTTATGAGCCGAAAAATAATATCTTTCCGGAACAGTCGACCCCATTTAATATCAAACCCTGAACTATGTTACCCGCGATAAACCCCGTTGAGGCTCAAGTATGGCCAAGGCTCACTGCCCACTACCTCGAGATGCAAGCCGTGCATATGCGTCATCTCTTCGAGTCTGATCCAAAGCGTTTTGATTCCTTTCATTTGCTTTTTGAAGACATGTTGGTGGATTTTTCGAAGAACATAATCACAGAGGAAACGATTGCATTGCTCGTTGCCTTGGCAGAAGAATGCAATCTTCAGGATGCAATTACTGCCATGTTCAGCGGACAGCGTATCAATCAAACCGAGGGTCGACCCGTATTGCATGTGGCACTTAGAAACAGAAGCAATACTCCTGTCCTGGCAAATGGCGAGGACGTGATGCCACAAGTGAACAACGTGTTGGAGCAGGTCCGCATCTTTTCTGATCGCCTGTTGTCCGGGACATGGAAAGGCTACTCGGGAAAAGCGATCACTGATATTGTGAACATAGGTATTGGTGGTTCTGATCTCGGACCTTTGATGGTGACTGAGGCACTTCGCCCCTACCATAGAAATATCCGGCCCCATTTTGTTTCAAATGTGGATGGCACGCACATCGCCGAAACATTAAAACATGTTGATCCTGAAACCTGTCTTTTCATTATTGCTTCAAAGACATTCACCACACAGGAAACTATGACCAATGCGGAGTCAGCAAAAGAATGGTTTCTATCCAGAACACAACAGAAGGGAGATGTGGCTAGGCATTTTGTAGCAGTGTCCACCAATGAGAATGCCGTAAAAGCATTTGGCATCGCACCAGAGAATATGTTTGTGTTCTGGGATTGGGTAGGCGGTCGCTACTCGCTGTGGTCGTCAATCGGACTCTCAATTGCTTGTACCATTGGTTTTGAAAACTTCGTTCAATTGCTGGAAGGTGCGCATGCCATGGACAACCATTTCAAGAATGAGCCCCTTGAAAAGAATATTCCCGTGTTACTGGCCATGATCGGTATCTGGTACGGCAATTTTTTCGATGCACAAAGTGAAGCCATATTGCCTTATGACCAATACCTGCACCGTTTCGCAGCCTACTTCCAGCAGGGAAATATGGAAAGCAACGGGAAGTCAGTAGATCGCAATGGCCAGACTGTATTATATCAGACAGGACCAGTTATCTGGGGAGAGCCAGGCACCAATGGACAACATGCATTCTATCAATTGATTCACCAGGGAACCAAGGTTATACCATGTGATTTCATCGCACCTGCAGTCAGTCATAATCCACTGAGTGACCACCACCAGAAGCTCTTGTCAAACTACTTTGCCCAGACCGAAGCACTCATGATGGGCAAGACAAGTGACGAAGTGATAGCCGAACTCGGCAAACAAGGGATGACACAGGAGGAAATTGACTTTCATCTTCCTTACCGGGTATTCAGCGGGAACAAGCCTAGCAATTCAATTATGGTAAACAAGGTTACTCCCCGGTCACTGGGCTACCTGATCGCCATGTATGAGCACAAAATATTTGTGCAGGGGGTTATCTGGAACGTCTTTAGTTTTGATCAGTGGGGTGTTGAATTGGGAAAAGTGCTGGCCAAGAAGATTCTACCCGAATTGAGCGCCGAGGGAGAGGTTGGAGCTCACGATTCTTCAACAAACGGCCTAATTAACTATTTCAAACGGTTGAAATGTTAGGTCTTGAATAACCTCTATTCTATCCTAATTTTGAGCTTCGTTTCATAACTTGGCAAATACACCAATTTCCAAAATAGGCGTCTTTACGTCTGGCGGCGATGCCCCAGGAATGAATGCCGCCATCCGGGCTGTTGTGCGGGGCAGCACCTACCACCAAAAGGAAGTCTTCGGCATCTTCCGGGGATATGAAGGCATGATCGACGGGGAAATCGTCAAATTGGGTGCCCGCTCTGTTGGCAATATTATTCAACGAGGAGGAACAATTCTGAAGTCCGCCAGGAGCGATGCCTTTAGAACGAAGGAGGGCCGCAAGAAGGCAATGGAAAACCTTGACAGATTCGGTATCGATTCTCTGGTGGCCATCGGTGGAGATGGAACGTTCACCGGACTCCATGCCTTTTATAAGGAATATGGCATCCCATCTATTTGTATTCCGGGAACAATAGATAACGACATTCCTGGAACAGATTACACCATAGGATACGATACAGCAACCAATACGGCAGTTGAAGCGATCGACAGAATTCGCGACACAGCCCTTTCTCATAACAGATTGTTTTTTATTGAAGTAATGGGACGCCATTCTGGATACATCGCCCTAAACAGCGCAATTGCCGGAGGGGCCGTGGCTGTGATCCTGCCGGAGCAGGATGTTACCTTTGATCAATTATACACCTTGCTGGAACAAAGCGGCAAGGCAAACAAGAAGTCCAGCCTCGTAGTGGTCGCAGAAGGATCAAAGATCGGCGGGGCCAATGAACTAGCGAAAATGGTAGCTGATCGTTCCAGCTATTTCGATATCAAAGTCACGATACTTGGACACCTGCAACGCGGGGGGCCTCCCACCTACTTTGATCGGGTGCTGGCCAGTCGGATGGGAATTGCTTCGGTGGAAGGATTGATTAGAGGAGAAAAAGATGCCATGGTGGGTGTTTTCGAGAATAAAATTGTCTTCAACTTATTCGCCAGTATAATGAATGGACAGCATCATGAAATTGATGAGGAGTCATTGAGGATCGCCAAAATCTTGTCTATCTAAAATAGTATGACGAAAGAACTAACCGTAGGGATTGACATTGGAGGCACCAATACCAAGTTTGGTGTCGTGGACCGTGAGGGGAAAGTATTACACCAAGCCAATATTGTTACAACCGATTACGAGGAATTCAATGATTTCTTTGATGCCATGGCCGACGCCCTACGGGAAGCCATTCATTTTCTTCCTTCGCATTCAAAAATTGTGGGCATAGGCATTGGTGCAGCAAATGGAAACTACTATAAAGGAACGATCGAGCGCGCCACGAACCTGCGCTGGAAGGGTGTCCTTCCCCTCGCCAAGATGTTCAAGGACGAGTTTGGCGTTCCATGCATCTTGACCAATGATGCTAACGCCGCAGCTGTGGGCGAAATGATTTATGGAAACGCCAAAGGCATGAAGGACTTTGTGGTCATTACGCTGGGTACCGGACTAGGCAGTGGGTTTGTTTGCGGTGGTAACCTGCTGAACGGACATCACGGCATAGCTGGTGAAGTCGGCCATACCAGTGTGAACCCTACCGGCCGTTTTTGCAATTGTGGAAAACGCGGATGTTTAGAGACCTATGTTTCTGCCACAGGTATTAAACGGACTGTTTATAAACTTCTTGCTGATCATTTGGAACCCAGCGAGTTACGTGG
>JANYHW010000087.1 GCA_025358885.1 Cytophagales bacterium | reverse complement strand
CTTTTGTGTCTCCCAGTCAATCAGCCGTGCCTTCTCCTGGTTGGGGAGTGGGTCGCCCAGGATGTTCAGTTTTTTTTCCTTGATATAATCTGAAACGGAATGAGATAGAAGGTGATTGACCTCTTCCACCAGTATCGATTTACCAAACATTTTCCGCACTACGCCAGAGGGTACTTTCCCCTGACGGAATCCTCTGATGTTCATCTTGCGGGAATATTCTTTAACCTTTTCCTCAACTTTTGGGAGGTAGTCGCTTTCGCTGAGGGAGATCTTAATGAGTCCGTCGGTGGGTGAGGGTTGGTCCAATGTGATATTCAAGGGAGTAAATTTTAATGGTTAACGATTCTCATTGCAATGGGTAAGTCACCGGTTACCTGTTACGGGTTACCAATTCCTGTGCGGATGAAGGGACTCGAACCCCCACGCCTTTCGGCACCAGATCCTAAGTCTGGCGCGGCTGCCAATTACGCCACATCCGCATTGATGTAACTATTATTTTTTCCGATCAAATTTTCCACCAGCCGACTGCCAATGGAGTTCACCCGCCGGAGCTGCCTCAGCGAAGGAGGGCCACATCCGCCTACTATTTTTCTTATCAAATTTTCCATCAGCCGACTGCCAATGGAGTTCACCCGCCGGAGCTGCCTCAGTGAAGGAGGGCCACATCCGCATACTAACTACACCTGTGAATGCCTAACTTTACATCATACAAGCCAGGCATCCACTAAATGTCTTGCTGCCCCTGCTAAAAACACTGTTTTTAGGAAAAGGGAGTGCAAATTTAGAGATTATTCGTTAGCATAGAAGTCTTAAAAACAATTCTGATTGGTCACCACCACCGTCATCGATTCCGCAGAGGAGAAAAGGGAGATCATTAGTCGTTACCGCCGGCTGCTGCGCAAGGCAAAACCAATCTTAAAGGCAGATGACGCTAAGCGAATTAAGCGGGCATTTACCCTTGCACTGGAGGCCCACAAGGACATGCGGCGCAAGTCAGGTGAGCTTTTCATATTCCACCCCCTCACGGTGGCCGAGATTTGCGTGGAAGAGATAGGGTTGGGGACAACTTCCATCATTGCCGCGCTGATTCACGATGTGGTGGAGGATACGGACATTGAATTGTCGGACATCGAGCGGATGTTTGGGAAGAAGATCGCAAAGATTGTTGATGGTCTTACCAAAATCAGGGGCGTATTCGAATATGGAACTTCTGCACAGGCAGAGAATTTCCGCAAGATGCTTTTCACCTTGTCGGAAGACGTTCGGGTGATTCTCATTAAACTAGCCGATCGCCTCCATAACATGCGCACGTTGGATAGCATGCCCCGCACCAAGCAACTGAAGGTGGCATCGGAAACCATCTACCTGTATGCGCCCCTGGCCCATCGCCTCGGACTGAACGCCATCAAGACTGAGCTCGAAGACCTCTATCTCCGTTTTACGGACAGCGAAGTCTACCGCGACATCGCCAACAAGATCGATGAGACCCGTGCATCCCGAAATAAGTTTATCAAGGCTTTTGTAGCACCTCTGAAAGAGGAAATGGACAAACTGAAGGTGGAGTATGAAATCAAGAGCCGGCCAAAATCCATATTCTCCATCTACAATAAAATGCGTAAACAGAACATCCCTTTCGAGGAGGTATATGACCTGTTTGCTATCCGGATAATTATAGATACGCCGCTGGAGCAAGAGAAGTCTTATTGTTGGCAATTGTATTCCATTGTCACTGACTACTATACTCCAAATCCCGACAGGCTTCGGGATTGGATCAGTACACCGAAGGCCAATGGCTATGAATCCCTTCACACCACGGTGATGGCTAAAAATGGCCAATGGGTGGAGGTGCAGATCAGGACCCTACGTATGGACGAGATTGCAGAGAAGGGGTATGCGGCTCATTGGAAATACAAAGGCAATGCTGGGACACATGAGTCAAATCTGGAGAAGTGGCTGGTACGAGTTCGTGAATTGCTGGAACATCAGGACCTCACGGCCCTGGAATTTGTAGATGACTTCCGTGGCAATTTGTTCAATGAGGAGGTATTTGTGTTTACTCCAAAGGGTGAATTGAAAACGCTGCCGGTTGGCGCGACCGCTCTTGACTTCGCCTTTGAGATCCATACCGATGTGGGTGCCAAGTGTATTGGAGCCAAAGTAAATCAGAAGTTGGTGCCAATCAATCACACCCTCAAGAATGGCGATCAAATAGAGATCCTGACTTCTTCCAAGCAAAAACCGAATGAAGACTGGCTCCGAATAGTTGTAACCCAGAAAGCAAGATCTAAAATAAAAGACTTGCTCCGTGAAGACAAGCGTCATGTGGCCGATGAGGGAAAAGAGATTCTTCAACGGAAACTCAAACAACTAAAGCTCGAAGCCACCAGCCAACTCTTTGAGCAGTTGAGGGGATTTTTTAACGTCAATTCACAATTTGAACTACACTATGACGTGGGGACAGGCAAGATTGGCCTGAATGAACTGAAGAAATTTAAAGAATTTAAACCTGAAGGTCCGGCCAAAAAAAGCGGCGAAAGTTTTGGAGCCAAGCTACCTGAAAAAGAAACCCATATTGCCAAAGGACAGTATGATGACATCCTCCTGATCGGTGAGGACATGGATGTAGTAGAGTACAAACTGGCAAAATGCTGCACGCCCATACCGGGTGACGAAGTGTTTGGGTTTGTTACTGTAAGCGAAGGGATCAAGATTCACCGGACGAATTGTTCAAATGCACCGGAGCTATTGTCAAACCACAATAATCGTGTTATTAAGGCCAAATGGACTTCCCAGCACGAAGTTGCTTTCCTGACAGGTCTTAAAGTAGTGGGCACCGACAGGGTGGGCCTCATTAACGACGTGTCGAAAATTATTTCAGAAGAATTAAAGGTCAACATGAGTTCGATAGCCTTCCGTTCCGATCAAGGGATATTTGAAGGTGAGATCATGCTGTACGTCAATGATACCCGTCACCTTGACCTGCTGATCAGCAAACTCGAAAAAGTTGAAGGCGTAGTAAAGGTTGCGAGGTTTGACTCGGCTACCATCCATCGCCAAGCTAACTGAACAACCTGACTCAATTGCCGGCAATCCTGAACATGAATTATTCTTTGATGGATTGATTTGGCAACACCTATATTTACTGTTGATTATGTCCTTAAACGCAAAACTTTTCGAGGAAGTAAAAAAAATATTCTCTGCGTATTTGGAGAACAAAGCGCTTAGGAAGACACCGGAGCGATATGCCATCCTGGAGGAAATTTACACCTTGAGTGGTCATTTTGATGTGGAGTCACTCTATGTTAATATGAAAAACAAGAACTACAGGGTCAGCCGGGCAACGGTATACAATACATTAGACCTATTGGTTCAATGCGACCTGGTCACAAGGCATCAGTTTGGGCAAAATCAGGCGCAATACGAGAAATCATATGGGTCCCGCCAACATGATCACCTTATTTGCACAGATTGTCACAGGGTGGTTGAGTTTTGTGACCCCCGGATACAGACCATCCAAAATACCGTCGAAGAACTCCTTCAGTTTGAAGTTGTTCACCACTCATTAATTTTGTATGCAAGTTGTACGAAGCCCAATTGTGAAAACCGCAAGCCATGAATTTTGCACAAGAAATAAAATCGAATACCCTGATCCTCCGGATTTCCGGTGATTTGATTGGTGAAGACAGCGGCACTCGCCTGGTAGAGACCGTCAATGAGGCAGTCAGCCATAAGGTGATGACGTGTATAATCGATATATCAGAACTTCGTTACATCAACAGCAGCGGGATTGGTGTACTCATTACGATTCTCACCAAATTCAGAAACAAAGGGGGAGAGGTTTATCTGATGAAACCATCCGAAAATGTCAAGAAGCTGTTGGTCATTACTAAATTGAACGCCATCTTCCATATGGTTCAGACGGAGGAAGAGGCATTGCAGCACGCCAAAAAATAGAATTATACATTTCCAGAATTAAAGTACACAATGAAAGTGGATGTTTTGCTTGGCCTCCAGTGGGGTGATGAAGGAAAGGGAAAAATTGTTGATGTGCTGGCCCCCCGGTATGACGTGGTGGCGCGCTTCCAAGGCGGTCCTAATGCAGGCCACACCCTCGAGTTTGATGGCATTAAACACGTGTTGCATCAGATTCCATCTGGAATTTTCCGCGACAAAACGCGGAATGTTATTGGAAACGGTGTAGTGCTGGATCCTATAGTGTTCAAAGCGGAGATTGAAAAATTGCAGAAGTATCATCTCAATGTGAAAGGCAACTTGTTTATCTCCAAGAAGGCCACATTGATCATTCCTACGCACCGACTGCTTGACCAGGCACAGGAGAAAGCAAAGGGTGATGATAAAATTGGTTCAACATTGAAGGGCATTGGTCCATCCTATCAAGATAAGATTGGCCGCCAGGGGTTGCGCGTAGGCGATGTGTTATCGCCGAATTTCAGGGAGAAACTTAAGAAGTTGGTTGACCTCCATTTGGAAATATTGAAGGCTCATGATCTTGTTTTCAACTGGAGTGAGTTAGAAGGTCAGTTCCTTGAAGCGATTGAGTTCCTCAAGGAGTTCAAGTTGATCGACAGCGAATATTTTCTGAATAAGGAATTGAAGGCTGGGTCCCGTGTGCTGGCAGAAGGCGCCCAGGGATCCTTGCTTGATATTGATTTTGGCAGTTATCCCTTTGTGACAAGTTCGAGTACGGTCAGCGCTGGTGCATGTACAGGCCTGGGTGTAGCCCCGTGCCACATCGGAGAGGTGTATGGAATTTTTAAAGCCTACAGTACCCGGGTAGGTAGCGGACCTTTCCCGACGGAACTCATCAACGAGGAAGGCGAGGCCATGCGCAAGCAGGGGAATGAATATGGATCCACCACGGGCAGACCTCGTCGGTGTGGGTGGATCGACTTGCCCTCCCTGAAGTACTCGATTATGATTAACGGAGTAACACAGCTCCTGATGATGAAGGCTGACGTTCTGAGCATTTTTTCGCGTATTAAGATTTGTACGCAGTATAAGTTGAATGATGGTACACTTACCGACCAGGTCCCCTACGAGCAGATACATGCCAATATCACTCCTGTTTATCAGGAGGTAAAGGGTTGGAATTGCAGTCTAAAAGGCCTTGTAGAGCAAAATTTGCCCATGGAATTGCAGAATTATATCACTTTTTTGGAGAAGGCTCTTGAGGTGCCTATCTCCTTGATTTCCACGGGCCCTGATCGGACGGAAACCATCCATCGCTTCAGGCATCCTGCCTAGTTCTACAAAATCTTGCAAATCAGGGTTTGTGTATCAGTTTTCACCTATTATCTTTGCAGTCCGTTTTGAGAGAAAGGGCTAATCCGTAGGGGATTAGGGGTTTTGTGGGGAGCAAGTCGCAGGAGGTGACTTCGTTACTGTAAGCTTGGGAGAAGGGATGGCTTGAAGGCCTTAACCTGGATCAGGTGGAAGTAAAATGTTCTTTGAATAGATGGAGATTGATAGCGGACCTGTGGATAATCGATGGAGGTTATCCACAAGTTGATTCTAAAATGGGTTTATCGGAAGATAGACACAGGACAAAAATCGATGAAGACCAGGGGACAAATGACATAGGTTGAAGTGACTAGGCCGAAGGGCGATAGAGCGGAGACCGATCTGATAGAGATATCGGATAAGGATTAATACTATGGAGAGTTTGATCCTGGCTCAGGATGAACGCTAGCGGCAGGCCTAATACATGCAAGCCGAACGGCAAGACTTTCAGCAATGGAAGTCCTAGAGTGGCGTAAGGGTGCGTAACACGTATGCAATCTGCCCTCAACAGGAGGATAGCTCCCCGAAAGGGGAATTAAGCCTCCATAGGATAGAGGAGTGGCATCATTTTTCTATTAAATTACCAGAGGTTGAGGATGAGCATGCGCATGATTAGTTAGTTGGCGGGGTAACGGCCCACCAAGACGATGATCATTAGGGGAACTGAGAGGTTGATCCCCCACACTGGCACTGAGATACGGGCCAGACTCCTACGGGAGGCAGCAGTAG
>JANYHW010000029.1 GCA_025358885.1 Cytophagales bacterium | reverse complement strand
CATCTACTTCCCAAAGAAATAGCCTCGTTCACCACGGGAGGAGTATATGATGCAGACAGTCATCAGCACTTGTCATTTATCCAGGGTGCAGGGCACGGCGGATCGCATCCCCACCTCGTCCATGAATTTCTCCAGTCCCTCATGTTGAAGCGACAACCCTATCCCAACGCGCAGCAATCGGCAAATATCACGTGCGTGGGAATACTCGCTCACGAATCTGCGATGAAGGGTGGGGAGATATTAAAACTCCCAGAATTCACCCTTAATTCTTAATTCCTAAGTTGTTTACTGAATGACCATCGAAAAGACTCCCCTTATCAAACTGGCAAAACTATCTGAGCCCGGTAGCGCCGACATCTACGTCAAATATGAGGGAGCGAACAGGACCGGAAGCATGAAAGACAGGATGGCACTTTCCATGATTGAAGGCGCAGAAAGGCGGGGAGAGCTTAAACCCGGAGGAAAGGTGGTGGAATATACCGGTGGGAGCACTGGCAGTTCATTGGCCATGGTCTGTGCAACCAAAGGCTACCACGCGCACTTTGTGTCTTCCGATGCATTCTCTGAAGAGAAACTCCAGACGATGCGCGCCTTTGGTGCTGAACTTGAAATTATTCCCAGTGGAAATGGATTGATCACGGCGAAGCTTATTGATTCCTTAGTTGCGCGAGCAAAAGAACTGAGCAGGGCACCTAACACTTTTTGGACTGACCAGTTCAATAATGTCGACAACAGAAATGCCTACCATACCATGGCAAAAGAAATATTGAGTGTCCTGGGGAATACGATTGATGAATTCATTATGGGTGTAGGAACAGGAGGTTGCTTTTCGGGAAATTCAGAAGTGTTCAAGAAGGAAACCCCGGGTATTAGGTGCATCGCTATCGAACCATTCAATGTGCGATCACTTTCCGGCGGTGATAAAACAGGTACCCACAAGCTGGAAGGTATCGGGGCAGGATTTGTCCCCTCTATCTGTCGCCTGGATCTGGCGGATGAAATTATTGCTGTATCTGACAAGGACGCCTATGACACGGCGCGGAAGCTGGCGCGACAGGAAGGCATATTTGGCGGGACAACGTCAGGAGCGAATGTGTGGGCGGCCATACAGCGGGCACGGATCATTGGGCCAGGCAAAAAGATAGTGACGATCATTTGCGATTCAGGATTAAAGTACCTCAAGGGTGATTTGTATAAATAATATGAATTCGCTCAGCTCTTGATTTTTCTTAGGCGCATCCTATCGATGTGACCGTCGAGCCTTCTTTGTACTCGTTGTGATCCATTGCATGTATTTCCGGGCATTATCATTACAGCAAGATTCGGGTCGAGTTTAGCAAGAATCAGGTTACTTCGACATTCTCATGAACGTAGGTTTGAAATAAAAACAAACGAATCATGAAAACGAAACAAGAACCCAAAGCAAACATCAACCGCAGAAAAGCATTGAAAGCCGGACTACTTACCCTCGGTGGAATGGCAGGTCTTTCGCAGGCGGTCAAAGCAGAGAAAAATTCTACCACCGTCGAAGAGCAAAACAAAGCCATCGTCGGAAGGTGGTTCACCAGTTTCTGGGGCAAGACTTGCGACCTTCGTATAGTGGACGAACTCGCGGCACCGGACATGCTGTTGAAGTATTCACTTCACGAACCACGTCACGGTAGGGAGGACATCAAAGCCTTCATGACCGATTTCCGCAAGGCATTTCCTGACCTCAACTTCTGGGGCACTGCCGACCTCATCGCCGAAGGTGATTTGGTCGTGGGTCGTTGGGAAGGTGGCGGAACCCACACAGGTCCCGCATTCCGTGACTTCCTGGTTGGCGCATTGCCTGCCGCAACAGGAAAGAAGATGCATTTCACCGGTACAACGGTACTCAAACTCAAGAATGGTAAGATCCTGGAAGAAGTCGGTCTTGATGACGGAGTCACCGCATTGCAACAGCTGGGTTTGATCAAGATTTCACGATAAAAAACAAAGGCCGGAAAATATTTCCGGCCTTAATTTGTTTGTGACCTGCTGTTCAATGAATATGAGCTAGAACATTTCCGTCGCGCCGAAATAGATTCCTGTAGAGTGTTCGCCGAATCCCATATCAATGGTAACATTTGTTCTTGATTGCTTGTCTGCCATAATGCGAAGACCAAACCCGTACCCGGCCTTTACATAGTCAAACGTATGAACATTGTTGGCCCTGTCTGAGGTAGTGATGCCATTTGCAAAAAGAACTCCGCCCAAGATGTTGGTACATTGGGAAATAGGGAAGCGGTATTCTACTTCGCCATAATAAAGATTCTCTCCCCGGAAACGCCCCTGGACGTAACCCCGGGCAGAGCTGTTGCGTCGGTCATACCCTGAGGCTGGCAATATCAGATAGGGTACTTTGCCGGCGTTCACAAAATTTGAATATATCCATCCTGCAAGGACCCGTCGTGGATGTTTTGTCGACAAGCTTTTGAAGCCGCGAACTTCAGTATAAGTGATGTTGCTATTTTGTGCACTTCCGAGAAATACCGGGCTGTAGCGATTCTGGATATTTACATAGATCCCTTTGTATAGATTGATCTGGTTGTCGCGGCTGTCGTAAACAAAATTGAGACTTATTCCCGATAGGGTATATTGGTTCGGATTGAAACCATTATTTACTGAGTAGGTGTAATGATTGGTGTAAACTCCCGAAGCCACGTCCAGGTTTTTGTCTTGGATATTGGAATAGCTGTCCAAATGATAGCCAAAGCCCACGTAAAAGTCTTTCTTAAGTTCTTTGAATACAGTTTCATGCAAACGCAGCCAAGTAAAATCCATGGGCTCTGCGCCATTGTCAGGAGCAACATCGTATCCCTGTATTCCAAAGCCGTTACCGGGTATGACGCCGGGAGGCGAATTCGTTCCCAGTCCGTAGGTTGACTGCGAATACAAGTAATACCTCCAGTCTCCCACCAAGATCCAGTCATCATCTTTCGTCATAATATTTGATTTCACGGTAATAAGGAACTGATTTTTGGTAGTGTAGGTAAAGTTGGCGGAAGCTTGTGAAATTCTGGTCGTTTCAGGAGTTCCCATAAACCAGGCGCCCTGGCCAACAGCACCAAATTGAAAACCCGTTGCCGGAGAAGACCCCAGAACAGGAAACAAGATAATCGATGGCTTCTTGATGACTATCTCTTTCGGTATTTCTTTACCCTTCTTGTTTTTTAAAAGATCCATGACGTCTTTATCCTGACATTCTTCCTGCTGTGCCAAAAGAGGGAATGAACCACTGAGTTGAAAAATGAGGAGGGTAATCAGTCCTGGTCTTGGAATTCTAAACATTGGATCTTGTTTCAGAGTAAAATTGGCTTCAAACTCCAATTTAGATAATGACTTTGATCATGCAAACACGGCAGCCACGGTTGGCAAACTAAAACGCACTGCACAACTTTGGCAAATAATATCCATTGTCGGAATAGCCTCACGAATGTATCTTCGTTGCTATTCATTGAAATCCATCGAATCATGAATCGTCGCATCACCGTAATTATCCTGCTCCTCACCTGCTCTTGTACGAATAAAGAGCCAATGAAGATGTATTTCCATCCTGAAAACTCTGATCTGAAGGTGGGGGAGACCACGGTCCCGACCACACTGAAACAACACGTGGCGGACACCTTCCGCCTGAATATCGACAGTGGTGCCCTCGTGTCGGGTTTTGCGGACCAACGTACGGTTGATGTGATCGTTGAGATATATGGTCCTGACAGGAAGAAAACGGAGAGCTTCGACGACCCTTCCCGCGGAAGAGAGTCTTTTCAATTTATTGCGAAGAAATCAGGTATCCACCGCATTGTTGTAGCGCCGTTTAAAGATAATGTTGGCGAGTATACCTTTACACTGAGTATGGCGGATGCACTGGCTTCAACACCTGAAACAAGGGCAGAACAGCTGGTGATGGCAGCTCTTGGACCAGATGCCATAACGCCAGGTGCCGCCATCGCCGTACAGAGAGATGGTAAACTTATTTACAGCAAAGGATTTGGCTATGCCAATCTGGAAGATGAAATAAAAATCAAACCAACGACCATCTTCCACATTGCCTCCGTGTCGAAACAATTCACTGCCTTTGCAATCGCCATGCTGGCAGACCAGGGCAAACTGTCTCTCGATGACGACATTAGAAAGTACCTCCCGGAAATGCATGATTTTGGATCTGTGATCACCATCAATCACCTTGTCCATCATACCAGCGGATTGCGCGACCAATGGAACCTCCTGACAATGGCAGGATGGAGGATGGACGATGTCATCACCCAAAAGCAAATCATGCGCGTCCTCAGCCGACAGCGCGAACTAAACTTCAAACCGGGAGCAGAGATGTTGTATTGCAACTCGGGCTTCACCTTGATGGCAGAAATTGTGAGCCGCGTAACGGGTGAATCGTTTGACACCTGGACAAAGAAAAATATTTTCGATCCGCTGGAAATGAAAAACACTTTCTTCTATATGGATCATGAGCGCATCGTGAAGGACAGGGCGTATTCCTACTATCAGTCGGCAAGTGGATACAAAAAGAGCGTCCTGAATTACGCCAATGCAGGTGCAACCAGTTTATTCACTACCGTGGAAGACCTCAGTCTCTGGGCCATCAATTTTGAAAAAATAAAGGTTGGGAACGCCAACGTGATGAAGATGATGAACCAGCGTTTCGTACTTGCCAACGGAGATACCATCACCTATGCTCTTGGTCAGGGCATTCGCAAATACAAGGGACTGAATATTTATACGCATGGAGGTGGTGATGCCGGCTACCGCACTTACTTGCTTCGGTTTCCGGATCAGCACCTGTCGATATCCATCTTCAGTAACCTGGCTTCATTTGATCCTGGAGGAATTAGCTTTGCGCTGGCTGACCTTTATTTGGCCGATCAGTTAGTGAAAGAAAAGGTCAAAGAACAACCTCCAGCCTCAGCGGAACCACCATCACCGCCATTTGACCCTAAGAGCTTGCGCTTGCTGGATTACACTGGCAAATTCTATAGTGATGAGTTGGACACCCGGTATACCCTGGAAGTTGTGAACGACACCCTCACGGCCCATCACCAGCGTCACGATGACCTGAAACTCATCCCTGTCAAAGCAGATGCTGTTGAAACCCGTTATCTGGGTACATTGGAATTTGTGCGTAACAAGGCGGGCAAAGTTATTGGATTCAGGGCCTCCAATGGCAGAGTGAGGAACCTGCTGTTCAACAAAGAATAGATATCTTCTGCAGGCGCATATGAACTCCCGACGAGGGTTGACAATTTCCGGGATACAATCTTATGTCGATGCCATTGAGAAAAATTCTTCACTATTCGAAGAGAAAAGCTTTGCTATCCGAACGGAATTTATCGAGTTCCTCGATTTTCATGTTGCCGATTCTATCGAAGAGCTATTGCGAAAGGACCCTGAGTCAGAAGAACTTATTTTGCTCAAGAGTCGGGCGGAAAAATTGAAATCCGAACTGGAGGAAATTAATACTAAACTTTTTCAAAGACTTCGGGTAAATATCAGGGCGGGATGCAGGGGGAAGGAATTCATAAGGCTGATAAAAGAATATATCGATCCCGATGTTGAGCCCAGGGATAATGAAAGACAGGGGGAAGCAGGGTATGACAACCTTGATATTCTTGTCAATGGGTTATGTAGTTTTCTGGACATGCCGGAGCAAACCCGTGAACTGGAACCGGAGATGGTGTACTATCAAAAGACGCCGGCCAGAATCGTTTTCGAAGTAGTAAAGAGATCGCAGTTCATCAAGGAAGATGTTTTTGTTGACCTGGGCTCCGGCCTCGGTCAGGTACCGATCCTGGTAAACCTTCTCACGGGTATTGCCGCCAAAGGGGTAGAGTTCGATCCTGCCTTTTGTGAGTATTCCCGTCAGTGTTCAGCGCGGCTTAATCTATCGAATGTGACCTTCATCAACGGCGACGCACGCAAGGCGGATTATTCGGGAGGAACCATATTCTTTATGTTTACACCCTTCACGGGCGAGATAATGCGGGAGGTTTTGGGAATGTTGGAGGAAGAATCGCGCCTGAGGCAGATAAAGATATTCACACTCGGTCCGTGTACGGTCCAGGTTGGTATGCAAAGTTGGCTGGCTTGTAACGGGGCGACGCAAGACAATATTTATGAGCTGGGTTTCTTCACAAGTTCTTAACATTGAATTGGCTAATTCATCAGCGGAGACTGAGTCACAATTGCACACAGCCTGTTCATTTATGAACTATGCCGGTGGCGGATCATCACGAATTCCTTCGAATTTGTGCTGGCATGAAATATGAGTTACACATCCGCTAAACCATTTACCATGAAGAACATTTTGGGTTCCCTTTCACTTTCCTTATTCACTATACTCTTGTTTGCGAGCTTCGCGACAAGGTCAATTGGAGATGAACACGCTGAGCCAAAGACATTGTACGACAGCATCGCCATGATGGATGCGACATGGGAGGATGCGTATAATCACTGTAAACTTGACGTTATGGAGGAGATCATCAGCGAAGACCTTGAATTTTATCATGACCAGGGCGGGGCTGATGACGTCAAAGAAAAAACTGAATCAAGCGCTGAAAAATAATATCTGCGGAAAAGTGACACGGGAACTGAAGAAGGGCAGCCTTGAAGTTTATGAAATTAAAGGATATGGTGCTGTTGAAATGGGATTACACGGGTTTCACAACAATCAGGAACCTTCCTCACAATTGCACTACTCAAAATTTGTTCACCTCTGGAAAAGGGAGAACGGCTATTGGAGGATAACCCGGGTGATAAGCCTGCATTAGCTTATCAGGATTTTTGTTGTTGCCTTCGTTAGAACCTAGTTCTCATTTCGTTTCTTTTATTGACAGGTTCGAAAAATCCCCATCAACTCCTTGATTTGTGGACCATATTCCCACCAGTCCGTTTAGGCGGTTATTGAGCCTGTTAACGACGAGCGATGGTGCTGTTGCCTGGTTGACGAAAACCTTAACGTCGGTTTTCCCGATTTCTATCCTTGCATGAAACCACTTGTCAGGAGCGGGGGCAGGGGTGATCCCCTTTTCGTAAACCCCTGGAAAGTCCTTTCGCAGTTTGTCCCAATGGTTATCCGGTGAGCTCACATATTGTACAGCATGGACACGACGTTCGGGGTCCTTGGCCAGGAAGTTGAAGGGGCGGAAATATACGGCATCATAGGTGATGGTATCCACGCCGTGAAAGGCAATCCCCAGGAAGCTTTCCTGAAATACATCCTTACCACGCAGATCAATTTCGATTACACCAGTCGAAAACGTCATGTCCTTAAGCCATACGATTCCTTTACAGGAAACCCCATGCCGGTCACCTTCAACAAATGGTTTGAGGACACGTCCCGAAATCAGTTTGTGGTTTTCATACAAATTTTTCAGGTCAAAGGATTGCACTGCAGGTTGTTGTGCCCTCACATTGAAGGCGAACAGGAATGGAATCAGGATGAGTGTTTTCATGATCGCAAGAATGTTGGTTTGCTCGAGGAGTAACGAAAAATGCAGACTTCGGGTTTCTCAAGGGTTCATAGATAAGCTAACGTCGCGCAAAAATTTCCGGGTCAATACCGCAGGGTGGGTGTAGGAATGGGACAACCATATAAGGACTTTTGAGGCTTAAATGTTAACAATAGTCGAAAATGAAAAACCTTTCGCCTTTCTATTTTCTTTTCTCCATGATGATCATTGTTCAATTACAGGAAATTCTGATAACCAAAAAACCCACACTTATTCCGCAAGTGGCCTTTGCCGCTATGTATGGCACCAACAAAATAAAACCTGTTATGGATAATGAGAGCAAGCAGAAACTGATTCTCGCCGACAAGAGAACGAGAGAATTATTCAAAGTTGTTGAAGATCGCGGATTAATCGTGCCAGGGAAGTATGAAAGTGAACTCACCGCGGAGATAGTAAAGATTGCGAAAGAAGAATTTGGGATGTCAGAGCACTGGCATAAGAAGATCGTCAGGGCAGGAGTAAACACACTTGAATCTTATAGCAAGAACCCGCCAGACAGGATGATTCAAAAGGACGACATAGTATTTCTTGATTTTGGACCTAATTTTGAAGGTTGGGAGACCGACGTGGGAAGGACTTATGTCATTGGAAACGATCCGGCCAAGTTGAAGTTGAAAAAGGATGTCGAAGTTGCTTCGAATGAAGCGAAAGCATGGTACAGTAAACAGAGTCACCTTACGGGTGAGGAATATTGGAACTATCTCGTCTCCCTCGCCAAGCGTTATGGTTATGAATTTGGAGGTGAGATTGGCGGCCATATCATCGGACGCTTTCCCCATGAGCAGCCCGATATCAAAGGTGATCTGAGCCTGGATGTTCACCCGGGCAATCATGCCAGCATTCTCCAGTTGGACAAGCACGGCAATCCCAGGCAATGGGTGCTGGAGATCCAATTTGTAGATAAGGCCAAAGGTATTGGCGGCTTCTATGAACAGATGCTGAATTAGTCTCTTGTTGCTAATTTTATGAGAGCAACATAAATCCACACCGTGAAATGAACCTATCCATATCCGACCGGCCTGCCCTCATCCTGATCGATATTCAAAAAGGATTTGATAATATCGAATACTGGGGTGGGCAGAGAAACAACCCAGATGCCGAATTGCGGGCAAGTGAACTGCTTCACCTGTGGCGAAACAAAGGACTTCCCCTTTACCACATCAAGCATTGCTCATCCATCGCCACCTCCTTGCTGCACGCAACACATCCGGGAAATGAATTTAAGGATCTGGTTCGACCCGGTCCGGGTGAGCCCATTGTAAAAAAGAATGTGAACAGTGCGTTCATAGGAACTGATTTGAAGGCACAGCTGGATGCAGCAAAGATCAAGAAATTGGTCATTGTTGGCCTTACCACAGACCATTGCGTTTCGACTACCACCCGGATGGCAGGAAATTTAGGGTATGAATCATACCTAGTCGCCGATGCTACTGCAACATTCAATAAGAAAGGCTTTGATGGAAAAAATTATCCTGCTGAAGTCATTCACGAAACGGCACTGGCAAGTTTACATTCAGAATTTGCGACAGTGGTCACAACTGATTCTATCATGAGAATAATTGAAGCAGGTGAGTAGGGAAGGCCTTGTGACAAGGCTTGAAATTAGTTTCCGGACCTTACGGTCCTTCCAAACTCCAGCCAATCGAATCCCGTTTCAATCCGGTTATGCCTTAGCGCGGGAATTTGTGTGGTGATCACCATCGTGGTACCATTGAATTCCGCCTGGTGACGCTGAGGGATTTTCAACTTGATCGCGTTGGCCTTTTTGAATTTCGCCGAAGGAAAAAACTCTTGCACAGATTTTTTTAGCTCGTTGATGTTACTCATGCCATACATCACGACAACCTCCGGCTTGTGGGTGCTCATATTATGAAGAATACGGTGCATGCGGCTTTGGTACACATGGTCTTCATATAATATTCGGCTTTTGAGAAAATCGAATTGCGGCATATCCAGCCAGCTGTAGTACCATGCATGGTTGTGTGGACTGGGTAAAGGATACAAGGGAATCAGTGCTTCGCTAGCCTTGGAATGTAATGCGAATGAATTCTTCTGGTATGCGAGCAGATCAGGAAGCTTTTTACCCCTGAAGCCATGGACAAATGCAATAAGATTTTTCCAGACACCATGTGGAACGGCATTGGGGCCGAATCGGTAATCATGAAGGGTGGTGAACAACCTGGCTTTGGGTCCATGGATTGTTGCTGCCACG
>JANYHW010000027.1 GCA_025358885.1 Cytophagales bacterium | reverse complement strand
ACAAGTCAATAACTCGCCTTTTTTCCGCCACAGAGTCCACAAAGAAATGCTCGCTCTATGATTACTGTGCGGCATTTACTTTGCAGGTTCTGCTAGAAGAATGTATGATGTATGCTGACTACTTAAGCATCAGAATTTTGCTGGCAGCGTCAACCTGCGCGGAGTAATCCTGAATCGCCTTCGCAACGATCTCGATTTGCTCCTGGGCCTCCTTCCAATTGCGTTGCTCAATCGCTTCCCGGACACCTGGCAAAGTTTTTACACCGTATCCGGTATAATATCCCGGCGCATAAATGGTGTGCTTAAACCATGGTCTCCTTGGAAGCCCTGAGGGGGAGAGCAGTTTTTGTTCAGCCTGATACAGAAGTTGGTTAAGTACCGTGAGGTTGGTATTGGGCTTCGGGTTTCCAGCATAAAGATCCCCAAAGTTCGAAGCGCTTTTGTCCAGCATGGCCACCGCATTCTGCAAACTGGCGAAGCTGATAAAGGGAACAGCCTCCTTTGTTACCGGTGGAACGCTCTTTTGGGTAGGGTCGGCAGCAAGAATGAATCTTTTTTCCTTGATCATCTGATTTTCAACTTCGGTTGTTTCCCGAAGGTTGTCAATAAGACCTGAAACCTCTGCCAGATAACCGCTAACCGTTCTTTGGAAAGCTTTGAAATCGAAAGGAAGTACATCTGCATTGGCCAAGCGGAGTGTTGTTCTTCCCGCGGTCTTCGTAAGCGCCATGCCATACTCCAATTTGGGGTCAACAAAGCGCTTGTAGTGATCGTAGGAATCGTAGATCGAGTGATACACACCATCTCCACCTTCGCCGCCATATCCCATGTTCAAGGAAGGAATTCCGAGGTGGTCAATAAAAGCAGTATAGTCCGAGCCTGAACCAAGGGCCCAAAGGGACATCCCCTTTTTGGAGAGTGCCTCTTTTTTAGCTTTAGCAGTTGGGGCATTTACAGCAGACCAGGACTTACTCCGTTCAAGTGCCGTAACGCCGGTTTCAGGATCGTTGACATCGCGGGCGATCTCGCTGATCATAGTCTCCAGCGTATGCGACCCCTGGACAAAGAGAAAGCCACGACCATTTCCGTCGGAATTAATATAAGCAACAGTTTTTTGTTGCAGTTCCTGGGCATGGTGCTCGGCCCATTCTGTAGAACCCATTAACCCAGGCTCTTCACCATCCCAGGCACAATAAATAATGGTTCGCTTTGGCTTCCAGCCAGACTTCACCAGTTCTCCTATAGCGCGAGCTTCTTCCAGTTCAGCCACCAATCCACTGGTTGGATCGCCAGCACCATTCACCCATCCGTCGTGGTGGTTGCCTCGGATAACCCATTGGTCAGGAAACTCTGCGCCTTTTAGTCGCGCCACAACATTCAAACAATCCACCATCTTCCAGTCAAATTCAAGTTTAAGGTGGACCTTGGCGGGGCCAGGACCAATGTGATAGGTTATTGGCAGACTTCCATGCCAATTGTCCGGAGATACTGGTCCGCCCAGGGCGGAGAGCATGGGCTGGGCATCACCATACGAAATAGGGATCACGGGAATCTTGATCAGGTTGGTCACCTCACTTCGGTCGAGACGCTTTGCATCAGCGGTTGCGCCAACACCCGGCGTCAATGGGTCGCCGGGATAGATAGGCATATCCATCACAGACCCGCGCTGCGCTCCATCCATCGGACGATAGGCACCTTTGGGATATACGTCACCCTGGTTATAACCATCTTCCATAGGATCAGAGTAGATCAAACATCCGATGGCACCATGCTCTTGTGCCACCTTGGGTTTGATGCCTCGCCAGGAGCCACCATATTTGGCTATTACAATTTTACCTTTCACCTCAATTCCAAGGCGTTCGAGCTGTTCATAGTCTGCGGGTATTCCATAGTTGACGAAAACCAAATCTGCGGTTACATCGCCATCAGCAGACCAGGCATTGTACACAGGAAGTTGCTCGCTTACCTGGTTGGAGGTGCCATCTGCCTTCAATGCGGACTCAGATAATTTTGCTGTGAACTTGGTTGGCCCAACCATTTCCAGCAGACGCACTTTAGGGGTGGGAAACAATACTTTGTAGGATTCAATTTCTGCCTCATATCCCCAACTTCTGAAAAGGTCCCTCATAAATTCAGCATTAGTTTTTCCATAGGGAGAGCTGATGTGGTGAGGATGGGCGGTGAGTTTCTTCAACCACTGATCGAGATTGTCAACCTTGAGGTAGCTGTCAAACTTCTCTTCGAGTTTCAGTTCGGTGTCGACCGATTCCTTCGTGAAGCCTGTGATTGATTTTTGTTGTCCATAGGTGGTCATCGTGACCATTATGATCATAACAATGGGTAGTAGTCTTCTCATGGCAGGTGGGTTAAGCCCACAAGATAGACCCTGTATGGAAAACCGCGAATACCTTTGGTGGAAATATGATGTGAGCTATTTCTTGCCCAGGTAGTCGATTCCTTCCCAGTTAAGATATGCGGAAGCATGGGTCCCGTTCTCTTCCGAGAAGAATACGATCCGGCCGCGCTCCCCTATGGTAAAAGAATTACCCGTTTGCCGTAGCAGGGGGAGTTTGCGTGGGCCTTTTCCTTCGAACATCAGCTGATTTTTTTCAATACTTATCGTGATCTTATCCTCCTTCGACAGGTAATATGTTCCTACAAAAGACATAGGTGGCTTATCCATCGATGCACTTGGGATTTCCGCCCTCCGTAAGGCATTGATTTCCAGATTGATTCCTTCCACCATGGCCTCCACAACAATCCTTCCCTTGTCTGCTGTCGCCAGTGTGGCATCTCCATAGATGCCAGTAGGTGAATATCTTCCGAATTTGTTGTCAGGGTTTAGGGTCAGCGGCCCTGGTCCATCATTGAAAGGAATGTCCCTAGCAGCCTTGCTCATATTCACTGTCGCAGATGCCATGTACAGCATCATTGAAGTTTCGATCTCATCGGCATGTGTCCCGGCAGGTTGTTGTTTAATTTTCTTTTCAGCGTCGCCTGCCACATTCAGAATGTCGGTATACGTCATGAGAATCCCCTGTTTTGCCAACATCTCTTTAGCAACCTTCAAGGGCACAAGTGTTGAAACTCCTGTGTTCAGGACATAGAATTTCTTCGGACCGTGGGCAGAGATAACCCGGCAGATGTCTACGATCAAAGAATAGGCAGTTTCCATCCTGATGGATGTTGATCCGGAATATTCAAGGAAGGCAGGGTAGTAGTTATAATTTACAGTTGGGTAAATCACCACCGGCTGGGTCCACGATATGCGCTCTTTCAGGTACTCTGCAATCAGCCAGTCATTTTTTAGCAGGAGGTGCGGACCGTGCTCCTTGGATTCAGCCCCAAGCGGCAGAACGACAATGGTGGTATCTGACAAAATTTCTCTGGCTTCCGTCCATGGCTTGTTTTCTATGAAAATTCCTTCGTAGTGCGGCACCTGGCCAATGGCGTTTATGCCAGCGAGTAGGAATGTAAGGAACACACAGAGTTTCATCTGACAAGAGCTATTTCTTTCTTTTCAGAACTTTTTCCGCCGCTGCCGTGATGTTTGCAGGGGAGAGGCCATATTTCTTCAACAGGTCTGTTGGTTTTCCACTCTCACCGAATGAATCATTCACGGCAACCATCTCGAGGGGAGCAGGATGGAACCTCGAGAGCACCTGGGCAATGCTGTCTCCAAGCCCGCCATTGATCTGGTGCTCCTCACAAGTAACTGCACAGCCGGTCTTTTGTATGGAGGCCAGGACCGACTCCACATCAAGAGGTTTGATGGTATGTATGTTGATCACTTCCGCACTGATCCCTTTTTCGGCGAGCATACTTTCAGCTTCTATGGCCTGCCATACCATATGACCACAGGCAAATATGGACACATCCTTTCCGGCAATCAGGGTATCTGCCAGACCAATTACAAAGGGCCTGCCCGCAGTAAATATCGGCCATACTGGCCGGCCAAATCGAAGGTAGGCGGGTCCCTGATGCTGACCAAGTGCAATGGTTGCATCTTTTGTTTGATTGTAGTCGCAAGGCACGATCACCGTCATGCCAGGCAGCATCTTCATCATTCCGATGTCTTCAAGAATCTGGTGTGTGGCGCCATCTTCGCCTAATGTCAAGCCTGCATGCGAAGCACAGATCTTAACATTCTTACCTGAGTAAGCAATTGATTGACGGATTTGGTCATAGACACGTCCTGTCGAAAAGTTTGCGAAGGTCCCGGTGAAAGGAATTTTGCCCCCGATAGTAAGTCCCGCAGCGATCCCCATCATGTTGGCTTCCGCTATGCCTGTCTGGAAGAACCTTTCGGGGAAATCCTTCTTAAAGGCATCCATCTTGAGAGACCCTGTGAGATCGGCACAGAGAGCGACAACATTCTGGTTCTGTTTGCCTAGTTCGTGCAATCCTACTCCGAAGCCGGAGCGTGTGTCTTTCTTGTCTGTAGGGGCGAATTTGATCATTCAGTAATGTAGTTGTCGAATTGAGTTACCAAAATATATTTCGGGCCGTGGTTATTATTCTTAGAAGTCGCCGATTGTTTCTTCAAGTTGGGCCATCGCTTTTTTGCACTCTTCTTCATTGGGTGCCACGCCATGCCACTTATGGCTGCCCATCATAAAGTCTACGCCGTTCCCCATCACCGTGGTCATGAGGTTAAGCACAGGCTTACCATTCTTCGCAAGACTTTTCGCCTTCTCAAGTGTTGAAATAAGTTCCTCCAGGTTATTCCCATTGCTTTCCACGACAATCCAACCAAATGCTTCCCATTTCGCGCGCAGGTTTTTTAGGGAAAGGATTTGATCCACGGGCCCATCGATTTGCTGACCGTTGTAATCAATTGAGGCGATGAGGTTATCCACTTTGTTGTGGGCTGCGTACATGGATGCTTCCCACACCTGACCTTCCTGCTGTTCGCCATCCCCCATTAGTACATAAACCAGTTGACTGTCATTGTTGAGTTTCTTAGCCAGTGCAGCTCCTATCGCTACAGAGAGTCCTTGCCCCAACGAACCAGAGGCAATCCGGATGCCAGGCAAGTGCTCATGGGTAGCCGGATGGCCCTGGAGCCTTGAATTGAGTTGCCTGAAAGTGGTGAGTTCCTTGATATCGAAATAGCCGGCCCTTGCAAGGGTGGAATACCAAACAGGGGAGATGTGCCCATTGGAGAGGAAGAACAAATCCTCACCCTTTCCATCCATGGTGAAAGAGGGATTGTGTTTGAGTATATGGAAATATAACGCCACAAAAAACTCCGTGCACCCCAGGGAACCACCTGGATGTCCCGACTGGCAGTTGTAAACCATTCGCACTATATCACGGCGGATTTGTGAACAAAGTCTTTTGAGTTGGATGATATCCAGTGGGGGCATTTGGCAGGAATTTCGGGCGAAGATAGGATTGAGGGCGACCTATCCCAAAGGTTTGACCAAAATTCGAGATGGGGTCATTTTTTTACCATTATGGCACAATGACTCCAAGTAAAAGACCTGGTCGAAGCCAACAAAGAAAGGTGCGTATTTTGAATGGGACAGGGACTAAATCAATTTCAACCCTTCTTCCTGATTGCTTTCTTCACCACCTTCTTAGGTGCCTTATTCGCAATTTTTAGGTTTGCCTTTTTTGCTGGCTTCATTGCTGGAGCGGTGCTCGTTGCCCGACCAAGAATCTGGTCAGCGTGATTCTTAGTATCCACTTTCTCTATGACTTCTTCAATCAAGCCTCCTTCATTGATGATGTAGGTAACCCGTGCTGTGCCCATATATTTTCTTCCATACATGGACTTCTCTATCCAGGTTCCGTATTTCATATGGACCGATTTGTCGACATCGGCGAGAAGACGAAAAGGAAGCTTTTCTTTTTCAATGAACTTGCGATGGGTCTTTTCATTATCTCCGCTAACGCCGAGAACCTCATACCCCGCCTTCATCAGTGCCTTGTAATTGTCGCGCAGGCTACACGCTTCGGCGGTGCATCCCGGTGTCATGTCTCTCGGGTAAAAATATAGGACAACTTTCTTTCCTTTCATGCCTGAAAGGCTAACCTCGTTGCCATCCTGGTCATTCGATTTGAAGTCTGGAGCTTTTGTTCCTGCGGTAAGTGCCATGATATTATATTTTTTGTTTGAAGATTCTCTCATTACCTGCCCGATCAACCACCTTAAGTTCAAAGTCACCTTTGAGCAATTGTTTGGGATCGAGTCGTTCCGACTGGAGTATTCCTGATTTATAATCATATGTCATTAACAGCCAACTGCCACCAATGTTCGCTTCATAATAGGCAATGCCAGAGAGACCGTCCCTGATCCGGAATCGTGCAGATTGCATATCAAGCCGAATGCGGCCAATGGTAGGTGCGATGCTGTCGGTGAGAAAGGTGAATTCACCAAGTTCAGCACTATAGATTCGTACTTTGCCATTGATCCATTCTCCCCCCATGTAGCTGAAGCCACCGCCTTCTCTTCTGTACACCGCGAGGTTCTTCTGCGGATTCTGTGGCAGCGTTGGCTTAAGGATCAAGCGGACATACCGGTGGAGCGGTATAGTTCGCTGACCAATGACAAAGGTTTCCCGGTTATCCACAATGCGGTGATTGACATTCAGAAAAAGCGTGTCATACAAAGATTTTTCAGGGAAATAGATGTCGGCCCAATCGCTGTAATAAGTGTAGTCAGTTGTAGAGGGCACGATATCTTTGAAGTGGAATTCAAGGCTTCCCGAACACGAGGCGACAGAATCAGGCTGCTGTTTTCTTAGGTCGATGAGATAGATTTGTTGATTGGCGCCCTCATAGGTAGATTTCATTTTGGTCGATAATTTTCCGGAATACAAAGTTAATCCTTCGCTGCCGGGGCATGTCTGAGAGGTAATCATAAGAACGTTTTCAACGAGATCAGACTCAAGAGCAACCGCACGCTTTGCCGGAAGGACCATCTTGGTTGATATTGGGTTGGGTCGCAACGTAAACTTCACGCGGCTTGTATTTCCGGACTCATCCCTGAGCAGGATGTGTACGAATTGGTCCGCCTGTTGAACATTCAGAATTCCACCGTTGACGGCCTTGTAGAAATCCAGATTATTGCCATCATCGATGTAAAGTTTATTGTAGCGCTTTCCCCTTGTTTCAAGCGTCTTGTAATCCATAAGAGCCAGGATTCCACGGGATTCATCCATGTCCACTCGTTCGATGTATTGAGAAAAAACCCTTTGGCTATCCGAGTACATCTCGATATAGTTGATGCCGCACCGACCGGGTGATCCATCCATCCTGTCATCTGCCAGTAGTTCAACACCTATCCGCCCATGGGCAAGGATCGGTATGGGCAGAACGTATTCTTTGGCAGATTTTTTTATCAGGTAAAACTCAAAGCGACCAAAACGGTCATTGATCCTTGAATCGATATCCAATGTTCGCAATGCAATTCTTTGGGCAGCCGGTGGGATGTGGTCTACGATTTCAGTAAATCCAAATTTCAATGGGTTCAACAACACATTTCCTTCGCGAATTTCAAAATGAAGGTGTGGTCCGGAGGATGCTCCGGTATTTCCGGAAAAGCCAATGGTGTCACCTTTATTAACGGGATATTCACCAGGCTTGAACGAAAGTTCAATTTCAAAGCTCTTGCGCCTGTATTGTTCACGCTTGATGTCTTCCGCTATTTTGCCCTTAAACTTATCAAGGTGTCCATACAAGGAAGTTCTGCCATCGGGATGCGTGACATACAAAGCGCGGCCATAGCTTGCTGTATTGACATTGGCCCTGGAAATGTAGCCATCCTGCGTGGCCAGCACGGGCACACCGATTTGGTTGTTTGTGCGGATGTCAATGCCTCCGTGAAAGTGAGTATTTCGCAATTCACCCATCGTACCAACCAACTGGTTGGGCTTACCGGGATTGATCGGGAACAAGTAATTGCCCATGTCGCTTCCCTTCGGGGTCACATTTTCTGACTCGTTGTATTGCGCAAAAACGCAGCATGGAAAGGCTGCCAGTAAACAGATCCTACTTAACGTTAAACTCCAGTAGCTTCTCATCTTCAATGTAAGCGGACAATTTATTTCCTATGGACACAGGCCCGACACCTTTGGGTGTGCCGGTAAAAATCAGGTCTCCGGTTTTAAGGGTAAAAAATCGAGAGAGATACGCAATGATGTACTCAAAGTTAAACAGCATTAGACTTGTGTTGCCTTGCTGCCGCAACTGACCATCTACTTCCAATTTGAAATTGATATTCTTCAGGTCTTTAAAATTTTCCACGGGCAAAAATTTTTCTGATAATGGGGCCGAGCCGTTAAATCCTTTGGCGATATCCCAGGGCAAGCCCTTCTCCTTTGCCTTTTGCTGAAGGTCCCTGGCGGTAAAGTCGATGCCTACACCGATGGCATCATAGTACTTGCCCGCAAATTTTTCTTCAATGTTCTTTCCTTCTTTGCACACCCTGAGTACAAGTTCTACTTCGTGATGAATGTCTTTGGAAAATTCGGGATAGTAAAAGGGGGCGTTGTTTCTGAGAATGGCCGTGTCAGGTTTGGTGAAAATCACGGGTTCATCAGGGCGCTCGTTGTTAAGCTCCTTGATATGCTCGGCATAATTTCGTCCTATAGCAAAAATCCTCATAACTGGAAGTCGGTATTTTATGCAAAGCTATTAACAAAAGGCGGCAGAGTGAGTATTTCCTCCACTTTTTAGAATATTTTTTAGCTGCCTATTATATAACTTCGCGCCATAGTTTACTCAAACATGAAAAAGAGCACCCTTGTTATTCTCCTTGCTGTTGTATTGCTGTCGCGTTGTGCCACTGTGCCGGTAACGGGCCGAAAGCAGTTGAGCCTCGTATCCAGTTCTGAAATTAACGCCATGTCTGCTACCCAATATAAGGACGTGATCACCAAAGGGCCATTATCTACCAATGTTGAGCAGACACAAATGATCAGGAGGGTGGGAGAACGGATCAAAGGTGGCGTGGAGCAATAC
>JANYHW010000021.1 GCA_025358885.1 Cytophagales bacterium | reverse complement strand
AAGAACACGACATAGTCTGCGGCGGAAAGCTGCTTCATGATATTACTTAATAACGGATACCATGAATTTTTATTCCTTGGGAAACACGTACGGCGTCAGCATTTCTTTGTCTATGGTTTCAAATTCGGACTTAAGCCTGAGGAAGACTGAGGGCTCCGTCTCTTTGAGATTCTTGTTTTCTCCGATGTCATCAGCCAGGTTGTACAGGCCTTCTTCATCCGGGGTCTTAATGTACTTCCAGTTCCCGCTGCGATAAGCATTCCAAAGGCTTCGGTTTGATATCCGCCAGTATAAATTCCGGTCAATGGGTTTGGCCTCGCCCTCAAGTAGGGGCAGAAGATTCATCCCATCTGGTTTGAGGCTCTCGGGGAGTTGGACTTTCGCAGCATTCAAAATGGAAACCGTCCAATCCATCGTCACCGCCACCTGGTCTGTAGTGGTGTTGGGCTTGATCTTCCCCGGCCACCTTGCCCATGCAGGTACGCGAATGCCACCTTCCCATAATTCAAGTTTGTGTCCTTTTAATGGTTCCATATTGGAATATCTCTCACCCCCATTGTCGCTGGTAAAGATCACCAGGGTATTTTCGCTTATGCCTGCATCTCTGAGGGACTGAAGCAACCTGCCAATATTCTGATCCAGGCTTTGCATCATTCTTGCATACGTTTCCGCATTTCCTCCGGAAGACATTTTGGTTGTGTCCGGATAAGCCGCGTCACCCGGTCCTTGCCACGGCCAGTGGGGTGCATTGTATTGTAAGCTGATGAAGAATGGACCTTTCGTTTTGTTGATGTAGTCAATGGCGTGGTTGGTGATCAGGTCGGTGAGGTAACCCTCCTCTTTTATAGGTTCGTTGTTTTCATACAAAACATCCTGTCCCTCGTAGCGGTGACTGACATAATCTGCACCCCCGGGAGAGAAGCCATAGAAGTAGTCAAAGCCATGGATCGATGGAAAGAATTCCTTTTTGAATCCGAGGTGCCATTTTCCGAATAGCGCCGTCTTGTATCCTGATTTCTTCAGCAGAGAAGACACCGTTGGAATTTCAGGGGACAATCCTAAATCGATATCGGTTGAATCCATCACCAAGGGCTCGCGTAAGCCAATTGGATTCCTGGCCGGGAAGCGACCGGTCATGAAAGCCACCCGGGTGGGCGTGCATACGGGTGCGGCAGCATAAGCCTGGGTAAACCGCATGCTCTCCTTTGCAAAAGCATCCAACATCGGAGTGGTGTAGTCCTTCCTTCCATAGATACTCAGATCGGCGTATCCCATATCATCTACCATAATATAGATGATGTTAGGTCGGTTGTCAACCGGTTTTACCGAGCAATGGATAAGCGTGAGACTGAAAATAACGAAGATGAGACATTTCACAGCATTATAGGGTCTCATGCACATATCAGGAAGTTTGTTTCTTCAAGAACAAGCTGATGACTTTAATTCCCAGCATAATGCAAACCCAGCCCATTAAAGTAACATGTTCAAATTGGCTCCCGCCGGCATTTTGAAAACTTCCGTTCACCCGCGACATATAAGTCATAAAAAAGATGAACCACACATAGAACAAATACACGTAACCAATCGTCTGAAACCTTGCAGAGGCGATCTTTCCTGCATTTCCGCGTTGTTGAAGCCATGGCATGGCAAAGATCATGGAGTAAGCTAGAAAACCTCCGGCTACACGATAGAGAACAAGTTCTATTCCAGAGAAGTACACATAGCTCAGCAGTTCAATGAGGTGAATGCCATGGGCAAGAGCGAAAACCAGAAAGTAACTCGCGGAGAACCATCGTTGAAGATTTGAGTCAGCCCCTGGAGGCAGGAGGAAAATAAAACTAAAGATCAAGAGTGAGAGCCTGCCTGAAAAACGTGTTGTTGCCTGAAGGCCCTCAATGGAAGTGCCGTAATGAAAAATCCCCAACGCGGCAACCGCCCCTTCGGCAAGCAGGGTCAACAGAAGCGCGGTCCTCACATTCATAGAACCAAGATAGTGAATACGAGATGACTCTGCACCGATTAGTAAGAGAACACGCGCAGGTTGTCTCCGTTCAACTCAGTCTTGTATTTTCTCAGGGGAAATGTGGCGGGTCCGTTGACAGGAAAACCTGTGATATCAAAATAGCTGTAGTGCCGGGGGCAAACGAAATTGTTTTGCGAAACCTGGTAACGAATGGTGGCACCTTGATGCGTACATGCATTGCTGAAGACGATAAAGTCGCCGTTCAGTTCCCGTACAATGATGACGCCATTTTTAATGAGAGATCCCCCCGGAGATTGCAGGATCGTGTTGTTTCCTTGTGTAAGGTCGAGGGTGAAATCAACACCGCTGGGTGCAGGGTAACTGTTTGTGGTGTCCAGACAGCCTGAACATGCCAGAAATGAGCCCGCCCCCACCAGTCTTATGAACTCCTTGCGATCCACGACTTAAAATTACTATCAATCTATCACTTCTTTCAGCGCCTCACTAAGAAACTCAACGTCTTTTTCCGAATTGTAGTAATGGGGTGATATGCGGAGGGCCCAGGTCACCCCTTTTGCGTCAAAATCAATAACCGCTGAGCTCCGGTGAGCAATGGAGGTGTTTACATTTCTTTCGCGTAGCAAACGCAGTACATCGGCAGGAGCTTTGTTGGGAATATTTACTGTGATTATGCTGCTAATTACTTTACCATAATCCAGGGTGGAAAGATTTAACCGGGCCAGTTCCTTGCGTACGCGGTCACACAGAAATTCGTTTCGCTTCCTGATCTCTTCCAGCCCCACGGATAAAGCATAGTTCGCAGACGCTTTGCATCCCACGAGAAGCCCATAGGGTATCTCCCAATCTTCGAATCGGCGTGCATCCGGCCTCAGTTGGTAGGCATCTTTCGATATCCAGTCCCCTCCACGCATATCGAGGAAGAGGGGCTCCATATTTTGTTTCAACACGCTGTCGGATACATACAAAAACCCTGTGCCACGCGGACCCCGGAGAAATTTTCTGAAGGTTCCAGACAAAAAATCACACTGTATTTTTTTGACATCAATGGGAAGTTGTCCTACACTTTGACAAGCATCCACGAGGTACTGGATATTTCGTTCCTTGCACATTGCTCCCACGGCTTCCACAGGCTGGACAAGCCCGCTGTTGGTGGGGATGTGGGTAAGTGACACCAACTTTGGATGATGCTTGTCCATTAATTTCTTCATACTGTCAAGATCGACACCTCCCTCGGCCAGGCTGTCGGCGCGAAGCAGGTGAATGCCAAATCTTTTTTGGAGGGAAAGAAAGGCGAGTTGGTTGGAAATGTAGTCCTCCTGGGCAATGAGCACACTGTCACCTGTTACGAAGGGAATGCAAGAGAGTGCGCGTGCAAAGGAGCTCGTGGCGCTTGAAGTAAAAGCAATATTTGAAGGTGATGTGTTCAAAAGCCGTGACATGCTTTCGTAAAACCCATTGATCTCCCTCGCCTTAAGATCAGAGGTTTCATAACCACCGGTTATCGCCTCCAGTGCATGGTAATCGGTCACCGCCTGTATGACGGGCATGGGCATCAATGAAGCGCCAGCATTGTTAAAATGAATTTTGTGTTTACACCCCGGCGTATCTGCACGCAATGCCTCTATATTTTTCATTTTCTCTTTCCGAATAAACGAAGTAAATAGAGAAAGAGGTTGATGAAATCCAGGTACAGGGTGAGTGCGCCCATGATAGCCTCTTTCTTGTCCTCATCAGTCCCTTCATTGCCGATGATGTTCATGTTCTTGATCTTTTGCGTGTCATAGGCGGTCAGACCCACAAAGATCACCACACCAAAACAAGAGGTGATCCATGATAACATTGAACTGTTGAGAAATATGTTTACAACGGATGAAATAATCAATCCGATCAATCCCATAAACAACAGGTTTCCCCACCCGGAGAGGTCACTCTTGGTGGTGTAGCCATAAATGGTCATGGCGGCAAAGGTACCGGCACTGATGAAAAACGTGGAAGCTATGGATTCAGTTGTGTACACAATGAATATTCCGGAAAGGGTAAGTCCATTGAGGGCCGAGTACAGGATGAAAATCAATGTCGCCGTGCTGGCTGACATGCGGCTTACCCAGCCGGCCAAAGCCCCCACCATAATGAACTCCAGCAGGATAACGCCGATGAGGGTATAGGTGCTGCCGAAAATCATATTGAGCAGGGCAGGTGAGGAGGCGGTGTACATGGCAACAAATCCCGTTACTACAAGTGCAAAGGACATCCAGCCATACACTTTGGTCATGAAGCGTTGTGTCTCGGCGCTGGCCTGCTCAGCGGTCACCTGAGTCGTTTGCTGGTTCATGGGATTATTTTTTGAGTCAAGATAATAAAATTAGGCTCCATGGTTCTGTCCACTCTCCACAAAAGACATTGCAAATCAGTAACCAACATGTATTCAGCTTTTGTCGATCATGGAAAAGTGCTGGCACAAGGCACACGAGAGGAAGTGTTGACGAAGGAAAACATCCTGACCGCATTTCAATTGGAGCCAGTGATTCATGAGAATGCATCCAACAATTCGTATTATATCTTCTTCGAATGAATCCTTGTAGAAGCACAACTTCCCAATTTCCCCTCAGATCACCGGATCCAGGCTGATACTCTGCCTTATTGCACTATCTTGAAATTCAAGAGAAGATACCACACAATCAATATCCACAGCCAAAGGACAAAGCCGTAAATTACTTTAGAGGCTACCGAAGGAAATTTCCATTTCGAGGTATAGTGATACGATACTCCTGCAAGAAGAAAACTCACCGACCAGCACATCCCGGCAAAAATCACCGTTGGCCACGTGCTGCCTCCTTGTAAGGAATCAATGGACTTGTTGAGGAATGGCGCAACGAGATAATAGATGGCATATCCCAGCGCTCCCATGCTGAAGATGCTCAAAGCAGCTGCTGCAAGAAAGGCGAGGATGGAGAACCGTGCGTTTCTAGAAAGGGACTGCCATATGCTTGCCGCCATTATTGTGGTTTTAAGATGAGTTTGTTTTTTGATGACGCTTCGATCTCGGAGCGCAGCATGAGCATCTTCCTGAATTTACCCGTGGCATACATTTCAGCTTCGTCATCATAATGAGGGCTCATGACATTGCCGGATTGTCCGGTGGGAGAGACCGTTTCGCCATGAGCCAGGTCCCCAAAGTCCGTGATCTTGCGCAGGGCAGGACCTCCATTGACTGGGAAATAACCCGTAGTGTCGAGGGTAAAGTGTAAGTTATTAATTACCTCACTGCCACCCGGAACCACAAATGGTCCGACGTTAAAAAACTTATCCAGTGGCTTTACTGCGGCCAGCGCGTGTTTGTGTGTAAGCGTATGAATTTTTCCCCAGGTCCATCCAACGGGATCTTTTCCACAAGTGGCAGTCAGATTTTCAATTGTCTTCAGTGCTGCCTGCTGGAAGATATCAGCCCTCGTCTCTTTGATGTCTGGTGTATGGATGTTGTCCCACCATGGAGAATCACCGTCACGGATAAAAATGTCATAGGAGTTCTTAGGAAGGGATGTGCCCATAATGGATTTGTATGCAGCCTGACCCAGTTCATCTTTCATGGCCATGGCCATCACATTGCCCAGGAGATTGTAGTAGATGGAAGGGGCGGTATCATTTATTTGATGGTCACCGTTCCACCTGTCAAGTGGGGAGATTAGAACTTCAAACTCTTTTTGGTAATTGGCTTTCAATACTGACACCATTTCTTTGGCAATGTCAGGCAGCATATGTGACGTCACATCGAGATTCACTTTCTTGATATCTTCCTGTGTCCACTTTTTGTCTTCACTCACCAGTTCGACGATTCGACCGGACCTTGATCGGGGATAGTAATATCCCGGGTATAGAATTCCGTCAACCGAATCAGGTTGATTGTTGGCAGAATATACAAATCCCCAGGGAGGGTTGATGGCCTGGGGATTTTTAGAAAAATCATAAAACCCAAGGTATTCATCCTTGCCAGAGCTGCCATCGAGGAAAAATTTCGGATTGACATGGGTTGGACGAATCGGAAGTTTTGCCACTGCCCACCAGGCTATGTTGCCTGCGGCATCTCCATACATAACATTCAGGCCAGGGGAAGAAAACAATTCAGCAGCGGCACGTGCGTCATCAAAACTAGCTGCGTGATTGAGCTGGTAGGCGGCCTGCAGGGAATAGTTGGTAAGATGGTTGAGCAGCCAGGAAAGTGAAACGGTGGGAGTAGTTTTCACCACATCATCCATAATTCCGTTAATGATGGGTCCATGCCGGGTTTCCTTTACCGTAAGGATTTCGTCTGAGGTTCCTTTGATCTTAATGATCTCTTCGCGCGCAGTAAGATTTTCCCATTGATCTTTGAACTTAACCTGAGTAGGATTGTCCGGGTTAAGGGTTTCATTGAAGAAGTCCGTATCATCATTCTCAAACATCGTAAGACCCCATCCACAGAATTGATTATTTCCCAACAACGCAAAGGGTACGCCAGCCAGATGATGACCATAAAAGCTGAATCCTGGGTATTCCATATGGGCTTCATACCATACGGCAGGCTGACCAAAACCAATGTGGGTGTCATTGGCAAGAATAGGTTTCCCTGAGGCGGTGCGACTTCCCGAGATCACCCAGCCATTGCTGCCCGACCAAAGCGGCACAGGAATTTTTTCCAGTGCCTGATCAAGAGCGGTAATGAGTGGATTCTTGTCCTGTTGTTTCACGGGTCCCTGAAAACTCTTGATCCTAATGGCGTCTACTGGTGTTTGCACGGCCAACGAACGGAGATAGTCTTCTCCCAGATCGGTTCTTATTTTTTCAAGGACAGGGTCAGTCTTGATTCCTTCGGCAAAGCCAAATGACATAAAGCCCACCGCGAGATAGATGTCTTCAGGGACAAAGTCGGTTTTGGGAATTCCAATAATGCTGAATTCAATGGGAGTCTTGCCCTGGTGAACAAAGGCATTGATTCCTTTTTGGTACGACAGCGCTGCGTGTTGAAAGTCAGAAGTATCCGCACCAAGGAACTTCTTTGCATGCTCACGGGCAAATTGATTGATACCCAGTGTGCGGAAGAGTTTGTCCACGGGAAGTAAGTCTTTTCCCAACACTTCGGAGAGTCGTCCGCTGGCTGCCCTTCGCAACATCTCCATTTGAAAAAGTCGGTCCTGCGCATGTGCATAGCCCAGCGCAAAGTAGGCATCGCCGGCATTTTGTGCATAGATGTGAGGTACTCCGAATTGATCATAAAGAATTTCTACTTCGGCTTTCAGCCCTTGAAGTGTTTGCTGGCCGGAATACACCGGTTTGGTGGTTTGCAAATAGATAAAGACTACTGCAACGGTAAGCAGAATGATAGCGACCAGTCCGATTAATATTCTTTTCAGTATTTTCATGGAAACAAAAAATGATTGTTAAAAGTATGAAAAGGTCCCTTATTATTTTTCTTTTTCTTCCACTGGTTCTTACAGCCCAGAACAAGTATGGAATCAAGGCCATGCGCTATGCGGAGTACCTGGCGACATTGAAAACAAGCCCGGAAAAAGAATTGGTGGACCTGGAGAAATTCATACCCGGAATCGTCCTTGACATCCGATATGCCACCACTAATAATTTCACGAAGGAAAGAATCTACAACTTAGCCAAGGCCTATACCCGAAGACCTGTAGCAGAGGCGCTAAAGAGGGCGCAGGCTGCTTTTGCCAAACAGGGTCTTGCTGTGAAGATATATGATGCTTATCGTCCTTATGCCGCAACGGTAAAATTCTATGAACTCTATCACGACACGACCTACGTTGCTTCACCCTATCGGGGGTCGCGTCACAACCGGGGATGCGCCCTGGACATGACGATTATTGTTTTGAAAACCGGGAAAGAACTCAAAATGCCGACAGAATTTGACTCTTTCCAAAAAGAGGCATGGCCCTCAACACCCATCAAGGATCCTGAAGCCAGCAAGAACCGGGCATTGATCATTCAGGTGATGGAACAGAATGGTTTTAAAGTAAACGTGTCCGAGTGGTGGCACTTTGATTTTGTAGGTTGGCAAAAGTATGAGGTGATGGATATTAATTTTGAGGAGTTGAAGAGCGGTGGTTAAGCATACCTGGATATTCTAAATAATAAATTCTCAAGCGGAATCATTTCACAATCATTATCCATATGACGATACAAGATGCCCAACACCAGGTCGACCAATGGATCAAACTCCATGGCGTCCGCTACTTCAATGAACTTACCAACACTGCCCTGCTCACGGAAGAAGTAGGAGAGGTGGCAAGGATCATGGCGCGTCGATATGGCGAGCAGTCGGAAAAAGAATCCGATAAAACAAAGGACCTGGGAGAAGAGATGGCAGATGTGCTGTTTGTGCTTATTTGTCTTGCCAATCAAACAGGTATCGACCTTACACATGCTTTTCAAAAGAATATGAAGAAGAAATCCACCCGAGACAAAGACCGTCATCACGAAAATCCAAAATTGAAATGAAGAAAATAAGTCTCATGTATTTCCTCGTCGTTGGCGCAGTGGCCTGTACAAAACATCCGGTTGCGGACCAAACGATCACGGGTAAAATCTGGACAGGCGATGCGGCTCACCCTTATGCCCAAGCAATGGCCATCAATGGGGATTCCATTGTGGCTGTGGGTACAGTTGCTGAAATTAAAAAATGGCAAGGAGATCGCACGGTGCAGATGGAAGCAATAGAAGGTCAGTTAATCGTGCCCGGCTTTATTGATACCCACACGCATTTTGTAGATGGAGGTTTCAGGCTTATGTCTATACAACTGCGTGATGCGAGAACCCGGGAGGAGTTTATACAGCGATTCAAATCTTATGCAGCGAAGCTTTCACCCGGCACCTGGATCACGGGTGGCGACTGGGACCATCAGAACTGGGGCGGTGATCTGCCTTCACGGGAGTGGATTGACTCGGTGACGCAAAATAATCCTGTCTGGGTTAACCGTCTTGACGGGCATATGTCCCTGGCCAATAGTGCGGCGTTGAAAGCCACGGGTGTGTCAGACAACGCAAAAGATGTTGCCGGTGGTGCTATTGTAAGAAACAAAAGAGGAGAACTCACTGGCGTATTTAAAGACAATGCCGAGAATCTTGTCAACAGAAAGATTCCTGGACGCCCGGCCGATCAGGAAGACATGGCCCTGGATACCGCAATGCATTATGTGGCCTCGAAGGGTGTCACCAGCACCCATAACATGGGAGGATATTGGGAAGTCTTTGAACGTGCACGGGTGGCGAATAGGCTGATCACCCGGATTTATGCAGTACAGGCCTTGAGTAACTGGGATGAAGTAAAGGCAAAAGTGGAACAACAAGGTCATGGCGACAAATGGCTCCGGATAGGAGGGTTGAAAGGATTTGTCGATGGTTCACTCGGCTCTCACACGGCAGCCTTCTTTAAACCCTTTAATGACTCTCCCTCGGATTCAGGATTTTTTATCACGCCGGAGAAAGACCTGTATGAAAGGACTTCAGCAGCCGACAAAGCAGGTTTGCAGGTGATGATTCATGCCATCGGCGATAAAGCCATTCACACGTTGCTGAATATTTTCGAACGGGTTGAGAAAGAGAATGGTCCGCGTGATCGTCGTTTCAGGATTGAACATGCACAGCACATTGCCCCTGCCGACATCCCCAGATTCGCTCAACTGGGTGTGATCGCCAGCATGCAGCCTTACCATGCAATCGACGATGGGCGCTGGGCAGAGAAATTTATTGGTCCGGAACGTTCCAAAACGACCTATGCATTCAAGTCCTTGTTGGATGCAAAAGCGATGGTGGTGTTTGGAAGTGATTGGTTTGTTGCACCTCCCACACCGCTGGAAGGAATCTATGCGGCTGTCACACGCCGTACCCTGGACGACAAGAATCCGGATGGCTGGATGCCGGACCAGAAGATTACCGTTGAACAGGCACTTAGAGCCTACACCATTGACGCCGCAAACGCCTCTTTTGAAGAGAAGATTAAGGGTTCCCTTGAGCCAGGTAAGCTGGCAGATTTTGTTTTACTGAATGAAGACATCACCACACTTGCCCCTGAGAAGATAAGGGATGTAAAAGTGGTGATGACCGTGGTGGGAGGAAAAATTGTTTTTGCGAACAAGTAATCCGGACAAGGTCGCTGACTTAATGCTTCACCCTGATTGGGAACGGCGGACGCACGGGTTCTGAAGGTGGATTTTTCTCTAACTCTTTTAATGCCACTTCAATAGCCTTCTGCAACTGAGGATCATTTCCTTTAATCAAGTCCGCAGGCCACTGCTCTACTTCAATGTCCGGCGACACACCGACGTTCTCCACGATGAATCCATCTTTGGTCCATATACCAAGGTTTGGGGCGGTTACACCACCACCATCGATGAACTCCGGAAATCCAAGGACTCCCACCAGTCCGCCCCAGGTGCGCTTGCCCACCAGCGTACCCACATTGAATTTACGGAACATCCAGGGGAGCATGTCGCCACCTGATCCGGCGTTTTCATCGATCAACATCACTTTGGGACCCTGAATGGAGGAATTGGGTGTTTTGTAGTCCTTACCGTATCGAAGTGCCCAATGAGCCTGGTAGGGTTTCAGTAGTAGATCAATGTAATAATCTGCTACTTGGCCTCCGCCGTTGAAGCGCTCATCGATGATGATGGCTTTCTTGTGAGCCTGCGGAAAGAAATAACGTTTGAAATATTCATGGCCAAGTCCGGCTGTGTTGGGAACGTACACGTAAGCCACCTGGCCGTTGGTGGCTTCATTTACTTTTCTGAGGTTGCCCTCCACCCAGTCGCGGTTGCGCAGGGCATTTTCATTTTCTACGGGCACAACTTTCACTACCCGCGACCCGGTCGTATTTGGATTGGGTCCGATAGTCAACTCAACAATTTTTCCAGCGGTTGCCTCGAAAAACTTGTATAGATTTTCTGCAGCTGTCACTTCTTTGCCGTTTACCGACAGGATGTATTCACCCTCTTTGGCATTGATGCCCGGCTCCGTGAGCGGAGACCGCAGGTTAGGATTGAAGTTTAGTCCTCCATAGATTTTTTTGAATTGATAACGGTTATTCGCAATGACATAGTCGGCACCCAGCAGTCCGCCGCTCACGGCTGGAGGTGTATTCAGCTTGTCTCCGGGTCCAGTGAGTCGGTGGTGTCCCACGGAAAGTTCGCTGCACATCCATTGGATCAAGGTGTTGAGGTCACTGCGGCAGGAGAGGTCGGGAAGGAATGCGGAGTACTTTCTTTTCATCGCAGGCCAGTCTGCGCCGTGCATGCCGGGATCATAGAAATAATCCCGGTTTACGCGCCAGGCTTCGTTGAACATATTGGTCCATTCTGCGACCGGATCAATTTTCACCTGGATGTCGGCCGTGTTAATGATTCCCTTACCTGCCTCCGGTTTTTCTCCTGAGGGAGTGATACCCCAGGTGGTCCCTTTCACATACAGCATCTTTTTTCCATCGGCTGACAACATGTATTGATCCAGTTCCATCACATCACTGTCCTTGCGTTTTTTCATGTCGTACTTGTGGAGCATGCCGGTAGGTGTGCCATCATTCGGGTACACGACATAAAGGAGTTCACCATCCTTACCCATGTCTAACGCTCTAAAGTTGCCAGCCTTGATCGGAAAATCGATAATGCGGTTTTGAATTCCTTCGAAATCAATTCTCATCGATTCTGGCTTTTTCTCCGTGACCGAATTGTCCTTCTTGGCTTTATCATCCGCCTTGGGTGCTTCCGTCTTTTCAGATTTTACCTCCTCTTCGTCACTTTCTTTTGCAAAGGGTGAGATGGTTTCTTTCTGAAGGGTTAATAGGTAGATGGATTGTGTTGCCAACATATCCTGGTTTGACTGATCGAACCAGCTCGCCACGGGTCCGGCGTTGGTGGAGGCAAAGAAAAATAAGTACTTGCCTGTAGGATCAAAAACAGGCTCAGATGCGTCGCTTAGTCCATCCGTTACGGGGAAAGATTTAGCCTGGTCAAGGGAATAAACCAATATCTTCTTGAAGTTGGTCTCCAGCACTTTCGTATAGACAATCCACTTTGAATCAGATGACCAGTCGCCAAACAATTGCCGAAAGACTCCGGGAGAATAAATTTCATCTGAATCAATTTTCTTAACAGTGCCGGTCGGAATATCGAGAACATGAAGATTCCGGCCATTGTCTATGAACGCAATCTTCTTACTGTCCGGTGACCAATTGGGGTAAGCATAAAACCCTGCGCCATTCAATTTGAATGACCTGGGTTCACCTGTGCCGTCCTGCGATTTAATGTGCAGTTCATATTCTCCGCTGACGTCTGAGAAATAGGCTATGGACTTGCCATCCGACGACCATGCCGGATATTTTTCGTGTGCACCCGTTGTCTGGGTAATGTTGCGGGCATCACCTTTTTCTCCGGGCACAGTAATAATATCGCCACGGAAGTCAAATACGACCCGAGAACCGGAAGGGGAGATGTCAGCACTCCGTATATAGGTTCCACCTTTTACAAAGCGTGGTCTTAGTTCCTGGAGGTCAGCGGCAATGCCAATCACAAGTCGTTTGGATGTTGAATTGGCAGGATCGAACGTATGCAAATAACCCGCTTGCTCTACAATAATCTTCCCGTTCCCTGCTGCCATGTTGATAATGGGAAAGTCATTGAATGAGAGGTTGAGTTTAACTTCCCTGGAGGCGACATCATAGGAATACAATTTGAATTCACCCTCTCGGTCACTTCGAAAGTAGATCTTATCACCCATCCATTGAGGACCGGCATCGTTGCAACCGCCTTGTGGTTGAGGAATTTTTACGACGGACTTGTCCTGAAAAGAAAACACCCAGATATTGGCAATGGTCCCTCCGCGGTAATTCTTCCATTGCCGGAATACATCAGGGATAGGATTGTAGGCCATGTATTTTCCGTCTGGTGAATAGGAAGCATGAAACGCATTGGGAATTTCAAGTTGATTGGGAAATCCGCCGGCCAGAGGAACGGTAAACAATTGGGTATAACGTTGTGTAAACATGGCTCGTTGAGAAGTGAACAAAACACTTTTGCCATCAGGGGTAAAGCCCCTGACCACATCGGCACCCGGATGCCAGGTAAGTCGGATGGGAACACCCCCTTCGACGGGTACGGTGAATACATCAGTGTTTCCGTCGTATTGGGCACTGAAGGCGATTAGCTTTCCATCGGGCGAAAAGACAGGATTGGATTCGACTCCTTCGTCCACGGTTAGCCTGCGTGGTTGTGAACCATCGATGTTGGCTATCCATAAGTCTTCCCCATAAATGAAGGCAATATGATTGGCACTGATGGCAGGTTGCGCGAGCATCCTGGTATCGGTGGGATTGATACTGAATGCGGAGCCAGCGACTAGCAGGAGGAAGAGCAACATGGATGTTTTCATCTTTTGAAAGATTTTGAGTATGCGGGTAAGATAATAATTATCCGGTCACTTATGAATCAAATATATCACGAAGCTGAGGCCAATTGTATGACTGGACTAAAGTCAAATCCTAAAATCTATTGCGCGAAGTGTGTGCCGAGTCAGGATGGACTCTTCGTAGCCCGTTGATTCAGCATAATCAGGCCTTCAGCACACCTTGTACCAGGCATGGAACAATTTGGTATTTGTCGAAGGTTAGGCAATAGTCAATATCCTTATTAATACTAAGCCTGGCGAGTCGCTTAACGTGAGACGAATTGCTGAGGAAACTCACCATATTGTCTTTGGCAATAGTATATAAGTGTTGTGCGGCCAGAGGTGCGTCACAATCAGGTTCAATATGATTTCTAAGTTTGTCCACCACAGCTCCGGCGAAGAGGGTGTCCTCCAAATTCACTTTTCCTTTCCATCCCGCACAGACGATAAGCACGCTGTTTTCCCCAAAGAGTAAATACTTGACAACGGAAGATAGGTTTAAGAAAGAACCGATGATGATCCTTCTTGCACCCTTTGCTTTTTCAATGGCCTGTGTCCCATTGGTCGTGGTGAAGGCGATTTTTTTTCCTTTGACATCAGCGCCCATATATTCAAAGGGGGAGTTCCCCTTGTCAAAGCCATCTACTTTTTTTCCATCGCGCTCGCCGGAGGTGATGTAGCCATTTTTCTTCATGGCGCGGCACATATCCAGGTTGGCAAAGGGTGTGATGCTCTCCACGCCGTGTGCAAAGGCAGTGACCATGCAGGATGTAGCGCGAAGGATGTCTACAACCACGACGGTGCGGTCCTCCACATTGTACAAGTGCATCAGCTCAGGACTGAGGCAAACATCGATGGTTTTCATATTCCCCGGGGAAGCTTGCTGGGTGGGATTGGTCACAGAACCTGAAGGTTTGGCCGGCCTGGTCTCCATGTCAGATGAGTGGAAGTTTATTCACCTGGGCTTTAAGGTTCTTACCCCGCACAGAAATAAAGATCTCGGTCCCTGGTTTCGCGTGATCGATGAGCACGTAACCTAACCCTACACCGATGCCAAGGATGGGTGAAATTGTTCCCGACGTGACTTTCCCCAATGTGCTCCCTGTGGCATCTACAATCGGGTAATCATGACGGGGAATTCCCTTGTCAATCATCTTGAATCCTACCAGTTTGCGTTTCACACCTTCTTCTTTTTGCTTCTTCAACGCTGCTGAGTTGGTGAAATCTTTGGTAAACTTGGTGATCCAGCCCAATCCAGCTTCAAGAGGTGAAGTAGTATCATCAATGTCATTGCCATACAAACAGAAGCCCATTTCCAATCGTAGGGTATCCCTTGCGCCAAGTCCAATGGGTTTGATGTCTTCACTTTTGCCTGCCTGAAATATGGCATTCCATATTTTTTCACCGTCAGCTTTATCGCAATAGATTTCGAATCCACCTGCTCCGGTATATCCCGTATTGCTGATGACGACATTGGGGCAGCCGGCAAAGGTCCCAACTGCAAAGTGATAGTATTCAATCTTAGAAAGATCTGTTTGTGTAAGTGACTGCAGAATACCTTTTGCTTTTGGTCCCTGCACCGCAAAGAGGCATGTGGCATCAGAAATATTCCTCATCTCTGCACCGCCAGTATTGAACTTTGAAATCCAATTCCAGTCTTTTTCGATGTTTGATGCATTCACCACCAACATGTAATCATTGTCCTTCATTTTATACACGATGAGGTCATCGACAATACCCCCAGTTTCATTTGGCAAACAGGAATATTGGGCCTGTCCGTCCACGAGCTTGCTGGCGTCATTGGTGGTGACGCGTTGAATGAGGTCAAGTGAGTTCGGCCCTTTGAGGGTAAACTCGCCCATGTGGGAGACATCAAAAACGCCAACCCCATTTCTCACGGTCATGTGTTCATCCATATCAGAGGAGTACCGAACGGGCATATTGAATCCCGCGAAGGGAACCATTTTGGCACCGAGTTTTTCGTGAAGATTGTTGAGGGGGACGTATTTTAATTCCATGGTCTATGAACTAAGGTGCGCAAAGGTAAAGAATACGGCTCATTGAAGGAGCAAGTCAGAAAGCTGATTTTTGGAAACAAACTCTCTGAAGGCGGGTGGTGCAATCAAGCTTTGAAGTCTTTGAAGTGCGCTGGCCGCATAGGTGTCAAAACCCCGGTGGACGGCGCATACAATATAAGCTTTCAGAATCTTCACTGATCTGGGATTGACCTGCAAGGCTTCCGACAATATGGAATAAATCTCTTTGTCGGGATGGCCCCGCAGCCGAAGGAAATTAGCAGCAGACACCACCCCCTCATCAAAAAGATAATTGTTTCGGGCAATCCACTGGAAATTGAATTCGGCGTGAGCGGAATCTCCCGCGGCAGCCTGCTCCAATGCTTCAAAATATACCCGGTACGTCTCTCTATAAGGACCGAAGGCATCGTCTTTCTTGATTTGTTCCCCCAGGGTGGTCCAGCGTGCTTGTGCCGCGAGCAAGTGAAATTCGAAGTATCGGATATCATCAAAAAGTCCTTGATCGGAAATGTGAAGCCCAGGAAGCATATTATACGTCGTGGTAGCCTTCTTCAGTTCATCCATTGAGAATAGTTTTCTTGCGTGATCCAGGATGGCTTTTGCTCTCAGGTTCTCGTCGATGATTTGAGGCGCCAGCCTATTGAATTGGACTGAATCATTTATGGCCAACCGGTAACGAACATACTGATACTTCTCATTGTCCGTGAGGTCCTTGAACCAGAATGGGGGCGCACCCAAAACCCGCTTCATACTTTCTGCGAGAGCATGAGCTGCAGAATCCTTGGTGATGCCCAGCGTATCCCAGGCAATGATTGACTTATCGAGTTCTCCTGTTTCTGCGGAAGTAACGGCATTGGCTAAGGCGGCCTGTCCTGATTTTTGACTCAACGCAAATTGGAAATAGGGTGATGCCACATCAGGCTTCCCTTGTTCCAATGCCCACAAGCCCATGGTGGTATTGTGTACTCCGGGATTGCTGGCCACCGAGGCTAACCTTTGCAATATTTCAAACGCGCGATTCACCTGTCCGCTGGCATAGGACGCCATAGCTGCAGGTACCAATACGGTTTCGTCATAACTCTTATTTCTTGAGTCGTACCCAAGAGCAATGCAACTGCTCAGAAGTGATGTGTCGATCCGGGTCAGGTGATTGGTGATGTAATTGCCAATCAGTGCAGCGGAAAACAGATCGAGAACGGAGTCCCGAGGCAGAACAATAGGGATATCAATTTCAATACTGCGACGGTTGGCAATGGCATAGGCATTGCTCGCTACCCGAGGTTGAGTAGACTCCAATTGACGGTAGACGGAATCAGGGTTGATGGCCACATTATGTTCGGCCAGCAGGCCAAGAAGGTTCATATCGGCGGAGGATTCAGTGAGGTTGTTTTTCCGTGCCCTGGAAAAATACCGGTAGGCAGAATCAACAACACCCAATCGTGCATAGGCCAACCCAAGATTGTTTTGTATCACTCCTCCCGATCTTAATTTGCTAAGGTCCTCCTGCAGGACGAGGATTTCTTCCAGTTTGTTGGAGGAGTATGTGTTGGCCGAATTGATGGAGGTAAATTCAGTCGGCAGGTAACTATTGGCATCGTCGAGGTATTGTCTTTGTTTAATATGGTTTTCGCGAGCAGCCTCCCATTCAGCCAGGGCTGTGGAGGAATGTTGGTTGTATGGAGCATAGACATACGCGCGCTTGTAATAACCTGCAGCCAATATTTTCTGATCGCCTTGAGCATAGAGGTCACCCAAGGACGTATAGTAGCCTGAAATAAAATGATTAACGGGAACCATCCAGCTGTTATAGAAAAGAAATGCCAGGGTGAATATGAGACCGGCCATGCGGTTGGAGAAATAAGGCATGACCGTAGGTTTATACATGACTTTGTACACGGGAAAATTAGCCGCCAGCATTCCCAGAAAATTGGACGCCATATACATGAGAAACATCATCCCATACCCTATTTGACTATAGAGAATGAGGTCACTCATGGAAAGCAGGGAAATATCAGTTGATGTGGCAAAGAAGTATCCTACGAGGGCAAAGGCGATGGTGCCGAGGGCAAGCATAAAATAAACGCCGAATGGATCCGCCGAAATTATTTGTTCATACAGTGGTTGACGCTGACGGATACCCCATATCGCAAGGATTCCCGAGACGGCCAGAAGGACCACCGGATGTATATTGAGCCCCCAGTCGATCCATCCGATCTTGTTCCAATAAGCAATCCAAAGATTGATGAGATATATGCCACTGATGATGAGGTAGTGTTGTACGCTTTTGGAATTCCGTGTCCCTTGTCCAACGAGTGAAACAAATCCGGCCATGATTTCGTGAGCCACAAGAATGATAAATACAAGAAGCATCACGATTGCTGCGGGCATGGTGTTGATGGCAAAATATCGCAAGGGCTGCAACTCCTGCGAGAATTGTGCAATGATTAACCCCGCAAGGAGCGCTGCGATGGCGAATGTGCTGACTCTTTGAAGAAAGGATGCGGCAGCGCGGATATACTGATAGTACACTGTGATGCCGAGAAACAAGGCAAGGAAAACAATCGTTGGAGCTTTGCCGGGTAGTCCTGAAATGCCAAGCGCCTCCAATTGAAAAGTGGAAATCATGAACATAGCCACCCCGGCCCCTGCAAAAAACCAAAAACGAGGGAGAACGGTGAGAATGGAAAACAGGAATATCATTCCCAGGGTGAAGAGTATCCCATACGCATCCAGTGCAAACAGGTTGAGGTGGAGGGGAGCGGTAGTCCACCGTTCGAAGAGAATATAGTTTACGGCTGAGAGTGTAAATTCAAAACCTCCTGAACCAAAGGTGTGGACGGGCACCTGCTGTTGCTGCAGTTCCTGGAGCTGTTGCCATCCATAGGTAGTCTCCGGACCCCTGACAAAGGAGATAAACAGGAATGCAAGCGACACGGAAAATGCAAGCGCAACAAAAATTCCAATACGCTGGTATACCGTCGGCCAGGATTTCCAGAACAATATCTTATACATGGTTCGGCCGTGAACAGATTAATTATTCCAGGACTTTTGGCACCCTAAAATAGTCGGAGTCTTTCTTTGGGGCATTCAACAGAGCCTTATCATGGGCAAGGTGGGGGGTGACCTCGTCTTTGCGCAAATTGTTTACCTCATGGGTCATGGTGGTGAGTGGTTCCACCCCTTCGGTATCCACTTCGTTCAATTGCTCTACCCAGGAAACAATCGCTGACATATCGGCCATCATTTTTTCCGCATCTTTTTCATCAAACTCCAAACGGGAGAGGTGTGCAATTTTGTCCAATACCGTCCTGTCAACTTTCATTTTTTCTTAATTCATTCTCGATCGTTCTGAAGACTTGCTGTTTAAGTTGATTCAGCTCCGTGAGCATCATCCCTTTGGTCTCTATGGGTTCATGAAAAATCACCTTAACCTTGCCCCAGCGCAGTAAAAATTCATCAGGAGGCAAAATTATCCAATTGTTAGGAATGGTGACGGGTACGATGGGTATTTGTTTTTCAATGGCAAGACGAAAGGCGCCGTCTTTGAATCTCACCATCTCGGGGGCGCGCTCTGTGAAAATCCCGCCTTCCGGATACACGACAAGGCTTTTGCCATCATCAATTGCCTGCCGGCCTTTGATGAATGTGTCGTATTTGCTTTTAAGCCGGGCACGATCTACGGTGATGTGAAGTTTGCGGTACATGAATCCAAACAAGGGAAGATTCTCCATATCGTTCTTCCCTACAAAGATGGAATTGACCGGGTTGAGTCCCATGGTGGGGATGTCAAAGTATGAAAAGTGATTCGGAGAAAAAATATATTGCCTCTTTGGATCCAGGGGCGTCCGGCATTCGACGGAGTAGGGGAGAAAACAGAACAGACAAAGTGATTTGGCCCACCAGCGGTTTACGATGCCCACCCATTCAAACTTCCTGGGAAAGAAGATAGGCACAAGCAACGGAAAGAAAAAAATCGCGAAGAGTACAATGAATACCAGGAGGCCGTAGGAGGTATGGAGTCCTCTGAGAAGTTTCATTCTTAGATAGTCAGATCAGGTGCCCTTTAAGTTATCAAAATCGGTAAAAGAAAAAGAGGCCTACGGCAGGCTGTAGAATGGCCGAGTACGTATACGATTTATTTATGGCGGTTGTACCGGCGGGTATGTTCTTGTTCGTGTTTGTAGTTTCAGAATAAGCCACATTCAGATTCACCTCTGTGGCCACATACAATTGTTCAATGATATTGTAACGAAGCCCAAGAAAGGGACTTATGGTATATGTCTTGTTGTCGCCAAAACTTTGATTCACCAAAACGTTGTTGGCAAAGTCTTCCGATTTGTTTGAATTGACGGCGTATCGGAAGTCGGTCCCTGCATAGAAAGTGAAGTTCTTTGCAAGGGACTTTTGCCATTCCAGTCCCAGGCTGGGTGCGATAGAAGAGGTAGTGAACTTATTGTAGCTTGTGTTATCCTGTGCGTTGGACCGTTGGGAGCTGATGGAAAGAGCTATGCCAAAACGCAATGCGAGGGCTGGTGCCACTTGACGCTTGTACATTAATAAATAAGGACTCGCGGGATTGTTGAAAAATCGTGCGCTAAAACCCACATCATTCTTGCGGCTTTTAGGTTCGTCTTGTCCGTATGCCGAAAAAGTTAAAAGCGCCAACGCAAGAACCAGAGAAGGGGTATATTTCATGGCAGGTTGAAGGGGTAAAATTTATTTCAGGCTGGCAAACGGCTTGGGAATCAGGATCAGTTCAGTTTGCCGGCCGTCAATATAGCGAAACCCTGTTTCGTCAAAGTATCCGTCTTCTTCAAGCTGGATGCGCACCTCTTTTTTCCATTCGGGCAAATTCACGGAACAATTCAATTCGATGGAGTAAGCCGTTTTGTAATGCATAGGATAGTCCCCCGTAAAGGGCACACCGTTCTGCATATCCCACATACCCAGTGTTGTTCCGGAAGCATGACCATGAAAACCTATGGGGTGGGTATAAATGGAGGGTGTAATTCCGTTGTCGATGGCCTGACGCCTGGACTCGGACAGAATTTCATTCCCTGTTTTGCCTTCTTTGAAATTGCCGGTGAAATAATCCTGGAGTTTATTGCCCCGGGCAAAAGCACTTCTCAGGAACTCCGGTGCTTCAGTTTCTCCGGGTTTCAACACGTAAGCATGCTCCTGAGTGTCTGTATTTAGTCGCAGGTAGGTGATGCCAAAGTCAACGTGCAGAAGATCACCCGGCAATATGACAAGGGGCTGAGGCCGCTTGGAAGTAATGGCATCGGATTCATTGCGTTGGACGGAAACTGAAGTATGGAACCATGTGTCCAGTTTGAGTTCTTTAATTCTTTCCCGGAACCACCACACAACATCCTCGGTGGTCGTGACACCCGGCTGAATGACTCTATCAGAGAATCCTTCCGCGATAATGCTGTGGGCTATTCGGCAGATGTTGCGATAAACGGCCATCTCCTTTTCAGTGCGCGTCTCGAGCCAACCCACGGCTAATTTTTCTGCGGAGACCACATTGGGTTGGATATTTTTTGGTAAGACACGCATGAGGTTATCATAGTCGTTGGCTGTAAGCCCATCGGCATGCCCATAGTGTTCCGCCTTGTTGATCCCTATCTTCTTGGGAAGGCGCTCAACGATGAGTTTGCCCAGCTGTGCCCATTGATCCGGGTTGGTGTCCGGGTCCCAGGATTTTTTGAATATTTTACCTACGTCATAGCGGGCAACGGCCAGGTATTCGAATCCCTTGTCTTTGCCGGTTTTCTTGTCCAGCCCCTGATCAAAAATGACCAGCATGGTCGTGCGCCGCGCAGCCAGCCATGTGGCCGGGAGCATGGTCTTCAACACAGGATCTTCATTGTTCTCGCGCGCGATCAGCACCCATAAATCAAAGCCTTCCCTTCTCATCAATGTGGGCAATACGTTGCGCAACCGATCCTCAAGCAATTCGTCGATTACCCTGGCCTGCTCCCTTTGGGAAAGGATGACCGGGGATTGTGCGGGGGAAATATTAAGTACGAATAATAATAGAGTGAAGAGGAGGTATTTCATTTTAACTAAGAATTAATAATTTCTATAACGTTAATTCAACTATCGGAATTTAAGGATGCAACGTTCATTTTTAAGGAGTTCATCGGCCTGATCGACTTCAATGTTTGAGTGGGCATCGTCCATTTGTTCTTTCATGGCTGATTTGATTTCCCGAACACGCATTGCCTCAATAAAGCGCTTGACATCTTCTCTTGTCTCAAGAATTAACTTCGGCACGACAGCGGGTTTTTCGTCATCACCTTTCGCTACCATGGTGAAGAACGAAGAGTTGGTGTGTTTTATAACATTGGTTTTTACATTCAGAGCCTCCACCCTGATCCCCACCACCAGGGAGGTTCTCCCAACGTAGTTAACAGAAGCATGCATGGACACCAGTTCTCCAACCTCTACGGGTTGCAGAAATTCAACGTTGTCGACAGAAACAGTAACGCAGTAGGCGCCGGCGTGCTTGCTTGAACAGGCATACGCGACTTTATCCATAAGCGAAAGCAAGATGCCACCGTGAATCTTGCCGCCAAAGTTGGCGTAGGAAGGCACCATCAGCTCAGTAATGGTCGTTTGGGAATGGTGTACGGGCCGGGATTGTTCTTCCATAGACTGTTAGTAAGGTCGGGATGAAGGTAGTAGATAAATGGTAAAATTCGAAGGTTGTTCGCTGAAGGTTGGTGGTCGTTCCCAGACGCTCGAACCGCTAATCCCTAAAGCGGACGAGACTCAGTGATCAATAAATTGTCGTCTGGATATATTATTAAAGCGCCATAACATTGCGCTTGCGGTTAGTGTGAGGCCGATCAGCAATCCGGTCCAGATACCGACCGGACCCATACCCTTGTGAAAACCTAACCAATATCCCAAGGGGAGGCCAATTATCCAGTAAGAAACAAAGATCAGTACAGAAGGGACTTTTACATCTTGCAATCCCCTAAGCGCACCGATGCACACCACTTGCATTCCGTCTGACAATTGAAACAGTCCGGCAATCACAATGAGCGGTCCGGCAATCACAATTACATCCATATCCTCCACATACAAATGTGGCAGGTAATTTTTTCCAAGTATGAAAACAATCGCCCAGGCCATCATCAAAGCCATCGCCATCCCCAACAAGACAAAGGCCACCTTCCTCAAAGCCTTGATGTCACCTTTACCCAGTTCATTGCTGACCAGTATCGTGGCCGCCGCCGCCAGGCCAGATGTTGTCATGTAGCTGATCGTCGCAAGGTTGATAGCGATCTGATGCGCCGCCAGCGCTTTTGTTCCAAGCCAACCCATCATGACCAGGGAGAAGTCAAAGGCGGCGACTTCAAATATGAATTGCAGGCCGGCAGGTATTCCAATGTGCAGCATTTTGTTAAACAAAGCTTTGGTATAATTTCCAATGACAAATCCCGGCCGATAGTCCCTGAAACGTGGGGCAAGATAAATAATCAGGGCCAGTGATATTCCCATAATAACGCGTGATGCCAACGTTGCCCAGCCTGCGCCATTCAAACCCAATGCGGGAAAGCCGAGGTGCCCATAGATAAGGACATAATTCAAGCCAATGTTGACTACGTTGCAGGCCAAGACAATAATCATAGGGATCCATGTATTCGAGAGCCCTTCTGAGAATTGACGAAACGTTTGGAATACCAGTACTGGAATGATGGAGAAAGTAATGATTTCAAGATAGGGAATACTAAGGGCGATCACTTCAGATGGTTGGTCCATGTGATACAACAAGTTCTTGCCGAAGAACACAATCGTCACCAGCATCAGGCTATTGAGCACATTGATCACAAGTCCATGCCGCAAAGTCTCATTGACTTCGAATAGATTTTTTTCTCCATCAGCGGTTGCCACCAGGGGTGTAATGGCATAGGATACTCCAATACCAAACAACAGTAAAACATTGAAGGCTACATTGGCGAGGCCCGCGGCCGCCAATTCCCTGGCTCCGAGGTGACCCACCATCACGTTGTCAGCAACACCCATCATGACATGTCCGAGCTGACTCAACATGACCGGGTAGGCGAGTTGGAAGCTCTGGGAAATATCTCGTCGGTAGGGGGAAAGAGGATTCAAGATGGAGGTGATTCAGTTACTGGTCGCAAATTAGTGGTTACAGGTAGTTCGCCTGGTGACTGTGGACTCGGGTAAGAGTAGGACTATTACCTGTCACAACCCCTGGAGCCTCATTCAACTCTTCAACCTACGCGCTAAATTCAATATTCCCATCACGCTCAACCCATCGGTAATGCGACCGTCCAGTACCATATTCAAAGCTTCCGCAAATGGAAGCTTCCAGACCTTCATGTCGGCCTCCGTATCTTCTGTTTCCTTATCGCCCTCCATTAGATCCTCGGCGAGGAAAATAAACCCCTCCTCATCACATACAGAATTGGACAGGTGAACGCGTTGAATCTGAGTCCAACGATTTGCCGTGAGGCCAGTCTCTTCCTTCAATTCACGCTTGGCTGATGACAATAGGTCGGTCAACAGTGGCCCACCGCCTTCTGGAATTTCCCAGGACCATTCATCCAGAACATATCGAAATTGTCCAACCAGCCAGGTGTTCAACTGATCGTCCACGGGAATTATGCCAATGGCAATATTCTTGAAATGGACTTTACCGTAGATCCCAGGTTTACCTGCCGGATTGATGACCTGATCTTCCTGGACTTTGATCCATGGGTTATCGTACTTCACCTCACTTGAGAGTGTTGTCCATGGGTTGTGGTTAGACTGATTCAAATTCTTTGGGTTTGGCACTGTTCGGTTAACAAAAAACGGCATTAAACATGGAACTTTGAACACGGAAATGTAAACTCGAACTAAATTTATTGGATTGCTCAAAAGTTCATTTACGAAGGATTTAGTTGAAGCCGGTTGCGACGAAGTTGGTCGTGGTTGTCTTGCGGGTCCTGTTGTGGCAGCGGCCGTGATTCTGCCAAAGAAATACAGACACCGGGTGCTCAATGACTCCAAGCAACTCAGCAAAGAAGAGCGACTGGAAATAAGGAAAGTTATCGTCCGGGATGCCCTCTCCTGGGCGGTGGCGGAAGTGAGTTCTGCAGAAATAGACGAAATCAATATTCTCAATGCGTCATTCAGGGCAATGCACCTCGCGCTGGATCAGTTGAAAGTCCGCCCGGATTTTTTACTAATCGACGGCAACCGCTTTACTCCTTATAATGGCCTGCCATTCGAGTGCATCATCAAAGGCGATGGACGCTACCTATCGATTGCCGCAGCCTCCATTCTTGCCAAAACGTACCGGGATGATCTGATGGAACGGAACGCTATCCAATTTCCAGGATATGGTTGGGAAACTAATGTAGGGTACCCCACCCCGGAACACCGTGATGGAATCAAAAAGCTGGGTATTACGCCCTTCCACAGAAGAAGTTTCCAGCTACTTCCCTCCCAGTTGGAATTATTTGATGAAGAGCTTCCGGAGGTACCCATTATCACCTGAAAGGGTGGCGATGATGGATGCTGTTTCTTATGACCATGCGAACATTGTAATACCTTTGCGGCCATCCGACCCTCTGTCAAGCCATGTGTCTGATTTTTTTATCCTTCCGCCAGCATCCAAAATACAAGTTTATCCTCGCGGCCAACCGTGATGAATTTTACAAACGTCGCACCGCACCTGCCGATTTCTGGTCAGACTTTCCATATATCCTCGGAGGGCGAGACCTGGAGGCCAATGGCACATGGCTCGGAATGACAAGGTCAGGCAGGATTAGCCTGATTACGAACTACCGCGACCCGGCGCATATTAATCCTCATGCACCTTCCCGCGGCCGTCTCGTTTCTGATTTTCTGGAACTGGGTAAGTCTGAACATGACTACCTGACACAAATTGAACAATCGAATGGAAAGTACAATGGCTTTAACCTGTTGGCAGGTACGGTGGATGGACTTAGCTACCTTTCCAATTATGCAAACGGCATCAAAGTATTGGGTTCAGGTTTGTATGGATTAAGCAATCACTTGCTGGACACTCCATGGCCAAAGGTGGTGCGTGGGAAGGAACGAATTCAGCCTATTCTGGAAAAACCTACTGTTGATCCTGATGTTTTGTTTGAATTCCTCTACGATACGCAACAGTCAAATGATAAACTGCTTCCGGACACCGGCATTGGTTTGGAGAGAGAAAGGGCATTGTCGTCAATGTTTATCAAAACACCCAATTATGGTTCACGTTGTTCAACCGTGGTGTTGGTTGATCATGCAAACCATGTTCTTTTTGCTGAACGTGTCTATGATGTGAACACATTCACCTTTTCTTTGAAGACATTTGAATTTGATACAGTAGGAGAGGGTTCGGCTGAATGAAGAAGCGCAACTCAAGCAACTTACCATGGATGCTGCGCGCCACGCAATGGGCTTTCCCCAGGCTGGAGCGATGGGCACCGTTTTTGGCGCAACGGATATTCAGACTGGTATTTTATTTCCCCCTAAAGTATAGGGTTCCTGACAAGGAAAAAGAATGTGAGAAGAGCGCACAAATTTTCTCCCTGTCAGTTGACGCCAAAAAAATCCAAGGATATTCGTGGGGTGAGGAATCAAAGCCATATGTGCTTCTGGTCCATGGCTGGGCGGGGAGGGCCACCCAGTTTAGAAAGTTTATTCAACCCTTGCGTGATGCGGGATTTAGGGTTGTTGGATTTGATGGCCCGGCCCACGGAAAGTCGGACGGGGTTAAGACGTCCATACTTGATTTCGAGAGAGTCCTCCAAAC
>JANYHW010000020.1 GCA_025358885.1 Cytophagales bacterium | reverse complement strand
TGTAGCGAAGTTGGCAATTGAAAAATAATAGTGATAGTGGGTATTGACGGGATATATTTGGCACTTAACATATTTGAAATATATTTGCCGGTCATTAAAATTAACGAATCCGTCGTCGCTGATAGCTATGGCGGAAGAAGGGGGATTAGCTCAGCTGGCTAGAGCGCTTCCATGGCATGGAAGAGGTCATCGGTTCGAATCCGTTATTCTCCACAAAGGGCTCTAATCGGCCCTTTTATTTTGTGTCATACCCTATTTTGTTTACATCCTCTATTCAAAGAAGGCAAACAAGTACTATGTAGGAGAAACTGAAAATATTCATGACAGGATCAAATCACACCTGCTTGGGATTTCAAAATACACTGCAATCGCCGACGATTGGGTCGTGGTTCATTCGGAGGAATACTCCACCCGGCATGAAGCCATAAGGCGTGAAAAAGAGATTAAGCGAATGAAGAGCCGGAGATACATTATTTCCCTTTTGTCCAAAGATCTCGACGAAGTCGTGACGCTTCTATGGCATGGAAGAGGTCATCGGTTCGTCCCGATAATTATCGGGACCGTTTTTCTCCACTTCGGTAGTCGACAATGAAAAAGTCTCAGGGTTCCTGAGACTTTTTCATTTTATAGTATGACAAGATTTCGGCTGGGGCTCGCGACGCTGAGGACAAGGTTGCGTGGGCTTTAAAATAGATGTTGGTCTTACTGCGCCCGCTTCGCCTTAACGGGGAACGATCCAAACTGCATGGTCATCGTTCCTGTCATCGCATCCCCCTCAATGATATTCTTCACGGTGACCACCGAGGTATTTCCGCCAAAATTCACTTCATACGTGTATGTGATCTCATTGCCATTGACAGTTACGGTCTTTAGCGGAGTCTCGCGATTGTTTCGTGAACTAATCATCGTACCCGAATAGGCATCACCTTCTTTCTTGATAGTCAAGGTGCCACCACCTCCCTGGGGAGATTCAACGGTATAGGTCCAGTTACCTTCGGCAACAACCTTAGCATTCGGGTCTGCCGCTTTCGTTGCAACCGTTGCGGCTGCAGTGGTCGCCCCTGTACGAGCTCCTGTTCCACCGCCGCGTTGTCCGCCGCCCTGTGCTTGAGTATCTGCTCCTCCACCACCGCCACCACCACCACCACCGTCGCCACCATCTTTCATATCATCATTCTCTACAGACTTCTTGCGTTTCTTGGGAGCGTCAAAACTCATTTTTCCTATTCTGTAGCTGAATGTGATCTTGAAATTCAGGCTGTGCAGTTCATTGATGCTGCTTTGCGAAATGATGGGTGATTCCAGACTGCTGTGAATCTTCAATGCGGGTGTAAAGAACTGGTCGGCGCCGATACCGATGCTGCCCTTCTTGTTAGGGAGGTCTTTCTTGATACTCAGGCTGTAAGAATAAAAGTTACCCTGGAATCCCTGGAGTTGGACCTGGCGTCCGCGGTAGAAGCTGAAGAATTGGAGTCCATATCCTTTTGATAACGTATAATTTCCGAAGAATCGGAAGCTTGCTACCCAACCCTGGTTGCTGGCCGTATAGAGCGGGTTAGGGTCATTGTTTCTAAGCACCGCGTAGTAAACATCTGAACCGCCGTTGAGGGTCAGTTTGCCGGCGATGTTCACACTCGCAAAAACGCTGCCTCCATATGCATTTTCTTTACCAATATTTTTGTAGGTCGTGCGGATCGTATCAGGATTGGTCGGAACATTGCCAATGACGTCACGAACACTTTGGATGGCATCATTGGTATCCCTGATGAAAGTAGAAAAGTTAAGGCTGGTGGATTTGATGAAAGTACTGTATGACAATTCGTAGTTGTTGGTATATTCAGGTCCCAGGCTCGGATTGCCGACGGTGATGGAGTAAGGATTGGAAGCCTGGATATTTGGATTGAGAAACTGAATGGAAGGACGTTGTATCCGGCGGTTATAGGCGACTTTCAAGGTACCGCCACTATTTAATTTCTTAGACAAATTTACACTCGGCACCAGCACACCATAGGAAGGAATGATCACCGGACCTTTCTCAGTGGCAAAGTTTGCATTGATTGTTGTGTATTCGTAGCGCGTGCCGGCTTTGAGGCTATATCCGGATTTCATACTCAGCGTGTAAGAAAGATATCCCGCAGTGATATTCTGATTATAACTGAAAATATTGGCCAGACTGCTGTTGACGGCAGGCACATAATCTCCGTCAGCGCCGAGAGCAGCAAAATACTTGTAGTCACTTGAAACTTTTCTGGATATATTCTTTCCGCCAAACTCGAGCATTTGGGTGGTACCGATCGGCGTCTGGTAGTCTGCCTGGATGGTAAACTCCTGATTGAAGCTTGTGTTCTCATTCTTCAAACGATTAATGATGGAGTAATCACTTTCGTTCATGATAGAATTGACAAAATCGTTGTTGCGGTTGTTTCGGCTAAATAGGGTAAGGATATTGAATTCCTGTTGCGGCTTTTTGAAAGTATGCGTATAGTTTAAACTTGCATCCACTGTACCCGATTGATCCGTGGTATTGACGTTCCGCAGGCTGCTACTGGTCATTATATCGCTTTGGTAGATTTGCGTGAGTAAATTGTCCTGATAATTGTATCCATTTCGTGTACCATACTTGACCGACGCCGTAAGGGAATTGCTTTTATCGATATCATAGTCCCAGCCAAAGGTTGTGTTTCCGAATAAATTGGAACCTCGGGTGGTGGCCTCCTGGAGGTTAAGACTTTGGGCCGTACTTCCATCCGGCTGTGTGGCGGTGGTGAGCTGACTGTTGTTGAATTTTCCTGAGATATTATAACCTGACCGGCCAAAGCCTCCCAACGAAAATCCCATTTTGCCCTTGCGGTAGCTTCCGTTTAGTCCAAGGTTGGTTCCCCGGTAACCTGAAGACCCATCCACATTGAGTGTCAGGCCCTGCAACGTATTCTTTTTGGTGATGATATTAATAATTCCTGCGGATCCTTCGGCATCATATTTCGCGGAAGGAGAAGTGATGACCTCGACCGTCTTAATCTGGTCTGCAGGTATTTGCTTTAACGCATCCGCAACACTGCTGGCGGAAATAGTGGAGGGCTTGTTATTGATCAGCACCTTGATGTTTTGATTTCCTCGCAATGAAACGTTGCCATCCATGTCAACAGAAAGCATAGGTACACGCTTCAATACATCTGTCGCGTCGCCTCCCCTGCTGGTCTGATCGTTTTCAGCGTTATACACGGTGCGGTCAACTTTTTCTTCGACCAGGGCGCGCTGACCTTCTATCACAACAGCTTCCAATTCTTTTGAACCCGTTGACATTTTCAGAGAACCAACGTCGATGGTGTGATTTTTGTCGCTTATGATGACATTATCGACCACAACGTTTTCATACCCGATAAAGGAAATAATAAGACGATAGGTACCGTTGGGAATCTTCGTGATGGAAAATTTACCCTTGTCATCGCAGATGGAACCGTTGATGGGTTTTTCAGAATTGGGTGCCGTTAATGCTACCGTAGCGAATTCCACCGGAAGTTTGGTGGTAGCATCCGTAATGGTTCCTGAGATCTTGCCATTCCCCTTAGCTGGTGCCTGGGTAGCTGCCGGCGCTTGTCCGTTAACCTGAGAAACTGTTAGAACGATTAAAAAACCAACTAAAATCTGCTTCATTTTGTTTTTCCCTTGAAATATCCTTTCCAGTGATCCTTAGACAATTTGTGTCTATCCCTTATTCCACCTCGCAAAAGTATTTTGTGACACCCTATAAACTGAAAATCATCCAATAGGTTAGTCCGCGCAGATAGATTTTAGACCGTTCAGCATGTTGCAATCGGTCGCATAGATAGCTTTACGGGACGTAAAGCTAGAGCAAATCAATAACCAATGGAATCAAATTCCTTTAGCGGTCGAATTTCAAAAGGAAATGGTCATGTGAAATTTCATGCCATCCTAATCCATGGGTAGGTAAATTACCTCCCCCCGGGAGGACAATGTTTGCGGAGATAATCTGTGTACAGCGTAGCCAGGTGCAGGCTCGTTCCTTCGCCCTCGTAAATACCATGCGTGCGGTTGGGGTATGCCATTATCTGAAATTGTTTGTTGTATTTAATCAGTTCATTCACCAACATTTCCGCATTGTTGAAGTGGACGTTATCATCGCCCGTTCCATGGACATACAGCAGGTTTCCTTTTAAGTTCTTTGCATACGTAATGGGAGAGCCATCAATGATGTCCTGTAAATTTTCTTGTGGCAGGCCCATGTACCGTTCCTGGTAGATATTGTCATAAGTAAGTTGATTGGCTACCGCGGCAACAGCGATCCCTGTTTTATAAATATCCGGATATTGAAAGAGCAGGTTCAGGGTTGCGGATCCACCACCACTCCAACCCCATACCGCAATGCGCTCTGGATCGACAAAGGGCCATCTTAAAATTTCCTTGGCGGCAAGTGCCTGGTCTTTGATATTCAGACGCCCCACTTTTCGATATATGCTTTTCCTCCATAGCCGACCTTTCGGTGCTGGGGTTCCGCGTCCATCCACAGACATATAAATATATCCTTCACCCGCCATGTCTCCGACAAAGAGACGGTTGATGCCGACACCGTACCGGTCTGTAACTGTTTGGCCCGCCGGTTCCGTGTACACTTCAAAGAGGACCGGATATTTTTTTGTGGGATCAAAATTCTTTGGCTTCACCATCCATCCATCCATCTCGATGCCCTCTTCTGTCTTTATTTTAAAGAACTCAACCTTCTTGTCAACCTGAGCCTGTGCCAGCTTGGACTGAATGCCCTCTTTTTCGGTGAGGGGTTTATGGGTAGAAAGATCAATCCATTCTGAAACGCGCTTGGTATAGGTATTTGAGAATGTATGTTGCGCAAAATTTCCGGTCGGAGAAATTTCGTAGCCATGTCGCCCTTCAAGTCCGGGAGGGGTCACCAATTCCAATTTTCCTTTACCGTCCAGTTTGGTTTTGTACAAATACATTTGGGTGGCATTGGTGGGTGATGCCAGGAAATACACAAAATTGCTTCTCTCATCAACTGCGAGGAAATCAATGACGTCATAATCGCCTTTTGTAATCAGCGTTTCCTTCCCCTCTGACGAAATGCGATAAAGATGAGACCAGCCATCTTTTTCACTCATCCACAAGAATTCTTTCTTGTTGTTCAGCCACACAAAAGGATGGCGGAAATCAACGGCATAGGTGCTTCCGGTAAATGAAAATAGTTCAATCCAGGCTTCATCTTTTTCATTGTAAATCAATTTTGCTTCACCTGTGGCAGGGCTACAGGAAAAAATCCGACTTTCATTCTGTTTGCGATTCAGCTGCTGTACAAAGATTTCAGTCGGCGAACGCCACTCCAGCCTTGGAAGATAATGCTGCTGTGGATCACCGGGAATTTTCAGCCATTGGGTACTGCCTGTGGCAATCGAAATGATAGCTATCCTTGCGGGCGATGGACTTTGGCCAATGGTGGGGTACTCGACGGGAATGACTTTTGAGTAAGCGGAGTCCGTCGTGTTCAGCATATAGTAATCGCGAATCTTATTGGCATCGATTTGCCAATAAGAAATCGACTGGCTGTCCGGGCTCCACTGAAATCCATCGCGACAAGAGAGTTCTTCCTCATAGACCCAGTCAAATGTGCCGTTGATAAGTTTCCTGTTCCCATTGGTGGTGAGCGCACGGATGGCTCCCGAAGCCAGATCTTCAACATATATATTTTGTTCGCTTACATACGCGGCATTCGCTCCGTTGGGAGAGATTTTGGCAAACATCAATGTTGATTCAGGCCGACCGGCGCCGAGCTTCCGAAGCGTCTTTGTTTTCACGTCCAGGACCCAATAGTCCCCCCGCGTTTCCAGCCGCCACACCTTTACGGTATTGGTAAATATTAAAGCCTTTTGCATATCATCAGAGAAATTGAATGCTTCCACAGGCAACCCTTCTGTCTTCCCCGATGGTGTCAGGTCGGCTTTTGAAATTAATATTGCTTTGGTATTTGCAGGGAGGGTGTAATGTACAATCTCATTGGACTCCACCTTAAAGTAAGAGTTCCCATCACGCGACCACCGAACTCCCTGGCCAAGGGATGACAGGGTAGCGATCACGAGAACTAGCAGGAGGAACATGTGTTTTGTTTTGCCCGGGGTCATCATAGCGTTACTTTATTTGGAGTTAAGGGTCCAAAGTTAAAATTGTGGACGGGATTTCATTCATACCCCGCATCTGGACTTTAAACCGTACCTTTGCCGCCTATTTAAACATAAATAATGAAATCTTTTGAAGCCCTGGGACTTTCCCCAGGATTGGTCCAGTCAGTACAACTCCTTGGGTTTGAGACCCCCACACCCATACAGGAGAAAGCAATCCCCGTTCTCCTGAAGGGATCCCGTGATTTTGTGGGTCTTGCACAAACAGGTACTGGCAAAACAGCAGCCTTTGGACTTCCCCTGTTGGAATTGATTGACGATCAAAGCAAGCAAACACAAGCCCTGGTGTTGGCGCCTACCCGGGAGTTGGGAATGCAAATCACCAGCGACCTGGAAACTTTCACAGAGAAATTTAAGTCATTTAATATCGTGGCCGTGTATGGAGGCGCAAGCATCAGTGAGCAAGTGAGAAAAGTGAAGCGAGGTGCCCAGGTGATTGTTGCCACTCCGGGTCGCCTGATTGATTTGATTGAGCGAAAGGCCATTCACCTGGAGACCGTCAAGTATGTGATCCTGGATGAGGCTGACGAAATGCTGAACATGGGTTTCAAGGAAGACATCGATAAAATTCTGTCTTTCACGCCACAGGAAAAGAATACCTGGCTATTTTCTGCCACCATGCCTCGCGAAGTCCGGGCCATCATGAAGAATTACATGACTGATCCGTTTGAACTTACGGTCGGTGAGCAGAATACGGGCAATGTGAACATTGAGCATCGTTATGTGCTCGTCCAGGAACGCGAAAAGTATATGGCGTTGAAACGTATCCTTGATTTTAACCCGGATATTTTTGGTTTGATCTTTTGCCGAACCCGCATCGACACGCAACGTATCGCAGAGATGCTGATGAAGGATGGCTACAGTGCTGACTCCCTGCATGGTGACCTGACTCAACAGCAGAGAGACCGCGTGATGATGAAGTTCCGGCAACGGGGACTTCAGATCCTTGTGGCCACCGATGTTGCGGCACGGGGTATTGATGTGGAAGACATCACGCACGTGATACACCTCAACATGCCGGATGAAATGGAATTTTATACCCACCGCAGCGGACGTACGGCCCGTGCTGGCAAAAAGGGAATTTCCATTGCCCTGGTGAGCCGCGCCGAACTGGGTAAGGTGAAGCAGATCGAGAAACGGATGAACGCCCCGGTGAAAAGAATGATGGTGCCCACTGGATCGGAAGTCTGCCAAAAACAATTGCTGGAACTCATGCACAAGGTTCGGGAAGTAAAGGTTAATGAGGCGGATATTGCTGAATTCCTGCCGGCCGTATATGAAGAACTTAATGACCTCACTAAGCAGGATCTGATCAAGAGGTTTGCCTCTATCGAGTTTAACCGTTTCCTGGACTACTACCGCAATGCCCCTGACCTCAACGCAGACCAAAAGCGCTCAGAATTTTCTAGCCCCGACCGTTCAAGAGGCGCTGGCGGAGTTCGTTTTTTCATTAACCTCGGCAAGATGGATGGTCTCGACAAATCCAAGATGCTCGAAGTGATCGACGAGTTCACCGGCCTGGAGAAGAAAGACATCGGTCAGATTGATTTAAAAGGAGCCTATTCTTTTTTTGAGGTGGAGAAACATTTGTCCGATAAAGTCGTGAAGGGATTCAATGGAGTAGAATTGCAAGGCCGTCAGGTAAGGGTGGAAATCACGGATGCAAATTCAGCTGGCCGGGGTCCATCTTCAGGATCATCGAGCCGAGGATCCGAATCACCTCGTCCACGCAAGAGAATCTATCCGGACAAGAAATTTTCCGAAAAGAAGAACTTCCACAAGAAGTGGAGATAGCACTTGGGGGTGTTATTTCTCAAGAGGAAAAATTCCAAAATTAAAAAGCTCGGTATGCCTGACGACAGCGATGTCGATCATGGTTAGAATTTCCTTTTTAGTCAGTTCCCTGAACAACTCATTCAATGTATTTACCGGAGAGTTGTTGAAGGAAACAATGATATCTCCTGGCTTGATTTGCGAACGGCTTGCCGGTGAATCAGGTTCAATGCTGGTGACGAAGAGTCCCTTTTGATTCGGAAGGTGGAAGTGGACGGAGAACTTTGGTTTGCAACGGCACCTCCTGCAGCATAAAGCCAAGATAAGCTTTGAAAACTTTTCCATTTTTGATCAACTGGGTGGCGACCTCCTTGGCCGTGTTGATGTCAACTGAAAAACTGATTCCCTGTGCGCCATTAATGATCGCCGTATTCACGCCCACCACCTCACCGTCGGTGGTGATCATGGGACCACCGGAATTTCCCGGGTTCAATGCCGCATCAGACTGGATTACATTATCTACAATTCTTCCAGATTGGGTTCGCATAGAGCGACCCAGGGCACTCACCACACCAGTGGTTACGGTATGCTGGTAGCCAAGTGGATTTCCTATCGCAATCACAAACTGACCGATTTGTAAATTCGATGCATCTCCCAATCGGGCGGTGGAGAATCCATCGGTGTATATTTTCAGGATCGCCAGGTCAGTGTCTGGATCCTTGCCAACAACGGTAGCCTCAATCTCATTTTCGTTAAGGAGAGAGACCATGATTTTTTCTGCCCCCTGTACTACATGATGATTGGTAAATATCAAACCGTCAGAAGAAAATATAAAGCCGGATCCTGATCCTGCGGGACGTAGTTTGCCCTGTGCTGTTTTATAGGTATCAATTTTTACCACCGAGTTTTTGACCTGGTTTACGGCGCCAATGATCATCTGTGAAAAAACGTCCATATCATGCTTTATGCATCACCGACTCAAAATCCTTTCCAATCCCTAAGCCCTGAAAATTTGACTGGAAATAGTCGGCCATTCCTACCGGCGTCGTTGTTTACAGCGCTAATTTTTGTAATTTTTCCGGTTATTAATCGGGCCCTGCATGGCGAAACTGAAGAATATCATTAAGCAACTCTCTGAAAAGGATTACAGTGCGATCTATGATTCGCTGATCAACGGCAATGCCGAAAAGTCAGCCTATTTGCTGAAGGCCATGCGGGAACGGCAGTTGTCTGAAAACAAGGTGATGGTGGAGTTGGAGATCAACGCGAATGCGTATTACACCATGCGTTCGCGATTGAGTCAGAAAATTGAAGAATACCTCGTCCAGCAAATGGAAAGTCCCCGGACGGACTTACTGCGCAAGGTGGCCAATATCAACGAGGTCTTTTTCACCAAGAAAAAGACCATTGCTATTGCGATGTTGAGGAAGTTGGAAAAAGAATTGATTGAGGCCGACCTGGTGGGTGAGCTCCCCACTATTTACAAGCTACTGAAGAAGCTGCACATCAATTCACCCGATTTTTTCCAATTCTCACAATTGTATAATCGCCACGTTGCCTATATGCTGGCAGTGGACAAAGCGGAGGATGTACTGGCGGACTACTTCAAAAAATATGGCAATTATTTCCTCACTGGCGATGAGACGGAAAAACTCAGCCTGGAATTGCTCACGAAGGAAATCCACAACATTGCCAACCTGTATGAATCCCACCGGCTGTACGTATACAAGTCATGTATTATAGTCTTTCATCGGCTTTTTGTAGACAAGGAAGAAAACCTTCAGCCGGATGAAGAATCCATTGAAGATATTTTCAAACGGGTCCAGGAGGTTTTTGAAACGTACAATCTTGACCCGGTCTATTATCACCTGAATTTGCTGTTTGAGTTTCTGAAACTTGAGTACTACAATCATTATAAGGTATACAAGCAGGCGGAGCGATATTTTGAGGAAGTCAATGATGCGGCCTCCAATTTGTTGATCAACTATCCGTATTACACGTTTGCCGTGCAGTTCCTTATTTCAAAATTCGAAAGGGCCTTGCGGCTGGGCCTGGAAGCTGATTTGTATGCAGAGCAGGAGGAGCTTTTTGCCGACTATGAGCCGGACACCAATAACGTTCCTCAGCACGTGATTTATACAGTGTACCGGGCCATGTGCAGCTACTACACAGGTCGGTACGAGGAAACGGCGAAATTGCTTAACGCCCTGATCAACGATGTGAGTCTGAAAAAGTATCCCCAGGCACAGATGGAAATCAAGGCCTTGCTGTGTTTGCAGTATTGTTTATTGAAGGATATTGAACTTTATAATCAGCTGTCGAACAGCGTTCAGCGAAACATCCGCATGATTGGTAAGGATACCTGTGAAAATGTGCTGACGTTTCTGAAGATTCTGAAAATTGCAGTCAGTGAAGCCAAAAAGGAAAAGCACAAGAAGATTTCAGCCCTGATCCCGAAGTTCAAATCCATGTCAGTCAATTATTTTGCGCCAACATCCTTTATCCGCATGGATGAAAAATTTGTCGAAAGGCTCATTGCCCTTGAAATACAGGGAGGCACCTCCGAGGGGGATGATTAAATGCTGAGTTCAGTTATGCTCTCGTGCGTCAACGGCTTGTTGAGGTAGAGTTTCACATTCACGTATTTTTTCGAACGGTTGAAGTCCTGTGGATTGATGGAGGACGTCAGCATGACGATCCGGCATTTTTTCTTCGTGGCCATGGTCAACTTCTCGAATTCATCCAGGAACTGGAATCCGTCCATGAGGGGCATGTCGATGTCCAGAAATATTATGTCCGGCAGCACTTTGTCGGCCAGGTCAAGTTTTTCCATGTTGCGAAGAAACTCGATGGCGCTCCTGGCCCCGGTGTGGACGTAAATATGTTCTGTTATGGAGGCCGATTCGATCATTTTCTGATTGATGAGATTATCGATCTCATTGTCATCAATCAACATGACCGAACGGTACTTTTTTTCTTTCATATCGGACTAAGGAATCTATAAAGTTAACGGGTTCGGTCTGAAATGCAAACCTGCTTCAGACATATGGACGGAGCAATACGTCAACGGCGGCTAGAGGTCAAATTTGATCCCCTGGGCCAAAGGCAGGTGTTTCCCAAAGTTGATGGTGTTGGTCTGTCTGCGCATGTAAACCTTCCACGCATCAGAGCCCGACTCCCTTCCGCCGCCGGTTTCCTTTTCACCACCAAAGGCGCCACCGATCTCGGCACCTGAAGTGCCAATGTTCACATTCGCAATGCCACAATCGCTGCCATTCTGTGAAAGAAATTGTTCCATCTCTTCCAGGTGGGTTGTCATGATGGCGGAAGACAGTCCTTGTTTCACTCCATTTTGGATCAGCAGCGCCTCGTCCAGGTTCTTGTACTTGATCAGGTAAAGTATTGGCGCAAATGTTTCATGCTGTACAATGGCATATTCATTTTTCACTTCGGCTATGGCGGGTTTCACATAGCAACCTGATTCATAACCTTTGCCTTTCAGTACGCCTCCCTCAACAAGGAGCTTACCTCCCTCGGTTTTTATTTTTCGGAGTGCGTCCTGATACCCGGAAACTGCTGCTTTGTCGATCAGTGGTCCTACATGATTTTTTGAGTCGAGTGGGTTGCCAATCTTTAGCTGCGCATAAGCCTTCTTGAGGCGTTCTTTAAAGGCATTGTAAATCTTTTCATGTACAATAAGTCTTCTGGTGGAGGTGCAGCGCTGCCCAGCTGTTCCCACGGCGCCAAAGACGGCGCCCATGATCGCGATGTTAAGGTCGGCATGCTCCGTGATGATGATGGCATTGTTCCCTCCCAGTTCCAGCAATGGACGCCCTAACCTTTCGCTCACTGTTTTTGCCACGGCTCTCCCCATGCGGACAGATCCCGTTGCAGATATCAATGGAATTTCTCCGGCAGCCGCAAGCCATTGACCAACACGGTAGTCACCATTGACGATGCAAGAAACTCCTTCCGGCACATTGTTTTTTGCAAAGACTTCTGCCGCGATCTGTTGACAGGCAATGCTGCACAACGGAGTCTTTTCTGATGGCTTCCAGACCACCGTGTCACCACAGACCAAAGCCAAAGCGGCATTCCAGGCCCACACGGCGACGGGGAAGTTGAAGGCGGTGATGACGCCGACAACACCCAGCGGGTGCCAGGTTTCCATCATGCGGTGGCCGGGG
>JANYHW010000222.1 GCA_025358885.1 Cytophagales bacterium | reverse complement strand
TTTTTTACTGCCCACTTTATACCGTCTGACATTGCATCGAAACTGAAATATCCGTTTTGGGTCATAATCCTCCCCACCAGTAGCTCGGCCTCTTTAGCAAGCCGGGCGATGATTCCGGCGAGGTGGGTACCATGCCCGTCTGTGTCCTGGCCTGTGCCCCTGACAGGATTACAAAAATCCTTTACTCCTCTAACCCGACGAGCGAGTTCAGGTTTGCTCAAGTCAATACCGGTATCAAGGATGGCAATCAGGACACCGGCTCCAGTGGACTGAATGACTAACTCGCCGGATCTGGATTTCAAAACCTTCCTAGAGGACATGGGAGCCACTTTTAACGACATGAAAGATACGCAGGGCGGCCAATTTTCATTACATTTACCTGGGTCACGTTATAAATTCCATGGGCTGGTTACCGGAGACAAGTAATTGCATTAACCCCGACACCAATGCGCGAGGCAGTGATCATTCAAGAGATCAAGAACGGTAATAAGAAGGAACTGGCCGAGATATACAAGGCCTACCGCAGTGAATTTGTGGGGTGGGCCACCAGTCATTATCGATGTACCCATGAAGAAGCCCGCGATATATACCAGGCTTCGATCATTGCCTTCTATGATAACATTATTCAGGAAAAGTTAAGGGAACTTAATGGGAGTGTGAAGACGTACCTCTTCGCCATCGGAAAGAATAAAATTCTGGAACTGCGAAGGGCAGACAAGAAGTTCGACCTTACCCTGACCGTCGAAGAAATGGATCTTGAGGATGTCCATGACGATGCTCAACAGGAAAAAGAAAATGACCTGGCCACCGTTCAGGGATGCCTTGAGCGGCTGGGTGAGCCGTGTCGCACGATGCTCGAGCTCTATTATTTTCATGGAACAGGACTTGAGGAGTTGGCTGGCGCATTGCATTATAAAAACAAGGACACAGTAAAGAATATGAAAAGCCGTTGTCTGTTGCGTTTACGCGCATTGGTTACACAGGAACTCAAAAAACACTAATTGTATAAAGGCAATGAATGGGTCAAATATATATCAACTATCGGGTGGTGACCATTGCCGAAATTATTTTTTCACTCGATCAGACCATAATATTTAACCGATGAAAGAGCATATCCGCGATATTGAATTGATCGAAAAATTCCTTGATGGGAAGATGACCTACGAAGAAAAAAAACAATTTGACGCTCGTCGTGCCCACGATAATGATTTTAATGCGATACTAAAAGATATGGACCTGCTGGTGGAGGGTATCAAAACGTCAGCATCAAAAACGTCCAATGAGGAAAAAATGGAGCGTCTGAGATTCTATGCAGAGATTACCTCCATGGAAGAAGACGCCGAAAAGGGATCAGAAAGTTTTACCCGCGCCTTCCCGATGTACCGCCGCCCATCCGTGCTAGCCATCGCTGCGAGCATTGTCTTACTGGTTACTGTAGGATGGATTTATATGGCCAATCAGAAGCCTAACAGTGAAAAACTATTTCTCACCTATTTCGAGCCATTTGATTCTCCGGGCAGCGGCCTCACCCGGGGAAACAATGAGTTGAGCCTGAAAGCACAGGCCTACGACGCCTACGATAATGGAAGGTTCGAGGAGGCCATTGGCCTGTTTAATGAGATCATTGCCAATTCAAATGATCCCATCATTCATCTTTGCCTGGGCAATGCACAGATGAAGCTTGGAAGGTTTTCGCAAGCGGAGGATACATTCAATCATCTCCTGACGGAACACAGCGACCTGGTGACACAGGCCAAATGGTACCTGGCCCTCACCTACCTGAAAGAAAACAAAATGGAACGCGCAAAAGCCACCCTTTGGAAAATTACCAAAAGTAGCACGTATGGCGAAAAGGCACAGAAACTTTTGAAAGAACTCGATTAAGCCCTGCTAGGCAAAAATTGGGCTGAGTTATAAATAAATTACAAACCCAAAATCAAAGCTCATGTCACACACACCATCACACATTGACAATGCTGGCGGAGGAGGTTGTTCATTTGGAAGAATTCCTCTTGTAGGAGTCCTGACACCATTCTCCAGCTATAAGAGAGGCCTCAAGAAAAGTCAAAATGAGAAATTCTTGAGCTACAATGAATCCATTCCGTTTATTAATAATACCGGCCTGGATCTGGAAGAGGGTGATCATGTTGGGTACCGGTTGATGGTTGTCGGAACAGAGGATGCAAGATTTGTATTTGCCATTGACTTATTCAAAATCGATGAAGATACGTCAGAGGAAACTTGGGATGATCTTCAAAATACGGCAGTGATGCACGAAAGGTTGTTGGTCATTAAAACGATCAAGATGTCCTACAACCCTGATAGCAAAAGCAGTAAACTGCTTTCGGATACTGGCAAACCAAATGAATTGAGTCAACTCATTCATAAAAAGGCCAAGTCAATTTACAGTAGACTTGGTTTACAAGAATTCAAATTGCCGAAATCAGGAAACGGCGGTCGAAGACTTTGATCGCAGATACATTCTTTTAAAAATAAAAAAAATCAGAAGAGGTATTGTGAGATACAAAATCCATTTGTAAGGTGAAGAGACATTTGAATCTCCAACATCTCCTACAGGCAAAAAAGCCGCCCAATAGTTTGGGTGTGACTTGAACTCGCCGGCCTCATTCAAGTATTCAAGTTTGGCCTTTTGCAACGAAACATCGACCGGGTCATCCACGGATAAATGGCTGTAGAATCCTGCCATGATTCCGCTGGTAACCCGGTCGCTGATTTTCCAAAGACTAATTACCTGAGAAGGACAGCCTGCATAAGCAAATCCTCTGGCAATGCTCAATAATCCCTCTCCTTTTTGCTGCTTACCCAGACCAGACTCACACGCACTCAGGACAACCAACTCCACATTGTCCAGGTTCATATCGTAGAGTTCATAAGCGTACAAGTTGCCATCCTCGACGCTATCCTTTTCACTCCTGAAAATCAGCCTTGACTTCACACCATTCAGGGTATCGGATTCGCCATGGACGGCAAGATGCAGGATGTTAAACTTTGGGGCATTCCTCTTGAATGTACTTTCCGAAGCATCCCCGGCAAGGTAATATTCATTTTTCCGATCATCCATCACCTTGCGGATCGACTCAATTTCCAATTCAGTTCCCGGAAGCCCATTCCAATCACTTCGCTTGTCATCCTGGGCAGTCTGCAGGTCACCGGAAAAACCCAATGCCAGAAGCCGTCTACCCATTCGCCTATTCGGATTTTCCAAAAGCTGTCCAGAAGAATACGAGTAGCTGATGGTATGTGTGGAAATCAGGTACGGCAGCCTGTAGTTGACTTCACTGGTATCGGGCATATTCGTGAGAAGAACTTCAAAGGGCAGCAGCGAAAGCCTTCCATGCGGCGAAATAATAAGTCTGTTCTGAACGTTTGGACCATCCAAACCATGTTTGATCAGGACATCATACAACCTTCCGGCGTGGGCGCAAAAGCTTCTGAACTCAGCCGGGGAAGAAATATTTTCAGGTGCTTGCTGAACATGCCTGATCACAAAGTCCATCGACTCATTCCATTCCTGGGTCAATGGTATCTTGATCAATGCAGAATTTGTTGAACTTACCTTCAACACAAAAAGATCCTCTCGTCCCCAAAAGTATTCCAGCAGGATAGCGTGTCGTGAAGCAAGAAATTTCATCAGATCAACCACTTCAGGTGGACGATTCCCATATTTGATGGTTGAATACGCGGCATTTAATTCGCCGAAGTTTGTTCTCAGCTCATGAAGACGCGAATCTATTTTCAATAGTTTTCCTCCAAGAGAATCTGATCGGTTGTCCGTATAGAGTTGCAACAAAGAGGCCCGTTCATGAACCAGCGCGTTTTCCTTTTGAAGAAAATCAGGTGACATGCCCGCCGTGTTAAAAGCCTTTGCCCTGCTCAGGCCCTCCTGGACAAGAGTTGCCCTGGATCTTTCCATCATGTAATAAGCTCCTTGCAGATATTGGACCTCGGGTTTATTCTCATAAAGCAAATAGGCGCATGCAATAGCCTCCCCATAGGGAATAACTTCAGCGTCAAACAAAGAAAGATTCATGTCTTCAAACGACAAGTATTTCCGGTACTCCGCAAGCACACTGTCAGCTAACACATAACTATCGAAAGCTACTTCCAGTAATTTTGTATTGACAGCATCCTGGCGTGCCATTCTCTTCAGAACGCGGGCTTTGGCAATAAGTCCATCCACAAGGTCTGTTGTAATTTCCTGAGGGTCCGGAACCGGGTTCATCAACCAATGCTGATCATTGAATGAATAGACCAGGGATATCAGGCTTCCTTGATAGTAAAACAAAGCAGAGTCAAGGATACCCTGCTGTTCAAACATTGAACCCAAAGTCACCTTCACCCCATAGACATTTATGTTTTTTTCACCAAATAACTCATTCCTTATCTTCATCGAATGGTGAAATAGTTTGCTCGCGGAATCAAAACGATCCATTTTCTGATAAACAAAACCTTTAATCAGGTATTGGTTGGATAGCGGGACGGATTCTTCTCCTAAAACCTGACGGTTATACCTTATCGACTGGTTCAGACTGAGTAGTGCCGAGGGGTAGTCGCGGATAGTCTGATAAACAATGGATAGATTACTATAAGCGCGGCCAAGTTGTCGGGTAACATTACCCTTTTTGTAGAGTTGGATCGATGTGTTGAAGTGTTCAATGGCTTGTTGGTATTGCCTTTCCTTGATAGAAATCGATGCCATAAGACTGCTTGTACGACCCAACTTGTCATAGTCCAATGGGCTCTTCTCTTCAATCATCTTCTTTCCCTTCTGAATGAAAAGCAACGCATCGGCATTGTCCCTCAACTCCATCTTGCCTACCGCCAGTTCCAAATAGATATTGATAAGTGTTTGTGACGAGACCGTCGGAACTTTCTCTGCAAGACTCCGTGCCTTCTCATATTGTTCATCCGACAATTCATGCTGATGAAGGATTTGATACAATTTTCCAAGTCGCATATAACTGGTTACAATCGCCGTATCATTGTTTGGCACTCGTTTGTTCAAGGCAACAGTGGCGGAACGGAAGTACACTGCACTGTCAAGGTGTGTGGTCTCCTTGTTGTAAATTTCCCCCAGGAGAAAATTAACTTTTGCCAAAGACTTAATATCCGAATGCAAAGTGTCTTTGAGGGCCTTTCTCAGACACGCTTTTGATTTTGAAAAATCCTTAAGAGACCAGTAACAGAATCCCATAGCACTATGAATGGCAAAGCCGGCAGGCCCATTTCCAGGTTCCGCTGCCAATGACCGGTACATCAGTAAGGCTTTGCTCGCATCAATTGATGCCGTGGAGTCAGCTTCTTTTAGTTTTGAAATAAGCTCTGGCGAAAGTTGAGATGGAATGGCTGCTTCCGGTGTCGTCAACTTCTTCTCCTGGTGGCAGGCTAGGAAAGAGGCGGAAAAAATCAAAAAAAATCCGATGGAAAACTTCATGGCGTTCAACAATTCCGGGCGGAATCGAAAATACAGTTTTTTCAAGGGAATCCCTGAATTCAGGGACATTTGAAAATCTCGAACGGAAATGGTAGGCCTACCGACTACCTGCGATGGCCTGGTCCACATCCTGGAGAATATCCTCGATATCCTCAAGCCCTACACTGATGCGAATCAATCCAGGAGTGATTCCTACGGCAAGTCTTTCCGCATCGCTAAGTTTTGAATGTGTGGTAGACGCAGGATGGGTAGCAATGGTCCGGGTGTCTCCGAGGTTAGCAGAATGAGAAATCATCTTCAATGAATTCAGGAAAGTACGGCCTTTGTCAATACCGCCCTTGATTTCGAATGTCACCACACCACCCCCTCGTTTCATTTGTTTTTTCGCCAGCGCATGCTGTGGATGCGAGGGAAGGAATGGATATTTTACCAGCAACACATCCGGATGTGCTTCCAGGTGCTTCGCCAACCCGAGCGCATTTTCGCAATGCCTGTCCATACGCACCGCCAGCGTTTCAAGGCTCTTGGAAAGTATCCACGCATTGAATGGTGACATCGATGGACCTGTATGACGGGCGAAGAACCTGACTTCCTTTATCAGTTCCTTTGTACCTAACACGGCACCTCCGATTACTCGCCCCTGGCCATCAATAAACTTGGTAGCCGAATGAGTGACAAGGTGAGCACCCCACTTCGAAGGGTTTTGAAGATAAGGTGTGGCAAAGCAGTTATCAACGTTCAGGATAATCCCTTTCTTCCTGGCGAGGGCTCCAAGCCACTCGAGATCGATGATGTCGAGCGCCGGATTTGAAGGTGTTTCCACGAAAATCATCCTGGTATTCGGTTGAATTTTCTGTTCCCAACTTTCCCTGGCGTCAGCGATGTCCGCATAGGTGTGCGAAATCCCAAACTTTGGAAAAATAACTGTCAGAATTTGATGCGTTGAACCGAAGACGGATCTGGATGCCAGAACATGATCGCCCGATTTTAGCAGTGAGGCCATGCTGATATACATGGCAGCCATCCCTGAAGCCGTCGCGATGCCATCTTCTGTCCCTTCCAGCAGGCAAAGCTTATTGATGAGCTCGTTGGTGTTGGGGTTTGAAAAGCGGGTATAAATGTTCCCGGATACTTCATCAGCAAACAAGGCCCGCGCCTGTTCTGCATCTTCAAATACGAAGCTTGAAGTTAAATAAAGTGGAACTGAATGTTCGCGATACAGCGTTCGCTCCTGTTGTGCCCTCACGGCATCGGTCTCAAAATTGGAATGTTCATTCATGACTCATTAGACTTCTTTTTGTTGTATGAAATTGTGCTGGGCCTCCTGCGGATATTTTTGGGTCACAAACTTACTGTTTTCCTTTGAGGGAACCAGAAATCCGGTTATTTACTCCTTTCTTGAACGTCTTGGTCAGTGAGCAGGCTGCCAGTCACCAAAAAGAAAATGCTTACAAGAGTGGCGGGGACAAGACTAGGGACATCAATAGTAAATATCCACTGGAAGAAGATCCACGTCAACGTTCCCGTGACCATAGATAATATGGCACCCGTGCCGTTGGCTCTTTTCCAGTAAAGTCCGAAAACCAGCGCAGCAAATAGTGAAATCAGGCTAAGGATGGACGACTCTCCCACCAGTTCATAAATGTTCGACCTCAGGCAAGCCATTACTGTAGCTACGACGCTGAAAAGCAAAACCGATGCGCGGGTCATCAATAGCATTTGTCTGTCGGAAAGTTCTCTCGCCAATAGAGGTTGAATCAGGTTCTTCGAAAAGATTGCTGCTGGTGCAAGTATCGCAGAACTTGTAGTGCTCATGATTGCCGACAGCAATGAACCAAAGAACATAATTTGCACAATGAGGTGGGTATGGTCCAAGACCATTCTTGGCAATGTTAATTGCGTATCACCCTGAATTTGAAGGGGATAAAGATGTTTGGTGCACAAGCTGATGAACAAAGGAAGCATGGCCACCGTCAGGTAAAGAATTGCTGCATAATAACAAGACCTCACAGCCGTATTTGCAGAACCTGAAGACATGGATCTCTGAAAAACATCTTGAGATGGGATTGAGCCAAGTCCCAGAACTGACCATGCGGCGAGATAGGTGGTCACCTCGCGCCACTCCGCTCTTGGAAGAAACCTGAAATTCTCCGTATGCACTTCTGTGAGTATGTTGATTACCCCTCCGGCTTGCTGGCTCAGTACGATTGCCAGGACTACCAATCCAAGAATGATGATGATACTTTGAACAAAATCGGTTATCGATATTGCCCACATTCCTCCGATATAAGTATAAAAGGTCACAACCAATGCACTCAATACTGTTCCTTGCCAGACCGGAATGCCAGTCACCACGTTAAGAATTAGTCCCATGGCCACGAGTTGCGCCGCAATATATCCGACATACGGTGGGGCCAGAAAAAGGCTAGCCATCAGCTCTGTTTTTCTTCCATACCTCACTGCGAAATAATCGCCTAGGGTAAGCAGGTTCATATTATAGAGCTTTCTGGCAAAGAAGAGCCCAAAAAGGACCAGGCATAAGGCAGCGCCAAACGGATCTTCAATAACTGCATATAAACCTCCGTCAAGAAATCGAGAGGATGCGCCAAATACTGTTTCAGAACCAAACCAGGTAGCAAAAAGGGCAGAAGAGCTCAACAGAATTGGTAAGCTACGACCGGCGAGCATAAAATCACCGGAGGTTCTTACCCGCCGCGACGCCCAATATCCGATGAGTACAGTGAGGACGAGGTAGGCAATGATGGCGACGAGTAGCAACGACGGTTATTTTCGAACAAAATTAAAAGAATTTCGTGCCGAACCGGGTATTCTATTTTTTCTTCTTCAGTTGAAATGTGCGTGTGACGTTGAAACCCAGGTGTATGTCCCCATTGAAAAAATTTCCCGCAGTCTCCGTTATAAAAGCGCGCTCTGTAAGTCCCCGGGAATTGGTCATGATAAGTTGAAATACATGACCTCCTGTTTCTATGTCAACCCCAAATCCAATCGGGTTATAATAAGGATTTCCGGGTGGGACATCAAAACGGTAGTAGTACTCGGTTGTTAATGCTACACTTCGGGTAACTTTCAGGCGCCCTCCTATCCCAAGGGCTACCTGGTCATTCTTCTCGATAGTTTTGTCGACCATATTCTTGTGGACCATGGACGGCATGAGCTGCAGCGATAGGTTTGAATTGATTTTTCTGGCGATTAGCAGTTGACCGGTATAAGACATCCGGTCCTGAAATTGGATGTCATAGGTGGCGTCCTGGGTTTTGGGCGATGTCTTGCATGCTGCAATACCAAATGCCGTAATGGTAAATGGCATGTTGACAACTCCGGTGCTTTGACGAACAATTTTATAGCGGAAATAAGCATCCATTGTCTTATCAACGGAATTCCTTCCAATACCCAGTCCCAATTGATCGGTAAGGCCATACTCCAGACCCAATCGGGTGTAGGCCTGATCCAGCCCAAAAAGCTCATACAAGCCTCCGTTGACCGCGCCAAATCTATGGGCGAAGATAAATTCCAATGCCCCTTTACCCTTGGTCTCCACGGTTTGTCCATTCACCAGCCGGGTGGACTTGAATGTAGAACTGGTATACTCTGTTGTCGCTTTTGTTTCCTTGTCCAACTCACTGAGTAAACTATCCTGTCCCTCAGCCAAGAAGGGCACGAGAAGTACCAGAAAGAATAGGCTATTTTTTTTCATGAGGTATGAAAGTAAAGTCAATGGTTACTTCGACTTCTTCAGCGATATTCTGCCACAGCAATTGGGGACGGGGTACACCATAATCATCTAACTTCACCTTGAACTTCGATTGGAGGTGAACCGTTTCCTTTCCGATGTCTACAGTTCCTTGAACTTCCACTTCTTTGGTGATACCGTGTATACTGAGTTTTCCATTTGCCTTGGCTGCCTGCTGCCCGGTAACATTCAGTTGGTATCCTTGAATTGTTCCTTGAAAAGTGGCTTTAGGAAATTTTTCTGTCTCCATGTACTTTTCATTGAAATGTTCTTTCATCAGGGATTTAGCAAATTCAAATTCCTTGACGGGAATCGAGAAGGCTATCTCCCCGGATTCGATATTGAAGATGCTTATCGCCTTCGTGATTGTTGCCGTAATGTCTTCTATGGCGGCATCAGAGAAAAATGTGACCTTCGACTTCTCCGTCGAATATTTCTGACAGAAAGAGGAAGACGTGAGCAGGATACATCCTATAATGACCAGGTTCTTCATGAATCAATTGTTAATGGCTCCATCATCCACCCAACAGGCGATCTGTTGAATTTGCTGTTCAGTAAGCGTAAATCCGCCAATTGGCATACTTCGGTTTGCAGTCCGGGTTGCTATACTGGCTGCTTTATTTTTCACATCAGAATAAAGTGTCCAATCGCGGCCGGTAGTGCCTGCACCATGACATCCATTGAAATTACAATTGGCATTGAAAATAGGAACGATGTCACTCTTGTAGCTTATTCCCGTGTTTCCCCTCCCAATGCTAACGTTGAAGACTCTTTCACAGTCATTGGCGTCTTTAAGAATAATAGAATGAACGCCACTCCCCAATCCTGAGAAAGTAACGGCGTTGCCAAATGTCCCATCATCAATCTTGGCAACATAGGGTGACGCGCCTCCGGCAGGTGCAAGTGTTACCGATCCATTATTAGTTAGGCATTGCGTATCATCCGATGTCGTGACTGTTGCTGAGAGGTTCGATCCCTCGGCTGCGATATCCACCAGAATAGAATTCTTACAACCCTTGGTATCCTTTACGGTAATGTGGTAGGATCCTGCCGCCAGCTTATCAAATACTGGATTGGTCTGATAGACGCCATCACCCAGGCTGTAGTCATAGGGCTGGACTCCGCCGGTAGCAGCCATGGTAATCTGGCCATTAATTGATTTGCAGCTGGTTGCATCTGTCTTGCTGACCAGGCTAACTTTCAGGTCAGACGTTGAACAATCAAAACCAGTAGGCAATTCATTGTAAACGCATGATCCAGAGAGAAGGGCCAGTAAGAATATGGATAGCGAATGACGGACTTTAGATTTCATTTGTATTCCAAAAAAAAGGTAAAACAGCAGTCCGAACCCCTCAAATCTCTGGAAAATTATGAAAAGGAATTGAAAGCCAAGGGACAAAAAAAGAAAATCCCCCAAAGTCCTTGACCCCAGGGGAAATTCTTGTCTATAGTTGGCTTTAATCTGATTCGAAGATAGAAGGCCACTTCAGTCTGCCAAACGGTAAGGCGTCAGGCAGAATCTAAGGCTGGTGAACTGCCGATTTTGGCGTTGAATTGCTTTTCAGGGTGTCTCCGTCAACGGTCTTTTTCTCGATTTTGACTTCCTTTCCCTTTTTTCCAGAACCTGGAAAGGTAGTTTTGCGGCTGATATCAATGATGAGCCAAATCAGAAAAGCGAAAAAGAAAATCGCGGCTGCCGTAAATATTTTCTTCGAGCGTGTCATTCGGTACAGAAGATCATTTGCCTGAAATGCGTCAATTTTTATTACGCTTGCCTAAAGCAAAAAAAAAGGGGCTTTCGCCCCCTTCATATTATTTTACTTTGTTCACAATTTCCGTGAAAGCTTCCGGGTGATTCATGGCCAGATCAGCAAGCACTTTGCGGTTCAGGTCGATCCCTGCCTTCTTCAGTTTTCCCATCAACTCGGAATAAGACATTCCATGGAGTCTGGCACCTGCATTAATACGCTGAATCCAAAGACCGCGGAAGTCGCGTTTCTTGGCCTTGCGGTCACGGTAGGCGTAAACCAAACCTTTTTCGACAGCGTTCTTGGCGACTGTCCAAACATTCTTCTTTCTTCCAAAGAAACCTTTGGCAAGTTTGAGCACCCTCTTGCGCTTGGCGCGGGATGCAACGTGATTTACTGAACGTGGCATTGTTTTTAATTTTTTGGTGGTTGGCGTCCAATCCCGATAGCTATCGGGATATGAGTTGGATCTTAGTAGCCAGACACCGGGTTAAACATTAGAAAACCATCCGTGTCCCCGATAGCTATCGGGATGACCGGATATCAAGCATAGGGAAGCATGAATTTCACGTTGCGCTCATCAACCTTCTTGACAACCGACGCGTGGCTCAGCCTTCTTTTTTGCTTAGTACCTTTCTTGGTAAGGATATGTCTCTTGTACGCGTGCTTGCGTTTAATCTTACCGCTTCCTGTTACTTTGAAGCGCTTTTTCGCTCCTGACTTTGTTTTTGCTTTTGGCATTGTTGTAGTATCAATAAACTCTTACTCTATTTTTTACTTACGCCCGGTTTAGGGGCAACCATCATATACATCCTCTTACCTTCTAGTTTGGGAAGTTGTTCTACTTTTCCAACTTCTTCCAGCGCCTGCGCAAATTTCAGCAGCAGAATCTCACCTCGTTCCTTATACACAATCGACCGCCCGGCGAAGTGGACGTAAGACTTCACTTTGGCACCCTCCTTAAGGAAATTGATGGCATGCTTCACCTTAAAATTGAAGTCATGTTCATCCGTATTAGGCCCAAAACGAATCTCTTTTACTACCGTCTTTTGGGCATTCGACTTGATTTCCTTCTGTTTCTTCTTCTGTTCGTACTTAAACTTCGAGTAGTCAATCACCTTACAGACAGGAGGATCCGCATTTGGCGATATCTCCACCAAGTCCAAACCCTGATCCTGTGCAAGTTTGATAGCCACCTGTATGGGGTAGACATCAACCTTAATATTCTCTCCTACCACCCTCACGCGGGGGGACGTAATGCGCTCATTTACGCGGTACGGTTCTTCTACAACTCTCGGACGAAAGCCCCTGCTATAGGGACGCGGACGGTTACTGCCAGGAATAAATGCCACTCGTTGGGTTTAAGTTTAACGTCAAATCTGCCTTTTTTGTAAACAGGGCGCAAATATCACCATATTTTCAATTTTTCCACGTGGAAACGTCAAAATTTTAATATTTCAGGCCGATTCAGGCATAGAGTTGTCTGCCAGGAACTGGTCTACAAATGCCTGAAGCAGAACCGAACCCTGGTCGCCCATACCATGCCTGCGGACTGAAACTTGGTTGTCAGCAACTTCCTTCTCTCCCACCACCAGCATATAAGGCACTTTCTTTACTTCAGCGTCCCTAATTTTACGACCAATTTTTTCATCACGATCATCCAGGTATCCCCGGATATCCTGATTCTTTAGTTCCTGGATCACCTTGCTGGCATAATCATTAAATCGCTCCGAAATGGGGAGCACCGCCACCTGCTCCGGGGAAAGCCAGATTGGAAAATTACCCGCACAGTGTTCAATGAGCACGGCAATGAATCTCTCAAGGGAGCCAAATGGGGCGCGGTGTATCATTACTGGTTGGTGTTTTTGGTTGTCGGCGCCAACGTATTCCAATTCAAAACGCTTGGGTAGTTGATAGTCAACTTGAATAGTCCCGAGCTGCCAACTTCTTCCCAAAGCATCTTTTACCATGAAATCCAACTTCGGGCCATAGAACGCTGCTTCGCCAATCACAGCAACTGTCTTGAGGCCACGCTCATCTGCGGCTTCCTGTATCTCTTTCTCTGCTAGATCCCACAGTTCGTCATCTCCAATGTACTTCTTCTTGTCCGCAGGATCCCGCAAGGAAACCTGGGCAGTGTAATTATCAAAGCCGAGTGATTTGAACACATGCAATACAAGGTCAATTACCTTAATGAATTCTTCCTTGACCTGGTCCGGACGGCAGAAAATATGGGCATCGTCTTGTGTAAATCCTCTCACCCTGGTGAGACCATGAAGTTCACCGCTTTGCTCGTAACGATAGACCGTACCAAACTCTGCCAACCTAATAGGCAAATCTTTATAGGACCTTGGTCTTACTTTATATATCTCACAATGATGAGGACAATTCATCGGCTTGAGCAAGAACTCCTCAGTTGCATCCGGAGTGTGGATTGGCTGAAAAGAATCTTTACCATATTTTTCGTAATGACCTGAGGTAACGTACAATGCTTTGCTTCCGATATGAGGTGTCACTACAGGGTCATAGCCTGCCTTGATCTGGGCCTTTCGCATGAACTGTTCAAGGCGCTCTCGCAAAACAGTACCTTTGGGGAGCCACAACGGCAAACCCATTCCCACCTTTTCGGAAAATGCAAAAAGCTCAAGCTCTTTTCCCAGCTTGCGGTGATCGCGCTTTTTGGCTTCCTCCAACATGTGCAGGTATTCGTCGAGTTCCTTTTGCTTTGGGAAAGTAATGCCGTAAACACGCGTCAACATTTTGTTTTTCTCATCACCGCGCCAATAGGCACCAGCCACATTGAGAAGCTTGATCGCCTTGATAAAACCAGTGTTGGGAATATGAGGTCCTCGGCAGAGATCGGTAAAATTGCCTTGCTCATAGAAGGTGATTGAACCATCAGCCAGGTCTTGAAGCAATTCCAGTTTATACGGATCGCCTTTCTTTTTGAAGAATTCCAGGGCATCGGCCTTTGAAATGTCCCTACGAATGAACACGCTGTTCTTCCGCGCAAGTTCGGTCATCTTGGATTCGACTTTTGCAAGATCGTCATCGCCGAAGGTCTTATCACCCAGGTCAACATCATAGTAAAATCCGTTTTCAATGGGAGGTCCAATTCCAAATTTCACACCCGGATAGAGTGCCTCCAGTGCTTCAGCAAAGAGGTGTGCGGACGAATGCCAAAATGCATACTTCCCACCCTTGTCATTCCAGGTGAAAATCCTGATGGCAGCATCCTTTCCAATCTGCCGACTTAAATCCCAAATCTCCCCATTGACTTCAATAGAAAGTGCATTGCGCGCCAACCCTTCACTAATGCTTTGGGCGATGGCCATTCCGGTAACTCCGGCCGGGTAGTTTCTTGCTGAACCATCGGGGAGCGTAATCTTTACTTCACTCATTACGGTTAAAATTTCAGGATGCAAATATGCAACTTTTACCGCTTCGGCGTAATGCACCCGTTTGACAAGAGCTAAAGGCCAGGTCTAAAGTTTGAACTGTGCCGTAAAGAGAATGCCGAAACGCCTAGCATCGGGATTGTTTAAATAGGTCATGCGATGCACGAAGTCAACCCTAAAGAACTTGAAGATGTTCTCCACGCCATAGCCAAGTTCAACATACGGTATTCCATTGGTAAAATACCCCGTTCGAAGTGCAGGGTCTCCCCTTGGCGTGTATACTGCAATCAGCCGACGATTTGCCCTGCTAAGCCCGCCATAGATGACATTCGCTGTGCCCACCAACCGCCATTTCAATTTGTTCATCAACGGAATGCGGTTCACAAACAATCCCTCAAAGAATTGACGATAGCGAAGTGAGACTGATTCGTCACTTACGAATTCCCCGAAATTCATAAGGTTATATGTAAACTGTGAATAGATGGGAGATTGATTCCCCAAATGCACCGTCAGCAATGGATATGGCAAGGCGCTGGGAATGATCTCTCCCGAAAGGGAAATTAATCCCACGCCCAAAAAGCCCATCCGTACCCTTTTATCAATTGTAAGTCGATATTTATCATAGGAATAATCGCTCCCCAGAACCCCCTGAATGCCGCGGGTATACCTGAAAGTGATAGCAGGCCACTTCTTCAGGCCAAGGCTGACTCGCTCATTGCCATTTTGTAGAAATGTTTCGTCGCGTGCATAACGGGTTTCAAACTGAAGTTCCGCTGTTGTGAATTGCTGGTAGATCGGAGGATTGAGGTCAACAACATTTCTATGGTATCCGAATGGGTAGGTTGGGTCAAAATTGTAGGTCCGAAAGGCGACGCGCTGCGAAAGGCCCCTAAGGAATTCACGTTGGAAGCCGGCATACAATTCATCGAAGTAGTAGGCCCTTCGAAACTGACCCCATCTTGCCGCGGTAAGAAACAGGGGATTATATACTAGCGCCTCCTCATCCACTCCGAGCCGGATTACGTCCCTGCGCACGCGGAAGGTCATGGTGGTCCAATGATTCCTGGAAAATATTCGCTGAGCCTGCAGAGAAAACTTGACCCTTGTATCCTCAAAGCCATAGGCAGCATATCCGCTGTACATGATCTTCTTGCTGAAGTGCATGTTGGTTTTAAAACCACCTTGAATACGAACGCCTTCCACTGTATTCCAGGCAATGGTCCGCAGGTAGGGTCCAACTTCGATGCTCCCCAGGTCATAATATCCATCGACGACCGCTTTGAATACTTCAGTATAGGTTTTCACCATGGGAATGTGTTTCAGGGTGTCGATCATCCTGTACACATTCTTTTCTGTAGCGCTCAAAGGTTCATGCCGGAGGGAGTCCCAGTATTTTTCGCTTTCCGTTTGCTGCGCATCCTCGGCGACATGTATCGGTTTGTCATAGAAGAGGGAATGATGAGGTTTGTTGATGATGAAGTTTTTATTGCTGGTGTAGAATTTTCCAAGGAGTCCGGCTGAGTTCTTGCTGATCTCGCTGATATTCACCAGGACCCGGTTCTTCACTGGCAACCAGGGACCCGCAGGGGTTCGTGTCAACTCTTGCTGGATCCTGATTTTGTCAATAAAATTTACATTGGCCCCCTTGTTGATGGAGGCATCAATTTGCTTTAAAGCATAATTCTCCCTGGTGATCCACATGGAACCCGTGAAGGCCAACTCAAGAGGATTCTTTGGAAAGAAATCAAGCCTGTAGCAAAAATCATCTCCCACATACACGCTATCCACGAGATCATAGTCGTAATACAACCTCCAGCCATCTGCAATGGGGGAAACAAAATTCTTATTAACAATGGTAATCCAATTTTGATAAAAGTTATACTCCTGGAATGTGGAGCCAACCAGTTGCGTTACCATGGATCCATCGTCCAATCCCACACCGCTGACTTTGGATTTAATAATATGCTCGGTCTTGATGGGTGGTGCGTTTCGGTAGGAAAGTTTTGAGACAATCTCGGTGATAAACAAGGGAAGCAGGGGTTTGCCATCTTCGCCGACTACCTGGTCCATGCTGTCAAGGACCTGGGAAATTTTCTTCATTACTTTTTTCTGACGCAGTTTATCAGAAATGTTGTCGATGTCTACTTCCGTCTTGGTATAGACGTCAAACTCATAGGCATACAGGTTTCGTTTGTCATTGCGGTCCTTGTTATTCACCACTCCCCGCAAGACCGCAAAGGCAGGATTCTCGCCCGCTTTTACCGTCACTTCCTGCAAGTGGGTGATATCCTCTTCAAGCTGGAAGTTCATCGGTTCTGCACCTTTTTTGATCGCTTTGGTCTTGGTCTTGTAGCCGATATAACTGGCCACTATTGAATCCGCAGATTTGGTCGTTCTGATCAAAAAATTACCATCAAAGTCTGTCGTGGCGCCTGTACCTGTTCCTTTGAATAACACATTGACGAAAGGAATTGGGTCCCCTGAGCCTGCATCTGTTACCTTGCCCTTTACTATGATTTCTTGTGCAGCCGCGAGCACAGGAAAGAGAAAGCAAAGCAATAGAACCCGGAAGAGAAAGGGAATGATAATGGCCAACGAAGACGGTTTACGGTAAATTTCGCGTAAAAATATGCGAAGACTTCGAAATATCAACCACCGTCAAACGAGCAATCCCAAAAACTGCTATAGGCATGGTTTACCTAGTAAAACCCATTGCCTTAGAGCAGAAAAAGCACGGTAAAGAAGATCCAAGCAGGCTAATACTTGGATAGTCCAAATAAGACAACCCGGGAGCGTAAGCGTGGAGGGGAAAGAAACAAATTCCTCACATACATTGCGCAAAAAGGGAAAGTACAGCTCAGATTTCAATGGGTTCCTTCTCACCCAAATGACGCGGAGGTGTCTTCAGAATGTATAAGTCAAGTATCGCCTTTGCCCGCGCAAAGTACTCCCTGACATGGACCTTTAGTGAAGGACTTTGCTCAGGCTCATTTATCACCAGTGCCACAGCATCGATGTTGTAATATTGGCTGATAAAAAGAGCTCGATAAGAATGAAAGGATTGCGTGATGATGGTAATGTGGTTCTGACCAAATATTTCCTTGCTTCGGATCACCGAGTCCAGAGTTCTCAACCCGGCATAATCCAGGGTGATGACAGAATCCGGTACTCCCAACTTGATAAGTGCCTTCTTCATTTCCATGGGTTCATTATAGAACTTTGTCCTGTTATCACCACTCACGATGATGTGGCTGATTTTCCCGAGACGATAAAGCTCGGCTGCAGTTTCCATCCGGTTGTCGAAGAATGTGTTAGGAGAACCGTTGGAGAGTCTGCTGCTCGTACCCAAAACCAGTCCTACGGGATTGTTTGGTAACAGATTGTAATCCGAAAAAATATTACCCGATGTGCTTTCCACCACCCACCAATTGCCCATGAAGATGAGGCATACACACACGATCAGTATTGATATCCCTACCCGCCATGCCTTTCCCCAGAGTGACATTTGCAATGATTAAAGCCATACAAAACTACTGAATTGATCGCAGATACTCGCGTTCAAGCAATTCAGAACGCCGTACCACTTTTTTGTACCATTCCAGGCGAAGATGGTCTTTCTCTTCTTGTTTCAAATTCCATGGAAGATCTGTTTGATGAAGTCTTGAGACAATTGAATTCATGCAAATAGCGGCGCTTACCGATATGTTGAGACTCTCGGTAAATCCAACCATGGGAATATGGACTTTCAAGTCGGCATTATCCAGAGCAAAGGGAGAAGTACCATGGCGCTCGTTGCCCATCACAATGGCCAGTGGTTGATCGAGGGGGATTTCACCTATGGCAACACCATCAGGAGAAGGATCTGTGGCTGCGATCCGATACCCTTGTGCTTTCAATGCATGAAAACATTCTGCAGCGTTATTTGCATCTTTTTGCCGGTACCGGATAATATCCAGCCATTTATTAGATCCTTTCAGCACCTGCTTGTTGGTCGACCACTGGCTGTTGGTTTCAATAATGTGAATATTCTGCAGACCCATACATTCGCATGTTCGTACAACGGCGCTTGCATTTTGTGATTGATAAATATCCTCCAATACTACCGTGATATACCGCGTGCGGTAATTCAAAACCCGTTCTATGAATTCTTTCTTGTGGTCGGTGATAAACTGACTGAAGTAGGCTGTCAGCTGTCGGGTTTGTTCCTCCGCATTCATTGAACAATGATTGAACTGGATGTTTTGAATGCAATCTATGCAAACGTTAAATTATATGGTGATCTGGCGAATTGGGCTTTTGTCGATGTCGGCGGAGAACGAACGACTACGAATTGCAGAAGTTTTCCTATTTTTGCATTGGATTTTTTGAGCTATGGTGAGAATTTCCATTTTTTCAATCGTTTGCTTATCATTTTTTACTTCAAAGGCGCAGACATCCTCTGCTCCCTTTTCCGTTGCTGAGGTAGAAGCGAGAACCCTGCTCCTTCAGCATTTTTCTCAGCCAATTCCTGTACGGTCGTGGGAATCTGAAGACGACACTGTTGCAAGCTGGAAGCAATGGGAGCTTGTGGAAAATTTTTCGTTCGGTAAGGATCGGGGAAATATTCCAATGATCGCTGATCTGCAGTCACTCCATCCCTACTTCCGCGACAAGGTGTTGGAACTTATTCGACAATGTCGCGCTAAGGGGATTGAAGTAGCCATCGTGGAGACCTATCGCACACCTACAAAGCAAAATGAATATAAATCGATGGGAAGAAGATATACCCGGACGCGCGGAGGATATTCAAACCATCAATATGGTCTGGCTATCGACATCGTTCCCGTTATTGATTCCGTTCCCCAGTGGCACAATATCAAATTATGGAAAAAAATAGGACCCATTGGTGAGCGACTTGGACTTCGTTGGGGCGGAAGATGGAGGCAACTTTTTGATCCCGGGCACTTTGAATGGACCGGCGCCTATGGTACCTATAATCTCGCACAAGGCAAGTTCCCGTCCATTCCCAGGTCAGCACAGTATCCTTGTATAGACGAGGACCTTAAAGAACTTCGGCGGCATTGGAAGGCATGGGAGAATGCGCAATCTGCCTTGGCACATCAAGCCCCCAACCGCCTTGGCTTGAAGATCCCCGCAAACAAACACTTGAATCAGGGGGGTAATGAGTAAGCTGTCGCTTAGCTTTCCTTCTGATTTTATTTTTGGCACCAGCACGGCAGCCACACAAATTGAAACCGCATTCGAACATGACTGGCAGGGATCGACATCCAGGGATGGACATGTCTTCGAGCGAACTACCGATCACGAACTGCGCCTGACAGAAGATGCACAAATCATAGCCTCGCTTGCTCCGGCTTACAGGATGAGTCTCTCCTGGAGTAAGCTACAACGAGGGCCCAAACTAGAACTGGACAAAGCGGCGGTAGGAGAATACACTGAATTCCTGAAGGATTTGCAAAAGAGGGGTGTACAGATCATGATGGTCCTTCATCACTTCACCAATCCCACCTGGTTTACGAGCCTTGGCGGTTGGGAAAGGGAAGGCAACATTGAATTTTGGCTGGACTTTGGAAAAAAAGTCGTTGATACTTTCGGGGAATACGTTAGCCAATGGAATACTTTTAATGAGCCTAACGTATACGTAACCAATGGCTGGCTTACGGGCTTTTTTCCGCCATTTCGCACCAATCCACTGAAGGCCCTCGGGGTGGTGAGGAATCTGGGCGCGGAGCACGGAAAAATGTATGATATCATCAAGTCAACCTATCCGCAACACCCGGTTGGCATCTCGCACAATGCGGTGATTTTTGATTCAGAGAACTTTGTAGGAAAAGTACCAGCATTCATTTCAGACTGGTGGTTCATGGACTATGTTCCTGGCTTGTTTAAGAAAGCTGACTTTTTTGGGATGAGCTACTATGCCCGAATGTCTTACGACCCTTTCCCGATAACCCACCTGGATACACCGGATAAGATCCAACATTACGGCATGGCGCATGATGATATCTGGGAATATCATCCTGAGGGATTGAGAACATGCCTTGATCGGTACTGGAAGAAATACAAGAAGCCCATTATCATTACGGAAAATGGCATTTGCGATGAGAGCGATGTCTTGCGACAACAAGCAATTATTGAGTATGCACGGATTGTTCACGGCGCGATCGCGGCTGGCATTGAGATCCGTGGATATTACTGGTGGAGTTCCTGGGATAATTTTGAATGGCATCTGGGACCAACCAAGCGATTTGGGTTGTATGAATGTGATCTGGTTACTAAAGAAAGAACTGCAAGGGCTAGTGCAGAAATTTTCTCGGCCCTGGCCCATACAAAAACAATTCCCGATCTGGCTAGTATGTGACTTGGTAGCCCTTAGTTGCTAATTTCAACATGGCTCGTTTCAATTAATTTTCGCTGAGCCAAATAAGTCTGGTAGTCTTTAGAAAAAGTCATCCGGTTCTTTACAAAATTCTCAAACTGATTAAGGAGTCCAATGACCAGCTCAGTACCTTCGCGCAAACCGTGGTGGCCTCCGTCGTTACTGGTAATATAGTCAGCCAAGCCCTCAGCCTTAACAAACCTTGTTAACATCAGGCTACTCTTGCGTCCGATCATAATACGGATACCACATTGACGGGCCACCTCAAGGTCCAGCACATCGTCAAAGAAGAAAAGGACTTCGTGTGGCTGGTACTGGTGTTCTTTGCAAAAGGATGCAAAGACTTCACTCTTGTTCTTTGATCCTGAATAAACAACGTGAAAGCGCTCCCGACGGCCAAGGTGAAGGGCTAATGGATTTTGTTCGCCAGTTATAATCGCTGTTACGGGTACATTTCCATGAATTTGCCACAGCGCATATCGGAGCATGTTTGTACCCATCGCATCTACTTCGGAGAAAATACTCCCTTCGTTTCCCTTTTTCTTGCCATCATTGAATACACCATCCCAGTCAAAAAGAATGGCTTTGATCTTGCGGAGCTTATCAATAAATACAGAAGGAGGAGAACCGAACTCCCCTCCTTCTTTCTCAAACAGCTTTATGATGCTTTCGCTCACGACGCCAGATCCTGAATGTCAATCATCCCAACCGGTTTCGTGCCATCTAATACAAGAATGGTGTCGATATGCTTCTGCTTGAAGATATCATTGGCCGCCGTCAAGGGATCGTTCTGTTGCACCGACAGCGGTTGACCGTATTTGAAATCAGACATTCTCTTCTTCAGGGTTTCCTGACCATCTTTCTGCAAAGCCCTTCTCATGTCGCCGTCCGTGAATATACCTTTCACATTGCCGTCATTGTCTGTGAGGGTAATGGCACCAAAGCCATACTCAGTCATCTTCACGAGCGCTTCCGTTAGTCCTGTATTAATATTTACCACCGGATTAATCGGGCTGATAACATCACGAACACGCATAGTCACCAGACGGGTATGTTCAATGAATTGTTCAGTACCCAGGGTCGTCAAGTTGTTATCCGTGAGACCTTTCATAATCTTCCAAGGGGCGGTAATTGTGTGCACACCCGTACTGATGGCATTGCGGATGTGTTCCGCATTCCGGACGGAAGAAAACATGATCTTGGTATTGTAACCATAATGGTCAACAGCAAACACGCATTGTGAAACAAGATCAAGGGCATCATGTCCCTGATCCTGAAGGCGACCGACCAATGGACAAACATAACTTGCACCGGCCTTCATTGCCATATAGGCCTGCTGAAGGGTATATACCAGGTGCACGTTCACCAGGAGGTTCTCATCACGCAAGAGCTTGCATGCCCGCACCCCTTCAAGTGAAACTGGAATCTTGAAGACTGTTTTCTTCGGATCCAGACCAAGCTTTAGTTGTCGATGGGCTTCCTTCACCACTTCTTCCGCGGTATTGCCCAAAGCCTCGATTTGAAGCACGGGGACCATCTTGCTGAGTTTCACAATGAGGGAATCCACATCGGTGACTCCTCCCCGGTGCATAAAGGTGGGAGTGGTAGTAAGGCCATCCAGGAAGCCCAGCTTAAATGCTTCTTCTATTTCTTTGAGGTCCGCTGAATCGAGGTATAATTCCATGATATAAGTTGGGTTAGGCTAGTACAAGTTGTTTCTGTCGGTACTTTACTTCAACTGCATGAATTTCCAAAATTGGTTTTAAGAATTCTTCAAGGTCATATACACACAATTGGCTGGCTGCATCGCACAACGCTTTTTCCGGTTCAGGATGGGTTTCAATAAAGACACCATCAACACCTGCGGCGACGCCAGCCCTCGAGAGAACAGGCAGGAACTCACGGGCTCCCCCCTTGGCGTCGGCGCTGGGAATTCCATACTTGCGAATGCTGTGGGTGATGTCAAATACAACCGGGTACCCAATGGCGTTGAGGTGGTAAAAACTCCGGGGATCGACCACAAGGTCATTGTATCCAAAAGTATACCCACGCTCGGTAAGAATAATCTTATCGTTGCCCGCCTCCTCGATCTTATGAACAGGATGCTTCATGTTATCAGGAGACAAGAACTGACCATGCTTCACATTTACTACCCGTCCGGTCTTGGCAGCTGCTACCACAAGAGTCGTCTGCATGCACAGGTAAGCCGGGATTTGAAGTACATCCACCACCTCTCCTGCTGCCTTCGCCTGGTCGGGATAATGAATGTCGGTCAATAGGGGAAATCCAAACTGTTCCTTGATCTTCGCCAGCATCTTGACTCCCTTTTCAAGGCCCGGGCCATCGTAGTACTTGACTGAGCTTCGGTTATCCTTTTGAAAAGAGGACTTATAAATAATGGGTATGTGCAGCCTTTCTGAAACTTCTTTTAGTTTCTCCGCTGTCTTCATCATGATCAATTCATCTTCAATCACGCAGGGCCCGGAGATCAGAAAAAGGTCTTCAGTCCCGCATGAGATATTTCCCACTTTAACAATCTTCTTCTTCATAGCAGTAGTATTAGAGTCTCCTGAATAAATCTTTTACTGTATCAACGTTAACCTTTGTTTTCCAATCAGTTCCGATAGCATGATTCCACATGTGTTCAAGCCGGATGGAAACATTGGCCATGGCTGAAATCGTTTCTTCACTCCATTTCTTTGACAATCCGGTGGGTAAGTTGATTTTGTGCTTGCGGACCATCTCCTTGAATTCAGCAACCCCCTCAGGGTAGTAGTCACCCAGATGCTGAAAGGCAATGCAGTTGGCATAACAGTGCTTTTCTCCAAGGATTTTGGAAAGACCATAGGACATTGCATGGACAATGCCCACTTCAGAGTAGGTAAGGCTTAGGCCTCCCATCATCGAAGTAACCATCAGCTTTTCATCGTTCTCTTTAGTTTGGCCTGATTTCTCTCCCAAATAAATATCGCGGCAAAGGGCCAGGGATTGCTCTCCATAAGCGGTGCTGTAGGTATTGTTCAGAATCCCATCGCGTGATTCAATGCAATGGATATAAGTATCCATCCCTGTATAAAACCATTTGTCACGAGGAACGCTAGCGATGAGCTCCGGATCGAGAACGATCTGGTTGAACACCGTCCACTCACATTTGAGTCCAAGCTTCTTTTCCGGACCGGTAAGGACAGCTGTCATTGAGACCTCTGCGCCCGTGCCGGAAATGGTAGGGACACCAATGTGATAGACTCCCGGTTTCGTAATAAGGTTCAATCCCTGGTATTTTACGGATGATCCCTCGTTGGTGAACATTAATGAAACGGCCTTTGCGAGGTCCATGATACTTCCTCCTCCAATAGCCACTACCGCGGCCGGTATCCCTTTCGAGTTCTTGATGCCATCACGAAGCTCGTCCACCTGCTGAGTAGTAGGTTCTTCCGGATCGACATCCATGAAGGTCACGATATCTTTTGGACCTGCAGGAATTCTTTTCTCAAGGTCTTTCCCCTTGAAGTAATTATCCACGATATAAAGAATGAATCCATCATTCTCTGATCGTCGTTCCTCCACGATCTCTTTCAACTGAGAAAAACTCCCCCTTCCAAAAACCGTTTTCTCGACTCCCTTGAAATTCTTATGCATATGCTTTTACGTCGACGCTTTTCTTTACTGACGTCTTGATTTTATCGGCTAAGGCGCTGACTTCTGATTCTGTCCATGTACACCGTATGCCGAATGAAATAAGCCTTCCCACTACTTCTTGTGATTTTGGAAGATGAAGCTTGTTGTAGTCCTGAGGCTTCGGATAGTGATGAACAGGCAACGGAGCGGCTGCCTTCAGGCTCTTCAGATGACCCCATTGGTTGATAAAATGATACATGTTGGTATACCAGTAGTTGAAACCGGTTACACCTTGCTTTGCAAACTCCTCTACCACCTTGCCTGCCGATTCGGTGTCCGGGAGCAGCATGTTCAGGAACGTTGCCGAATCTCCGGAAGAGTCTGGAATGTCTGCGAAGGAAACTCCGGGGACATTCTTCAATCGGTCCATCAGCAATTGCTTGTGCTGGCGATTGATACTCCGAATCTGAGGAACTTTTCTTGTTTGGGCCGCCCCGACCGCAGCGTGCAATTCACTGATGCGAAAGTTAAAGCCCAGCACGGGGTGCTGTTCCATGCCCCTGTTCGCACCCAAGTGGTCGTGACCATGGTCGCTGAAGCTATCTGCCAAGGTGTAGCACTGCTCATCGTTGGTGACAAAGACACCCCCTTCACCGGCAGTAGCGATCTTGAAGAAATCAAACGAGTAGCATCCTGTTTTTCCGAAGAGTCCAACGGACGTACCTTGGTATGAAGACCCAAATGCTTGTCCGGCATCTTCAATCAAGACCAGGTTGTATTCTTTCACTACTTTCAAAATCGAATCCATGCTGGCCATTTGGCCGCACATGTGAACCAGCATAACGGCTTTCGTTCTAGGAGTTATGACCTTCTTTATTCCTTCTGCACTCAGGCAAAGTGTTTCATCGATTTCCGCAAATACTGGGATCCCTCCGGAGAAAATTACAGCTTCAACCGATGCGATGTAGGTAAAAGGCGGAACGATTACTTCATCACCAGCACCAATACCGGCTGCGGCAAGGGCACACGATACGGCTGTGGATCCGCTGGATACCGCATGAGCATACTTTGCTCCTGTCATCTTCTTCACCTCGTTCTCAAAATCGCGCGCTTTCCAAATATTCTTCCGCTGCGCTTCGTGATTATATCGAAAAAGGATGCCCGTTTCCAGCACATCATCAATTTCCTTCTTCTCTTCCTTTCCAAAAAGCTCACTTCCGGGCATGCATTCGGTATTTAAGGCTCCAAAGATAAATAAATAATGAATTCGAACAGGGATTATCCCAAGGTCAATCGCTGCCCACATCCCCCCGGGTCTATACTCGCTACTTCTTCTTTTCTTTCCGTGTGGACTTAATATTACCTGCCTTACGATCCTCGTTATACTTGATAATTTTCAAGAGCATATCCAGGAGCTTCTCAAAGTTGTCGGTCCCCACCTCGCTGCGATATTCATCCGACAGATCAATCATGCAGTGCTTTGCCTCCACCACAAATCTTTTCCCCTTGTCTGTGAGGGTGATCATGCTGCTTCGACCGTCGCGGTCAATTCGAGTTGTATGTATGTATTTTAGTTCATTGAGTTCAAGAACAATCTTGCTCATGGCTTGTTTTGAAACCCAAGCCCTTTTCGAAAGTTCGGTATTGGTTACTCCCTCAGGATCAATGTTCATCAGCAGGGGCATATAACCCAGTTTGAAATGTCCATAGCCCCGTGAAACCAGCTCCCCCTCAATGTATTCATCCACCTGCCTCTTGAGTCGGCTGATGAGCTTGGCCCAGCTCCGCAGCCGGTATTGGCGGAGGTGTTCCATTTCCTTTTCAATCGATTTCATGGGGCAAAGATAAACAAAAAAATAATTAGTCAATTTAGTTGACTACATGGTCAACCGGGTTTACTTTTGTCCGTACAAGTATTCTTATGGAAACCCAGGAAAAACCAAGAAAGAAAATCAGTCCGGCCCCTATTATTGTTGGACTGATTGTCGCCACTGTCCTCTTTGTCGGCATCCGGAGTTGGCTGCACAGCCGTCACTATGAAAGTACCGACAACGCCAGCGTAGAAACTACCAACTTGCCCGTGCTGGCAAGAGTAGCCGGTTATGTTGATTCCCTCGCGATCAAGGATTATGGAGAAGTGGTTGCCGGGCAATTGCTTTTGGTGATAGATGATCGGGAACTCCAAATAGCCCTACGCCAGGCTGAAGCCGACGAAAAGTCTGCAGAGGCGGATCTTGAAAACGCAGGCGCTGGCTTAATGAATGCCGAGAAAAGTTTGCTACTGTCCAAATCCAACCTGGAAGTTCAGAAGGCTCGATTGGAAAAATCTCAAGCCGATCTTTCACGCGATCAGGCTCAGTTTCAGGATGGATCCATTACCACGAAACAATTGGACGATTCAAAATCCAACCTGCTCATCAATCAAAAGCAATTCAACTCGAGTCAGGACCAGGTGGGATCTGCCCAGGCACAAATCAACACAGCAAAGGCACAGATCCAACGGGCACAAGCACAAATAGAAACACGGAAAGCCCTCGTCGACCAGGCAAAACTCAGACTGTCTTTTACGAGGATCTATGCCCCCGCTTCCGGCAAAATCGGGAGGAAATCAATCGACAAAGGGCAATATGTTCAGCCTGGCCAGACTCTCTTTACCATTATCAACAGTGAAGATTTCTGGATCGTCGCAAATTTTAAAGAGACCCAACTCACAAAAATGAAGGAAGGTCAGGACGTCAACATAGAACTGGATGGATATCCTTCCCTTGAAATCAAAGGAAAGGTCACCAGCATGAGTGAGGCTACGGGAGCCAAGTTCGCTTTGCTTCCTCCCGATAATTCCACCGGCAACTTTGTGAAAATAACGCAACGTGTGCCAGTGAAAATTGAAATCCAAAATCTAAAGGAGTACAAATCCATTCTGCGTGGCGGCTTGAGCCTTACGGCGGAAGTCAGGGTGAACTAGTATGGAGCTGAAAAAAGCCATCATCGTTATAACCGTTATCACAGCGGCGATCATGGAATTGATTGACGTGTCCATCGTCAATGTGGCCTTGGCACAGATCAGCGGAAACCTAGGTGCCACCATAGAGGATACATCGTGGGTAATCACCGCTTATGCCATAGCCAACGTAATCATCATACCCATGACGGGCTTCCTGGCCCGTTACTTCGGTAGAAAGAACTACTATCTCACGTCCATTGGAATCTTTACCCTTTCATCATGGATGTGTGGAAATGCACCCGACCTCGCAACCCTTGTCATTGCCCGGTTCATTCAAGGTATTGGTGGCGGCGCCTTGCTCTCCACTTCTCAGTCCATTCTATTCGACACATTTGAACCTGCCAAACGTCCAATGGCATCGGCCTTATTCGGAATGGGTATTGTGGTTGGCCCAACGATTGGGCCTATCCTCGGCGGACATATCATCGACAATTACTCCTGGCCCCTGATCTTCACCATTAATATTCCTATTGGCATACTGGCAGGAATCCTTACCTACACCTTTGTTGAGCAGAAGGCTGAGGAGCTCACCATTGACCGTAAGTCTATCAAAATTGACTATCCCGGAATACTCATGCTGGCCACAGGCGTTGGGGCATTACAATATGTGTTGGAGTCCGGCACTGGCAAAGATTGGTTTGATTCCCGATTGATCATCATTTTCTCTGCAGTTGCTTTTCTCGCGATTGTGGGTTTTGTGTTGTGGGAATTCACTACCAAGACACCGGTTATCGACCTGCGCATCCTGAAAGAGCGAAACTTGGCGGCGAGCAATATCCTGACGTTTGTTGTCGGGTTCGGTTTGTTTGGCTCTGTTTTCATTTTTCCGGTGATGGTTCAGCGGGTACTGGGATTCACGCCCACGGACGCTGGACTTGGACTAGTGCCTGGCGCTCTTGTTGCCATATTTGTGATGCCTATCATCGGGCGGTCCATCCAGGCCGGAGTACCTCCCCTCGTATTCATAATCTTTGGATTCATCTTTTTCATCCTCCACGGATATACGGCGTCGCTTGCCACTCCAGAAGTAGGAAACTCATTCTTCATCATCCCTCAGATATTTCGTGGCCTTGGTACAGCAATGCTCACGGTCCCTTTGATTAACCAATCGGTGGTGGGATTGAAACCTCAGGAAATTCCTTACGGAATTTCTCTGACTAATATGATTCGACAGCTGGGTGGAGCCTTCGGGATCGCCATCATGAATTCATATGTCAATACACGGTACTGGATCCACCGTACTGACCTTGTGTCTAACCTGGATGGTGCGGATCCTGAATTTGCTCAAAGGCTCACCCAATCGACTCAAGGATTGATCAGCGGGGGTATGAATCCCCTATTGGCCAATGAAGCCGCACTCAGAGCCATTGACGGCGCCTTAACCCGGCAAAGTTATATGCAGAGCTACCTGGATGGATTTCTACTCATCAGCATTTTCTTTATTGCAGCATCTCCTTTTATCCTCATGCTCAAGGTGAAAAAGACGGACGCCGCCACACAAAAAAAGGTCGCAGAAGCAGCCCACTAATTATTTTACTCATGAAAAAAATCAAGATACTCGCTGTACTCATCTTTCTGATAGTACGGCCTTCATTGGCACAGGATGCAGTTGATGAAGAATTAAAATCCCTAATTCAAAAGTCAATTGGCTATTTCCCCAGGATCAAAGAACTGGAGCAACAAGTGGCCATTTCCGACTTCCGTAAGGAGACCGTGCGCAGCGGCTATCGTCCGACGGTGACCGGCAATGCAAGCTACAGCTACATGGACCCGGTCTCCATCATCAAAATACCTACGGGCGCCACCACCTACAATGAGATACAGACGCAGCCCTACAGCAACCAGAATGCAAACGTG